>JBKPPP010000057.1:0-10529 GCA_046733615.1 Acidobacteriota bacterium | reverse complement strand
GGTTTCACGTCAGGCTCCGCGATACGTAAGCCTGAAAGCTCCCGCGGCAGGCCCCATTCACTTCCCTGCGTCGAGGTGCGAACTTCACCGGAAGCCAGTTTCAACTCGCGCTTGTCTGAATCGACTCGGGCAATGCCAAACAGCTTGTTTAATCTGTCATTCTTTTGCCACGCACAGTGTTGATCCAGCCACCCGGGTGCTGCGTCGGCAATGACCACACCACCATGTTCCACGAACTGCTCAAGCTGCTGAACTTCTTCGTTCGAGAGAGCGAACGCGAGTGGAAGGATGAGGACTTTGTATTTGTCGTTCGCGATCCCGCTCGCTGCCATATCTTCCGATGACACGAAATCAAACTGTAGGCCGAGATCCTTAATCGTCCTGACCCAGCCGTCGCGATTCGCTGCGAAGCTGAGACGAGCTTTATCTGCAACTTCGTCGTCATCGTCGCTGCTGCGCTGGTGATAACCAAGAATGCCGGCGGCATGAATTGATGGCATTGAGTAATACAGCGCAATGCCGTCTTGTTGCCGAACTGACTCCATCAACAGCTTGCCAACGCCCTCGGATCGCAACGAGCTGAAAGCCTTTCCCATGTCGCGCGCAGATGCCGAGTGGGTGAAATCCGGATTTATAAACGAGTACATCCAAAATACATTCGGATGCAGGACGTTATGAATGGCCGCGGTCCAAATGGCGTTTTGTACTGCTAGCCCATGCGATCCATATCCGGTCCAAAAGCCAATCATTGCGTCGGGCTTGGCGAAGGAGCGATGCATGTCCCATTGATTACCGCCGTCGTAGGAAAGAAAGTCGTCGATCACGCGATCGAGCCGCGACCAGTCGGCCCCGTTGTAAGCATTCGTTGCCTGTGTGCCGGAGACTGCAATATGGGCGTCGGGATCTCCCTCGACCGCGGCGTCGCGAGCTGTTCGATAAGCTCTCGCGAACGTGATCTCCATGAACGTTCGGTGATCGGCCCAGGGAGCAAAGTTGCGCGCCTTCCGGGCTTCCTCTGTCGTGTACGGGACAACAGAATTCCAATCCCCAAAACTCGTGCGCCACTCGTCGTTGAGCGCAGTGAGACTTCCGTACTGCTGCCGCAACCAGATACGGAAATCCGCGAGAGTATGTGGATTCCAGTCGAAGTCGACAGCGTCGCCGTATGAAGTCAGTGAGCCTTCGTCGCCAACGAAGTAGTAGTCCATGTTGTACCGCGCCTTGTTACGAGCGGAGGCACGAACGATGTCGGCAAGGTTATTCAACACAGCCGGATCGTTGAATGAAGGCGTTCGCTGGAGAAACTTCTTATCTCCTGTCCGTTTGTACAGTTCTTTTTTCGTGAGGTAGCCGAGTGCTTCGAAGTCGCCTGTCTTGTGATAGTCGGCAATCGCGCGCTCCATCGCCTCGGGCGTCGTTGGTCCACGGTCGTACCAATAAACTCCAAACGTGCCGCGCGGAATGTTCAGAGAATTATCCACGTCATTTGACCACGTGAAGCCAGTATCAGCGGCGGCGGCACGGACCACCTTCATCTGCGCGTCTTGCAAATAGTGTTTTGTGCCGCCAAATGAAACGAGCGCCGTGTATTCCTTTGGCCGTCGTTTTTCCTGGACCACCATCGCAGGTTTGGCGCGCAGTTGATCGACGATCGCGCCGCGACCGTCAACCAGTTCACCTCGAACCAATGCGAACTTCCCGAGAAAGTCATTGAGCGGAAAGGTGAAGGTCCGCTCACCGCGAGCGGGAGCGGAGAGATTGCCGAGCAACCGTCCCAGGTCGTCCCAGACCTGCATTCGCATTTGCAATCCATTCAGGTTCCCGGACGCTCGCAATACCGCACTCAGGGTCTCACCACGCTTGTAAACGTCGACAGCGGTCTTAGTGCTGGTCATCATGGCGCGCTTTGGCGTGGTGAACGTTGCCGCGCCCCAGTTAAGCGTTGAGTTGTGATTCGCGTCGTGAATAATGACGTTGAAGATTTGTCGACCCCCGGGCCAACCAAAAGAAGGTTGCAGTTTCGATGCGGCGATGCTGATTGCATTTGAACCGGAGTTCAGAACCTTTTCGAGAGCCGTGGAACCGAGCGCTTGACCAAATTCGTTTCGGCCGTTCACTTCGATTCGTACGGCTTGCTGGCCCGACGCGTTGAGCGACAGCTTTAATCCATCTTCGCTTGCGGTCAGCGACTGAATGCGAACTGGGGTAACTCTTCCAGCCGCCCAAAGCACAGCGCGCGCAAGCAATGAGTACTGGTATTCCCAGTAGTCCCAGTAGATTCTGTCTTCGGTTGAATTGATGCTTTGAGGAGTGAAACCCTCCTCGACGTAGGCCATGGCGACGACCCGTCCTTTACCGTAGTTGCTCACACTCATTATCGGATGAACTCCCGATTTGATCAGGACGTCGCCCCTTGATTTGTATCGATAAAAAGATCCTCCAATCGTTCCTTCCGGCAGAAGTTCGAGCGGCAGTCCTTCGGTGATGAAATGAGGATCGCCAAGCTCCCATTTGCCTTTTGTAACCGCATCACGATTGACTTCAGGGTATCCGCGCTCGTTCACGGTATCATCCGCAACCCCCACGAGCGGAGAGATCTCCCAGATACGCTCGTCGCCAACCGGTTCGTCTCCTTTGAACGGATGCCCCTTTACATCGCCGACGAACGGGTGCAAAAGCACGAGACCGGCACCCTCTTGCACTCGCCGCAAAATCGCATCGCGTGTTGCACGTGTCATGCGCGACCATCCGTTTATGCCTGGAATCAACATCACCTCGTAGCGCGCGTTTGCCGTCAGATCTTTTTCAACGTAGCCATACACAGTGCGAAAGTCATCGCGATCGCCGCGATATTCATGACCGTAGTAATCGCCTATGCCCCAACAGTTGATGTCCCAACTGCTATCGATTGAGTCCGTGGTCGGATCCAGGGCGAGCCGTTGCATCAGCTCAACCATGTCCCTTCCGTATTGAATAGAGGGGATAAAGAAACCCTTAACCGGACCCTGCGGCAGCTTTGTAGCCCAGGGTACGTGAGGAGTAACCACGGCAGTGGAATAGGTGATGTCGTTTTTGGCGAACGTACTTCCGCCCGTACCCTTTTGCTCCTGTGCTGAGACAGGAAACAGCAGTAGCGTGATCGCCAGGATGAGAAGAGACGGAAGTTTCATCGATAGTTAGGCTGCGAATTACCTACCAGATCAGCGATTGCAAAACTGATTTGCGCTGAGGGCAAGATGTCGTCAATGGAGGGCTGCGGGCGAACCCCTGTTCGCAGAGCACGAACAAACTCTTCCACTTCCTGGTAAGCGCCGTTCCGAAGATCTTCAGGTTCGTCGCCGGTAGCGTGCGACGCAATAACCTGTTGGCCTCCTTCCCAACACTCGAGCGAACGTTGTGTGCCTGAACCAGCAGTCACACGAGCACGACAGCCTTCGCCAAACAACTCGTACGACTCTTCGATCATCCCCGCCGTTGGAAGGATTTCGACCTGGCCCGTTGTTCCACTCTCGAATCCTAACGAGATGAAATACCACTTGGCGTTGCTCGTTGCCGCCGGCACGGTCACATCAAACTTCTCGATGTCGCCGGTGATATATCGCAAAGCGTCAATCACGTGAATGGCTGTCGACCAAATAAAGTCCGGCTCGCTTCGCTGGTGACGAATTTGTGACGCCCGCACATAGCGCAGTGGTCCATGTTGCTGCATCCATGAACGTGCTTGATTTAGATACGGCATAAAGCGGCGGTTAACCGAGACCATGTGTGGAGTTCGCGTTTCGCGCGCCACGTCGGCCAGTCGCTCAACGGCGTCCAGAGAAGTTCCCAGCGGCTTTTCGATCACGCAGGGAATCCCGCGCTCGAGAAGTTTGATACTCACCTCACCGATCTTCTCCATCGGCATCACAGACACACACGCATCAGGCTTCTCAACTTCCAACATCCGGTCGAGATCTTCATAAGCCTCACCAAAACCGAACGAATGACAGAACTCGGCTGCTCTTTCTCCGTTTAGATCGCATGCCGCTACCAAGGTGATTTCATTCGGGTGTGTGGCAGCGAATCGCGCGAGCGGAGCGGCATGGCTCGCCCGCGAATGTTCACCACAGCCAACCAGGGCAATTCGGATCATTGCGCCTCCACGGCGAGATGTCGGGAAGACTCGCAACGAACAACTCGTCGCACGGTAAATTTCCTGGGCCAAACGCTGAACGTCGCGAGCATCAACTCGACCCGGTACGTCTGCCATGCGCAGACGAGCATAAAAACCGGCCTCCAGCAGTTTGGATCTGTGACCTACTTCTCAGCATCTTCCTTAACTGTCCCGAGGCGAGCAAGCATTTGTTTGATGTCGTTCGCGCCCTTGATGGCGACGTACACAGTTATGGTTGAATACCAGATCACGCACACCATAGTGAGAGCCCACCAAAACCAGTGATTAGACATTACGCCGGTCTCCCTTCTGAGCGGCTGTGGGGCTTGAGTGCGGACCCGAGAATCATTGCTGTTCCAGACAGAACGTATGTGGCAATTCCCGAATAATACGGACCGATAGATTTCGCGAGAGTTGCCGTGGAGGGTAACTGTTCCATCACCAGATACGCGACGGGAATGACCGCGCTCACGATGATCGAAGCTCCAGCGCCCCAACTGTTTGCTCTGCGCCAGTAACAGCACGCGATGAGAAGGACAGAGATACTTGCCAGGTAGATCGTTCCCGTCACGCCCAGGTAAGTCCAAAGATCGCCTTTCAGCGGGTACCAGAGACCGTAAAGCAGCAGGAAGATGCCGATGAGCGCGATGATGGTCCGGTTCCAAAATAACCCTTTCCGCGCCGACAAGGGCTTTTTTCGAAATGGCGCCAGGATGTCGTTGTAGATGACACTGCACCACGTCAACATGTACGAGGAATCCGTCGACATATCCGCTGCCAACATTGCAGCGATCAGAATTCCCATCAATCCCGCAGGCACAGCCGTACTCAAATAATTGGGCATTGCTTCGAGTGTGTTTGCGACCGGACCAAGCGTAGCAAGAGCCGCGATGCCCCAGATACCCGGAATCAGAAAACGACATACGAAGAAGAAGCTGGTCCGAGTGTAGACCTTGCGACCTGTGCCTGTGTCCTTCGCCGCCAGCACGCGGGCAATGATCGTCTGCCAAGTGAGCACGGCTGCTGTATTCAACATGAGATTGAATAGCACGTACTGCCAGCCCATCGTTGGATTCACAAAAGGATTAAAACCGCCCGCGCCGTAATGTGTCTCAACAGTTGTGACTAGTTTTTCCCAACCAACATTCATCAGGATCAGGATCGTCACCATGATCAACCCGGCGCTCATCACCACGAATTGCAGAAAGTCAGTAACCAGCACCGACAGCATGCCGCCGAGGATCGTGTAGACGGCTACTCCCACGAGCAGCGCCGTCATCATGATCTCCAGATAGCGGACATTTAATCCGGCGACGAGCACCAAGAATTGACCACCAGTTCTGAGGAACACGCCCATGTTGAGCAGTCCGCCGAGCACGATCACGACTCCGGCAGCCCAGCGAATGCGTCCGCCGAAACGCTGTTCGAGCAACTCCGGAATCGTGATGACACCCGAATCGCGCAACGGTTTAATTACGAAGCCAGTCAAGCCGACTCCCGCCATCGCGAATGCCATCAATATGCCTGGCGTGGCGCCCGCAAATCCTTTCTCGTACCCATTCTGGGCGGTGTACATGCACGTGACAATGCCAAACTCAGTCGCAGCAAGGGAGGCGATTCCGAGATAGACGTCCATCTCCCGGCCCGCAACCAAAAAGTCTTCGACGTTGCCGACATACTTTCTGACCATCAATCCCGCGATCATCGTCATCAGGAGGTACAAACCGACGATGCTGCCATCCAGCAACCAATTGAAGTTTGTCATGAATTAGACGTCTGCCTTTCGTAACTGACGCGAGAGCAAATCTGGGTTTTTAGCTCTTGAGATCTCCTCGACAGTCGAATCTTCGAAGCAAAAGTTCGTCGCAGATCGATGCATAGCTACCTGACCGTTCTTCTCGAGCAGCTCAAGGATTTTCGTTCGACGTTCAGCATCGCGTGCTTTCGTTTACTTTCATTTGTAACTTACGCGTAACCAGCGGGCATAGACAAGAGTTTAGTTGTGAGCTTCACGAAGCGCATAGTACGCGGCACCGATCGCGCCCGCTTTCTCGCCGAGTGCTGCGGGCATGACCTCGACCTGATGGCCCATTGGCCGCCACTCAAATCGATCCAGTTGCTCGCGCAGTGGATCAAACAGAGCCGGGCCCGCCTGAGCTATGCCGCCGCCGATAATAACGATCTCGGGATCAAAGGCATTTATGAATGAACTGATAGCAGCCGCCAAATGGAAGATCGAACGAAGCCAAATTCTTGTTGCCTCACTATCGCCACGAAGATGCGCTTCAACAAGTTTACGGGTGGAGTTGAATCGACCTCCCGAGCGCTGGGAAATATCGTAGTTGCCAATCATCTGCTCGAGACTGCCCGGCGTGTTCACGATGTCGGGATCGCCGTCCGAGTTAACTGTGACGTGGCCCAAGTGACCGGCGCGTCCGATCTGACCTTTGATTAACCGGCCATCGACAAGCACCGCTCCTCCAACACCTGTTCCCAGTGTCAGCAGAATAACGTTGCGATAACCCTTTGCAGCTCCTTGCCAAACTTCACCAAGCAACGCCGCATGTGCATCGTTCTGCACAACCACTGGCGATGAACATTTCAAAAAATCCTGCCACACCAATCCCTGGAGACCCTGAAGTCGACCCTGCATGTAAGCAATCGATCGACTGTCCCTCGCCGCCAGGCCGGGCGCGGCGAGACCAATGTGACAAGGTGGCTGACCGCGCTCGTTTTGGATTAGATCGACAGTTTGTTTAATCGTCTGGGCCCATGAACCTTCCGCGTCGGCCGTATCACAGGTCAGATAGTCAAGCACGTTGCCGTCATTAGAAATCACAACGGTCTTAATATTGGTTCCACCCAGATCGATGCCGATCGAATAGCTCATGAAGTGCTCAAACACCCTTTCTCCACTTCGGATCATTACGCCGCAGTAACTGAAAGCTGATGGAACCGTCCGAATTCGTGGGTTGCGCCGTGGCCCAGTGGACCGGACGTCGTATGCCCCCTTTGGTTTCAATCTCCGCGCTGATCTTCAGCGTTAGTCCGTCGCTGTTCTTTGGTAAGAGAAATGATGCTTGCCTTATTTTGCCGGCGTGTGGATGACCGGCATCAAGCGATCCGCTGAGTTGAGTTTTCGCGTCGAGAGTTTCGAGGCGCAAGCGCAGCACTCCGGGGACACCCGCTACACCATCATTTGAAACGGCGACAATGATCTCGTCGGTGCCATATCGCTTTCGTTGCCAGATCCATGATGGTCTGACGCGATAACCAAGCCGGCCACGCAACGTGTCGAAGCCATTCGGATATTGCTCATAATAGCGGCGAAGATTGTCAGACTCCGTCCACAGCGACCAGTAGTTCGCACCCAGATCGATCGTATGCAGCATCCAGTTTTCGAGTACATTGATTCCGCCCTGATCAACCGGAAGATATTTCGGATCGACCTTGTATTGCCGGTAGTAGCCATCCTCCATGATCGTTGCTAACCACGGCGGCCGGTTCGCCAGTTCTTCGATCTGAATTGGTTCCTCAATAACGATACTGTCTGAGCGCAGCCAGCAACCGGCCCGCACACAAAGGTCCTGCACTTCGCGGTTGCCGACACTGCTGATGTCAGGTTGAGTATTGACTGCCAGCGGTACGTTTTTCCACAGATCCAACTGAAGTTTCGTCAGTTCCAGAAATGTTTTTGACGCAGTCAAGTAGTCCGGGAACGGATGGGGAAGATTGCTGGTGTGACCTTCACCCCAGAAGCCGTACATCATGAGATCGACAAATTCCATCTGCGGGCTGTCATCAAACTCACGCACCAAAAGCTCGTTCAGCTCTTTGAAGGCGCGTTGAAAGTTGGGATGGTCGTATCGAGGTTCTACGAAGTCTTCTTTCGCGCCATAGGTCTTCCCAATCTTCACCAGCGGAACTTGTTTTTGCAGAAAATCCGGCAGAGCAAGTCGACCAGGTTGACCTTCCGTGTTCGACATCTGAATGCGAAAGGCGACACGCAAGCCATGAGTTTTGGCAGCGTCGAAGGTCAACTTGAAAACGGGGTGCAGGTTTAGTTTGCCGGGTGCGGTCTGAACATCACGCCAATTACAGCGGATGTAAAGCAGATCGACGAATGGGAGCGATGCCATTTTCTCAACGTGCTGCTCGAGTGTTTCTCTGCCAGCACGAGCGGCCAACGAAGGACCGCCTTCTTCCCACGTGTAACCTATCAGACCGAGGCCATAATTCTTGACCGGTTTTGTAGATTGCGAAGTTACGAGAACGGTATACCAGCCGCCGTCCTGCTCAATCCCAAACGGTCCCTGGTTCAAACGATCCGTGACCTGCGGACCTGGGCCAAAGTCATAGTTCTCCCAGTTGTGTGTGGGCACTTCCTGAGCATTGGAGCGTGGCAAAGCACTGCCGACTGTGAAGGCAGCTCCAGCTTTAATAAAACTACGTCTGCGCATAATTTGGGTCTCTCGCACGAATTAATATTAGAACTAAGATCATCCCGATCAAGGGAACGAAGCTCGCCGTAATCAATATCGGTTCAAAAGAATAGTGATCGGAAACATAACCGATGAGAAACGTGGAAAGGATTGTCCCCAACCCGGCCCCGGTGCCACTCATGCCGCTGACAGTCGCAACGGATTCGCTTCGATAAAGATCGGATGGAAGTACAAGGGCCATCGTCGAAAAGCTTGCATAGGCAAACGTGGAGACCGCAAAAAGACCGGCGAGTGCCAGCAAGCTTGAGGTAAAAATCGTCGGGATCAGAAGAGTCATGCCCAGTCCACCAAATACCACCACAGCCTTGCGCGCCTTGATAACCGGCCACCCGCGACGAATCAACCAGCTCGAGATTCCGCCGCCGAAGAAATTGCCGAGATCAGCAGCAACAAAGGGAATCCAGAACGCAAGCAACCCCTGTTCGGGATTGATTCCTTTGCTTACGAGGTAGATGGCGAACCAGTCGGTAATAAAAAACCAGACCGGATCCGTCATTGTACGCGCCGCGATGACAGCCCACGTCTGCGGCAGTTTAATGAGATCTCGCCATTTGGTTTGGTGGTTAGTATGTTGGTCCTCCTGGTCCAATTCGTTTCGATCTCGCAGGATCATCTCGCGTTCCGCGTCGGTAATTCGCGGGTGCGACTCTGGCGGGTGATAGAGCATTCGCCAGGCACCCAGCCACAAAAATCCGAGCGTCCCTGTAATAACAAACGCTGGGCGCCAGCCGCCGAAGTATTTGTACAAGCCGATTACGAGTAGCGGTGCGATAGCTCCCCCGATCGAAGAGCCACTATCAAAGAGCGCGACAGCCCAACCACGTTCTTTCTTCGGGAACCACTCGGCCACTGCTTTTGTTGCCGCAGGCCAGTTGGCGGACTCGCCCGCGCCGAGTAAGAAGCGAAAGAATGCAAAGCTGCGCAGCCCACCGGCGAGCGACGTCAGCATGGCTGCGATCGAGTACCAGATCACGGTGATCGTCAGACCCTTGCGCGTTCCAATGCGATCAATCAAACGACCAGCGACAGTTTGTCCAACCGAATACGCAACTCGAAACGCGATCACTATTAGCGCGAAGTTTTGGTTGTTCCACTCGTACTGCTGCTTGAGGTAAGGAGCCAGAACCGAGAGTGTCTGCCGGTCGATGTAGTTGATGACCGTAGAAGCAAACAGCAACCCGCCAATCCACCAGCGCAAATTTGAGATTGGTTTCGCCGGCGTGCGGGCGCCATTAACGGTCGTTGCCATTTACGCGTCCTGCGGTCTGTTCTTCTTGTTCCAGTTCGGAAATGAATCTTTCACAACGTGATACGTCTGCGAATCGCTTGATGCCTTGTTCTTCCCGACGGTCTGCGAAAGGACTCGCAAACACGCCTGACTTACGTAGCGCCAGCGCACTGATGAGCTCGTTAGGAAAACCCAGCTCACCGCCACTGCGTTTGTAATTGCCTCCAGCTTCGTTCCAATAACGATTCCTGAGGTCCAACAACACCTCGAACATCGTTTGGTTCTTGAGGATGAAGAGCCCAATGTTTGTTTCACCAAACTCGGCTGTTTGCGCATTTTCCAAATGAGTTTCAGTCGCAGATTCGATCCCCCCAGATTCGTTGCGTCGTAAAGGTGCGTAGGGATGCTCCAAAAAAGCTGTCGGCAGGACCATCTGATAGGAGTCAAACAGGCGGGCCAGCTTTGCAGCCCGTGTAAATGTTTTCGGACGAATCACAGGTTGAGTTCCCCAAACGATCAAAGACAACCCCGTGAAGTCCTTCATGCAATGGTATGCACTCAAAACTGCATCGCCGGTTCCCAGTGCGCGAGTTTGAGTAACAAAACGGACGTCTTCTCCGTGAAGTGCTTCGCGAATCACCACCTC
>JBKPPP010000056.1:0-7658 GCA_046733615.1 Acidobacteriota bacterium | reverse complement strand
CACGCTCTTCGCGCCGGTACTCGGAAAGCTGGTCCGGAAGTTCAACTCGCATTTCGAAACGCAACTGATCGTCGAGCCGGTCGAGAATGGTTACTTCGGCGGCGACGTTTCAGTCGCGGGTTTGCTTACCGGTCGCGATCTCTTGGCCGCGCGTGAGCGAGTCAGTGGCGACTTTGTTTTGATCCCGAAACAGATGTTGAAGAGTGACGACGAGATCATGCTCGACGGAATGAGACTCGACGAAGTGGCCCAGGCGATGCGAGTGCCGGTTTACGCAATCGATCTCGACGGTCTCGCGACTTTGCTGCTGAACAAAAACTAATCGCATGTCCGAACCCATCCTCCGTTCCGAGAAGCGAGTGCTGGACGTCGGTTGTGGCCAGAACAAATTTCCCGACGCGATCGGCATCGACGCTAATCCGCGCAGTCATGCCGACGTCATACACGATCTCGGAGTGTTTCCTTATCCGTTCGCCGACGATCAGTTTGAAGAGATCGTTTGCCGTCACGTGATCGAGCACGTGCCGGATGTGCTTGGCTTCGTAACCGAGTTACATCGCATTACAAAACCCGGCGGCAAGTTGAAGATCCTCACACCGCATTATTCAAATCCTGACTGGGCGACAGATCCCACGCATCGCAATCACTTCAACAGCTATTCATTCACCTGCTTCATCCCATCTCAAACTCCGTTTCCGTTCTACACGACAACGGAGCTCAAGCCGATCACGACTCACGTCAGTCTCGCGAATCTCTGGCGAGCAGTCGGACTCGAGTTCGTCGTGAACCTCGATCAGCGCTGGCCGGCGCTGCGCTTCACGCGCAAGTTTTGGGAGTTTTACCTGTCTACGATTTTTCGTGGCAAGGAGCTTTACTTCGAGCTCGAAGTGGTGAAATAAGCCTAATCGACCGCTCCGAAACCCGAAAAAACACGGAGGCCCGTTCCATATATTTGAATAGAAATCCAGAAAACTGTAATCTATCGCCGCTCGCGCCCTCGATGCCTACGGAAATTCGTAGCTTTTCTGATTGCTCAATGCTGGCGCGGCAATTGCTGCTTCGCAGCAGACAAGCCTAGTTCGGTAGGCTCGGCACCCCAATTCATACCTGCACAGTAGTAGTTGGTTCGGCTTCTTTTCATTACGACGAGTTGCTTGAGCAAGGTCTTCCTTCGCTGGGGCAAGGGCTAAAACCATTTTGGAGGATTACGTGATGAGACACGATTTACAGAAGTACCTGCTCGTACTCCTGGTAATCGCACTCTCTGGGATATCCGCGTTCGGCCAGGGCGGTTCTACTGGTTCGATCACGGGAACGGTCGTCGATCCCAAGGGAGCGGTCGTCGCCGGCGCGACCGTAGTAGTCAAAAACGCTGCTACGAATCAGGAGAACACAACACAAACAAACGGCGAGGGCACGTTTACCGTCCCTTCGCTCGTTTCAGGAGTCTACACCGCTACTATTACGGCTGCCGGTTTCAAGCAGGCTGTCGTTACCGAGATCAAAGTCGACGTCGGCAAACCCTCCAGCATCAATGTCGATCTCGAAATCGGCTCGGCCAACGAAAGCGTGACCGTGGTGGGCGGTGGTGAGTTGCTGCAAACTCAATCCGCGACAGTCGGCACTACGTTGACGGGTCGCCAGATCACCGACCTGCCGACTGCGTCACGTGACGCTCTCGACCTGGTGCTCGCACTACCGGGTACCACGACCGTCGGTCGCCCACGACAATCGTCAGTGAATGGACTTCCCAAGGGCGCGTTGAATATTTCTCTGGACGGCATCAACGTTCAGGACAACCTGCTGAAGTCCAACGATGGTTTCTTCACTTACATTCGCCCCCGTACTGACGCGATCAGTGAGGTCACCGTTTCGACTACCACCCCGGGCTCGGAGAGCTCATCGGAAGGTGCGGTCCAGATCAAGTTCGTCACGCAAGGCGGCGGTAACGACTATCACGGTGGTGTCTACTGGTATCACCGTAACCCAGCTCTCAATGCCAACTATTGGTTCAGCAATCGCGACAGCGCGCCAGATCCGGTTACTCACAAAGCGCCGCAAGCTCGCATCCTGCTCAATCAACCAGGCGTCAAGATTGGTGGTCCAATCTCGATTCCGAAATTGTTCAACGGAAAAGACAAGGCTTTCTTCTTCTTCAACTACGAAGAATATCGCCTCCCTGAAAAGACGTTCCGAACACGTTCTATTCTGAGCACCGAGGCTCAGTCCGGAATTTTCCGTTTCATCGCGGCGAACAACTTTAACCCGCCGGCACTGGTAACTTGCGTGCCCAATCCGGCTCCCCTAACGACTAAGACTTGTTCGACTAACGTGTTCACTATGGCCACTGCCGGAGGTCTGCAATTCGGCACTCCCGATCCGACCGTCGCCGCAACGCTGAACAACATTCGTAGCGCGATTTCCGGATTCACCATCAACAACACCGGCGATCCGAACGTTCAGCAGGTTTCGTTCAACAATATCGGCGGACAAACTCGTCGCTTCCCGACCGTTCGTTTCGACTTCAACGTGACGAAGAATCATCACATTGAAAACATCTGGAACTATCAGTCGTTCGGCGGCGTCGTCGACTTCCTTAACAACGTCGACCCGGCGTTCCCGGGATTC
Source organism: Acidobacteriota bacterium (assembly GCA_046733615.1). Lineage (GTDB taxonomy): Bacteria > Acidobacteriota > Blastocatellia > Pyrinomonadales > Pyrinomonadaceae > PSRF01. The sequence continues at coordinate 5,030 of JBKPPP010000056.1, read as the reverse complement.
GCGAATCACGGCGCGCAGACGTCCATCCGTTTCTCCAACACGACCGCGTGGCGTTGGACGCTCAGCCAAAACATGGTCAACGAGGCTCGCTTCGGTTTGACGGGCGGCAGCGTTCTGTTCTTCCCGGAAGTCAACGCGGGTCAGTTTGCGGACCAGGGTGGCTTCAACCTCGGTATCGGCCAGGCCGGTATTACGAGCGCGACCGTCACCACTGGCCCACAGCGACGCAACACTCCAGTTAAGCAGTTCAACGACACGCTCAACTGGGTGAAGGGGAACCACTCGTGGAACTTCGGCGCCAACGTGACCAGAATCAACTTCTGGCAGCAGTTGACGACTGTTGTTCCGAGCGCCGCGTTTGTTCCCAGTTCCACGCTGGACAAGCCCGGCTTCGATGCCTTTAGTTCGCTACAGTCCGCCGGCGTGCAGGGCGCTGCGGCGAACCTGTATGCGGTGCTTGCAGGTCGTCTATCGGCCATCAACGCCAACGCGCGTTTGGACGAAGACACGCTGAAATATCAATACCTCGGTTCGCTGATCAGTCGTGCCCAGCAAACTGAGTGGGGCGTGTTCGGACAAGACACCTGGCGCGTTCGCCCGAACGTCACGTTGACGTTGGGACTGCGCTTCGAACGTTCAATCCCGATCCAGGCGTTGAACGACACTTATTCGAACGTTCCCTACGCCGATCTGTTTGGCGAGTCGGGTGCCAACAACTTCATTCCCAACTGTGCGAACCGCACGACCTGTACGTTTGCAGCAACCGGTCCGCATTCGCTCTACCAGGCGTTTCCGAAGGGCACGAAAGCCTACGAGCAGGAGTTCGGTACTTTCCTGCCGAGCTTCGGCCTGGTTTACAGCCCGAACTTCCGCGGCAGCAGCTTTGCCAGCCACATTCTCGGTGAGCCGGGCCAGACTGTTCTCCGCCTGGGCTTCTCGATCGCCAGCGTTCGCGAAGGCGTTAACGTCTTCCAGAACATTCAGGGCGGCAACCCGGGTGGCACGATCACCACGAACCGCAGCTTGACGCTGGGAAATTTGCCGGTCGGCTCATATCTCCGGCAGGGACCGTTTGCTCCGCCGGCGTTCCCCGATTCGCCGGTCTATCCGAACAGCGGGCTGATTACCGACAGCGTGAATGCGTTCAAACCGGATCTGAAGACGGGTTACGTTGAATCGTGGACCGTCGGTATCCAACGCGAACTCGATTCGAACAACGTGATCGAGATTCGTTACGTTGGCAACCGTGGTCACCGGCTCTGGAGGCAATACGACCTCAACGGCAACGGCGCCCAGTGGGATGTTCGCAACAACGGCTTGCTGCAAGAGTTTGCTCTGGCCCAGGCCAACCTGCTCGAGAACATCAAAGCCGGCCGCGGCGCTCAGGCCCGTTATCAGGGCCCGGGAACGAACACGTCCCCGCTGCCGATCCTGTTCGCCTACTTTACGGGCAAGCCGCAGGCTGGCGCCGCCGGATGCGCGAATCCTGCTGACTGCAATACGCTCTACAACAGCGTTGCTGGTAGTTTGACGGCGACTCAGGGTAACTTCTCTGCCGCCAACGTGCTGGCCGCGTTGAATCCGCTTAATCCGAGTGTGCTCAGTCTCGCGTCAATCCTTTCGAGCACGAACTTTGACGCCCGCCGCACTCCACTGGGTCAGGCGTGCTTCGGGATCGCGAACTGCACGGGCCAGGGACTTTTCCCGTACAACATGTTCCTGATCAATGCCGGCAAGCGTGGTGGCGCATTCGTCGTTGATAACGGCGCGCAGAGCTACTACGACGCGATGACGTTTGAATTCCGTCGTCGCATGTCTCGCGGCTTGTTGCTCCAGGGCAGCTACACCTTCGGTAAGGCGCTGGCCAACACATACGCGAGCAGCTCGGTGGTGTTCGATCAACCCAACGACTTGTTGAATCCGCGTCTCCGCAAAGGCGAAGCGCCGTTCAACATCGCCCACGCGGTGAAGATGAACTTCATCTATGAAATGCCTTTCGGACAGGGCAAAACCTGGCTGAGCGGTGTTCATGGATGGAGGGAAAAACTGGTTGGTGGCTGGGGCGTGAATGGCAACGTTCGTATTCAAAGCGGCTCTCCTTTCAACCTCGGCAACGTCCAACTCGTCGGCATGACGCAGAAAGAGTTGCAAGACTCGATCGGCGTGCGGCGCGACGTGGATGCAGACGGCGTCTATCGCGGAAACGTCTACATTTTCCCGTTGGACATTCGCCAGAACACCTGGAAGGCTAACAACATCGGCTTCAGCACCACCGGTGGAACCAGTGCTGGTGGCACGTTCACGCAAGGCGCTCCGACTGGTCGGTTCATTGCTCCGGCAGGTTTCGGCAACTGCGTGCAGGCGTTCTCCGGTGGCTGCGGTTACGCCAACCTCGTGCTGCACGGACCATCGTTCTTCCGTACAGACGCGAGCCTCGTGAAGAGAATCAAGTTTACGGAAAACACCAACCTCGAGTTGAGAGGCGAGTTCCTGAACGCCTTCAATAACATCAACTTCCTGGTCGGTGCTGCCTCTAACGACTTGAACACCCTGGGCGGTCTCGGCGCGACGACATTCTCGCGCTACACCGCGGCTTATCAGGACCTTTCAACCACCAACGATCCCGGTGGCCGTCTGGTCCAGCTCGTAGTGCGCTTCAACTTCTAAGAAGTTGAAACAAGTTGAGACGAGGGGAGAGCAGGTTTTTTCTGCTCTCCTCTTGCTTAACGGTCCAAGAGAATGAAACCGATCGAGCGGCGAAGTTTTCTTTCTCTGATCTCACAAGCCTTTGCCGGCGCCGCCCTCATTCCGTCAGTTTGGCCCACCAGCCGCATCGCTCGCGCACAAAACACCGGCGCTTCAAATGAAGGCACCTGCTGGCTCGACGTGTGTGCGCCTTTCGTGATTCAAGACGCCACAGCCGGAATCGAGTCGGAGCTCGTGCTCACCGCCGACAACTTCATCGGCGCGCGCGGCTATGCCGACGGCAGCGACGCGACCGAGTATCAGATCTATCTTTACGATCCCGACGGCCGTCCGTTTGGCGACGATGGCATCGCCCGCCGGCTGACGGCGCAGGCGATGCAGACGACGGTTATTCCCGTTCGCGATCTCGTCGGGCCAAACACAAACTTCTGGGGCGGCATGAGGATTCGCCTGCGGCCCAAGACCCGAACTCCAACTCACGCCAGCGATCTTTTCAGCTCCGCTTTCGTTCGCTGGAAAAGCAGAGACTCATTCACGAACGTACACGCGAACCCGGATCCGCTCCAGTGGCAACGTCCGGACAGTTTCTTCTATTCAATGCCGTTTCCGCCGCTGGCTGCGTACGACTGCGTTTACAGCATCTTCAATCCGTACGACGAACCGAGCAGCGGCACGCTGACGCTCTACGATCATCAAGGCTCGAAGCTGAAAGAGCTTCCGTACGATCTGAAGCCGCACTCGTCAGCGCTCGTCGATCTGCGCAAGGCCGATTACAGCTCCGATTTCAAACAGCTTTTCGTGCCGGGTGTCAGCAGTCGCCGCGGTCATCACGCAACGGCGGCAGGCGGCGAGAGTGGCGGCACGATCGCCGTGACGAATCGCCGCGGGTCAGTCAAAAACTTCGGCTATCTATTAATTAAGCAGGCGGCTGCTCCGAAGTTCAGCATCGAGCATCCGATTCACCAGCCGCCCTACAATCCGGCGCCGGCGCGACTTCCCTTCGATTCCGCGGGCCGTTTCAAAGCACAGAATATTCTCTACACGCCTTTAGTATTTCATTCGAAGAAGATTGGCGGGCTGACGCTTGAATCGCGCTTTCATCTGAGCTCCGGCGCGCCCGTTGAAGAGATTCTTTGGCTGAGTCCTTTTATTGTTGACGGCGCGGGAAAGGTTGCGTGGCAAGCGGGAACAGAAGCGAAGTTTCCCGCCGGCATTTCGGAAAAACAGATCCAGCAGGGCGCGATAAAACTGGGCGGCCAGCAGGGTTGCATCTTTGATTGCTCACGGCTCGATCTACCGAAAGACTTTTCAGGCGGATTGTCGCTGGCGATCACACCGCTTTCGAATCACACGCTGATGAAAGTTGAAGTGACCGCGGTCGAATGGAACGCGACCGCGTTTACCCACTTCCGGCCCGGTCTGGCGGCTGCGCGCTCCTATCAAAAACCAGTGCATCGCGCGGGTCTGGCGACTGACTACATCGTGGCGGGCGCCGCTCTGACGCCGAAAGGCGAAAAGATGAAACGCGACGAGCTTATCGCAGTCATCAATATCGACAACCAGAGCATCGCCGGTCACCCGACACTCGAGATCTTTTCGTCGCGTGGCCTCGCGGCTCGAGTGCCGCTTGGAGAAGTGCCCGCGTTTGGCTGCCGGCATTACTTGCTTTCCGAATTGCTATCTGAAAAGATCGGCGCGCGCGACTTGAGCCTCCGCCTGGTGGACGAGCAAGCCACATTGCTGATGTCGGTTTTGCATCTCGACTACGAGCGTCGTGATATCGCCGCCGATCACGGTTCAGACCGGTTCTCGACGTTCAGCGAGTTCACTTGCGCCGTGAAGGCTTAAAGCGTCGAACCCGAACAATTTCAATCCATCATCATTTTCGAGGAGCCCACTTCGATGAGAACAGTTATTTCTGCGTGCTTTGTCCTGGCCTTGTTTGCGGGTGCGGTAGTGGCCCAAAAACAGAAGCCCTGGACGGAATGGACTAAAAAAGATGTCGATAAGCTGCTGACCGATTCCGCCTGGGGTCAGACACAGACCGAAGGCGGCAGTAGTCAGTCGAGCGAACAAACAAGCGCCATCACGCAAGTGAACGCGCCCAAATCCGCGGACCGGCAGCTCAGCCGCACCGGGGAAACAGGTGAAAGTAAGACGTCGACCGCCGTGAAGTATCACGTCCGTTTCCTCTCGGCAAAACCGGTACGGGCGGCCTTCGCGCGCATGGTTTTGTTGTCGCGACCGCAAGCTGACGACGCGCTGGCCGGCCAGTTACAGGCGTTCATTGATCGCGATTTCGCCGATTACATCGTGGTGTCGGT
>JBKPPP010000055.1:0-8840 GCA_046733615.1 Acidobacteriota bacterium | reverse complement strand
CTTCAAAGCGGAAGTGCTCGAGTATCAACCAGGCGAGGAAGCTGGACTGAAAAGTGTGACGTTCAGAGTTGAAGGTGAGTATGCCTACGGGCTGCTCGCCGCCGAAGCCGGCGTTCACCGGTTAGTGCGGATCTCGCCGTTTGATCAGGCGGCGAGACGGCACACTTCCTTCGCTTCACTCTTTGTCTATCCCGAAATCGACGAGGACATCGAAGTCGAGATAAACGACAAGGACCTGCGCGTCGACACTTATCGCGCGACCGGCGCCGGTGGCCAGCACATCAACACGACCGACTCCGCCGTGCGCATCACCCATATCCCGACCGGCATCGTCGTCTCCTGTCAAAACCAGCGTTCGCAACACCAGAACCGCGCAGTCGCCATGCAGGTGCTGCGCTCGCGTCTCTATGAGCTCGAGCTGGAACGGCGGCGCGCTGAAACTGCCGAGCTCGAAGCAAACAAGGCCGACATCTCCTTCGGCTCACAAATAAGAAGTTACGTACTCGCGCCTTATCAGTTGGTGAAAGACACACGGACAAAACTGGAACGAGGTAACGTTGACGCAGTGCTTGGTGGAGACATCGACGACTTCATCAAAGCCTATTTGCTGGCTCGCAAGGCCGCCTAAAGTTTTGAGACTGACCTGGACCCTCAGTCGTAGCTAGTTTAGCTGGAAAAGTGTTGCGTTGAGGCTTTGCCGCTTTTGATCTGCGCGGCAAGGCTGGGCCTGAGTGTAGGCTAGTTTCACTTTGGAGTGTCCATGTCAACAACACACATCGAAGAGCACCCGCGCGTGATCATCCCGCGCGCGAGTCGCCGGAGCGAGATCCTGGGCGTGCTGCTGCTGGCGATCGGAGCGCTGCTGGCGCTCTGTTTGATCTCGGCTGCGTTCTATCCCAACGATCCGTCGTGGAACTCGGCAGGGCAAAGCGAGACGCAGAACTGGGCGGGATCGATCGGCGCTAACGTCGCCGCCACCGCGTTTCAGTTTATCGGCCTGGCGGCTTACCTGCTGCCGTTGCTGCTCTTCACTGCTGCGTGGCGTCGCTTTCGTCGCAGCATCAATCATCGGCCTTGGTCGCGGATCGCCGGCCTCGTCGTGCTGGTGGTTGCCGCTTCCGCATTACTTTCCATCTCGCAGTTGCGCCCGCTGTTCGACGCGAGTGTGCAACCGGGCGGCCTGCTCGGGGCGGTTGTTGCGCAGGGTCTCGCAAGTGGGCTCAGCAACGTGGGCGCGACCGTCTTGCTCGTCGCCATCGCCGCCACCGGTCTGTTGCTCGCGACCAACTTCTCGTTCATCCATCTCTACGAAGTGATCGTGGCCGCGATCGCGACGCGCTTCGCTTTCGTCGGCAAGATTCCCGAACGGTTCCGAACGTGGCGGCAAGAGCGGCGGGAGCTCGCGCAAAAACGACGCGAAACGAAAGCCGCAATCAAAGCCGAACGCGAAGCCGCGCACAGCACACGCAAACAAACACTGAATCTCACAGCCGCCGAGCGTGTCGCCGATTTCATGAAGGAACCGGTCGCTCCTGTGCCTGAAACTACATCGGTCATTCGTGCCGAAACGAAGATTGCCGAGCCGCAGGCTTCCGTTGCCGCCGCGGCCGCTGCGAGTGCGGGCGTAACCGCGCCGCCGCCGGCGACCGTCGTGACCGGTCGCTCAGGCAAACGCTCAATCTTCCCGGGTTCAGGCTCCGACGTCACCGCTGCGGATGACGATGACGATCTCGAAGAGATGGTGAAGGGCGCTTCAGTCCTGCGCGTCAAAACCGAAGCTCCCGCCACAAAGAAGCTGCCGTTCGAATCTGCACGGGCCGTGAACTACAGCGATTACGGCCTGCCGCCACTCGAGTTTCTCAACGAAGCGCCGCCACACAGCGAGCAAGCAGATGCGGAGTTGCTCAGCCTCGCCACGCGTCTTGCTGAGAAGTGCAAAGAGTTCAACGTCACCGGCCAGATCAAACACATCTGCCCCGGCCCGGTCGTCACCACTTACGAGTTCAAGCCCGATCCCGGCGTGAAATACTCGCGCGTAGTCTCGCTGGTTGACGATCTGTGTCTGGCGTTGAAAGCGGAGTCGGTGCGCATCGATCGCATGCCCGGCAAACCGCACGTCGGGATCGAAGTGCCAAACCCGCGCCGCGAAACGATCTTCCTGCGCGAAGTGATCGAGTCTCGCGCCTTCCAGGAGTCCGGTTCGAAACTCACGATCGCGCTGGGAAAGACGATCGATGGCCTGAACTACGTCGCCGATCTCGCGAAGATGCCGCACCTGCTGATTGCCGGCACAACGGGCGCGGGCAAATCGGTTGGCGTCAACTCGCTGATCGTTTCGATTCTCTATCGCGCGCGCCCCGACGAAGTGAAGTTCATCCTGATCGATCCCAAGCGACTCGAGCTCGGGCTCTACGAAGATATTCCGCATCTCGCGACGCCCATCATCGTCGATCCAAAGCTCGCTTCACGTTCGCTCAAGTGGGCCGTAGCCGAAATGGAACGCCGCTATCGCGATCTCGCCGGCTGGGGCGTGCGCAACATCGACGGTTACAACACCGAGATCATGCGCCGTAATCTAATCAAGGAGTACGATGACAAAGGCGACCCGTGGAAGCCGCTGCCGTACATCGTGATCATCATCGACGAGCTGGCTGACCTGATGATGACTTCCGGCCGCGAAGTCGAAGAGTCGATCACGCGGCTGGCGCAGATGGCTCGCGCCGTCGGCATTCACCTCGTGCTCGCGACGCAACGGCCTTCGGTCGACGTCATTACCGGTCTGATCAAAGCAAACTTCCCTTCCCGCATCTCGTTCCGCGTGTCGTCGAAGATTGACTCGCGCACCATCATCGACACCAACGGCGCCGAGCAGCTTCTCGGCCGCGGCGACATGCTGTTTCTGCCGCCCGGAACTTCTCGACTGATCCGCGTGCACGGCGCCTATATCGACGAGAACGAGATCGGGCGCATCGTGGCCCACATCAAAGCGCAGGGCCCGCCGTCGTATGACGAGTCGATCACGCAGTCAGACGAAGAAGCGCTGGGGCTGGATGGAACCGAGGGCGAGCACGACGAGTTGTTTGAGGAAGCGCTACGCATTTGCGTGGAGATGAAACGCGCTTCTACCTCCGTGTTGCAACGACGGCTGCGCATCGGCTACGGCCGCGCCGCGGCGATCCTCGACGTGATGGAGCGCGAAGGGTTGATCGGGCAGGCCGACGGCTCGCGTCCGCGCCCCGTTTTGGGCCGTGCTTATGAAATGGTGGCGGATTGGGACGAGATGGGTGTTGCCGGCGAGTAAATTTATCTTGGCAGTCGCATGAAGGCAAAGTAGACTCTCCGCATCCCAGAAGAGTCGCTCAAGCGACGGAAAGAAGAACATGCAGATTCAACTCTCAGCAAATGAAACCTCCTACTCACCCTTGTTTGGAACGGGCCTGCATTTCGAGACTGACCCAAATACGATCGACCCACCCGAGGGCCAGGGAGGCGGCGGCACTGCGCCAACAACTCCCCCGCCGCCCGCTGACGATGAAGAGTCCAACCCCAAGGGCAGCTAGGCGCTATCGCGACAACTGAAAAGAGATTTATCCGCGTCAACACACGATAAGTGTGCCCGCAATCTTGACTCGCGGGCACCTTACCGAATATAAGTCTTGCGCCCGCGATTTCTGCCCGGAGTCACGCTTTGTCGACGCAACTGAATACCGACACATCTATCGCCACTCAACCGCCCGAGGGCAGCAGCTCATTTACGTTTCCCGAGCTGATCGCGCGGCTCACCGAGCAAACCACTGCTCCAACGCTGGAACAATTGTATTCCTGGCTCTCAGACGTCGAGATCTCCCATCTCGATTTGCAACCCTACCTCGGGTTCAAGGAAGGCAATTACTGGCGTCATCGCGTTTGCAAGACCGACGCCGTCGAGATGCTGGTCATCTGTTGGCGGCCCGGACAGAAAACGCCGATTCACGATCACAATGGCTCGCACGGAGTGGTCAAGGTGCAGCAAGGTGTAATGTGGGAAACGATCTTTTCATTTACAGGAGAAGAACAAGGCTTGTGTTACGACACAGGCCGGGAGTGTCCGGCGGGCACAGTCACGGGCGCCGAAGTGCCGGACATTCATCAGCTCGGAAATCCGGAAGTAAGTGGCCGGGATCTAATAACGGTTCACATTTACGCGCCGCCGCTCGGAGTTCTTAAAACTTACAAGGTGGGCAGTTCGAAAGTAGACCTTTACACGCCAAACGATTTTCCAACTTGAAACGCAACGTTGTCCTTCTCCTCATCCTGACGACGATTCTGTGTGCGTCGTCGTGTAGCCGCACGAACACGCAACCGCAGGAGATCACTGTCGCCGCTGCTTCGGACCTCACGGCGGCGTTTGAAGAGATCGGGCGCGAGTTCGAGTCCAGTCAAAAGGTCAAAGTAGTCTTTGTCTTCGGATCGACCGGCATGCTCACGAAGCAGATCGAGAACGGCGCGCCGATGGATCTCTTCGCAGCGGCAAACGTCAGCTACATCGACCAGCTCGAACAGAAAGGGTTGATTGTTTCGGGTACGAAAGCAATCTACGCGCTGGGCCGGATCACGCTGTGGACCACGGCTGACAGCCCACTGCGGATTGAAAAGATCATGGATCTCACGCGCCCTGAAGTTAAACGCGTGGCGATCGCGAATCCCGACCACGCGCCCTACGGCCTCGCCGCGCGCGAAGCGTTGCAAAGCGCCGGTATTTGGGATGCCGTTAAGCCAAAGCTCGTTTATGCCGACAACATTCGGCAAACGCTTCAGTACGCGGAGACCGGCAATGTCGAGGTGGCGATCGTTGCGTTGTCATTGAGCCAGCAGAGTAGCGGCAGATGGTCCTTGATTCCCGAACAGTTGCACCAGTCGATTAGTCAGGCGCTCGCCGTGATCAAGAGCACGCATAACGAAGCAGATGCGCGCGCGTTCGCCAGTTTTGTTACCGGGCCAAAGGGCAAGGAGATCCTGGGTAAGTACGGGTTTGCATTCCCGTAACGCGCAAGTCCGTTCCGTCGGTTGTGACCGTGACAGCTCCGCAGTGACCGGTCGTCAGCACCTGGGCTCCGCTCGCTTGCCAGCGCTGCACCACCTCGGGGTGCGGATGGCCAAACCTCGAATCCTGTCCCACTGAGATTATCGCGAACGCGGGTCTCGTCGCATCGACGAATGGCTGCGTTGAAGAGCTGCGACTGCCGTGATGCGGCACCTTGATGACATCGGCGTGCAGGTCTGTCGCAAAAGACAAGAGCGCACGCTCGGCGCTTTTCTCGATGTCGCCGGTGAGAAGCAGCGAGCGGTTGCCGTAGCGGACGTGAAGCACGATTGAGTCGTTGTTTGCTGAAGCTGCGTTTGGATTCGAGGCCGCCGGAGGCCACAAGACCTCGACTGTCACGTCGCCGAACTGTATCAGATCCCCCGCTTGGATTCGCGTTGAATCCGTGCGCGTCGCGATCAGCGTACGTTCGAATTTATCCCACTCCGGATCTGTCGCGGGCGTGCGCGCGACGAGTGCTGCCTGCACGTTGAAGTTTCGCACCACGTCGTTTAGACCATCGATGTGGTCGGCGTCGGCATGCGTGGCCAGCACGTAGTCGACGGTATCCAAGCCCCGCCACCACAAGTATTCGGAGACCACCGCTTCGCCAATACTGCGTCGCTCAGTTTTCGACCTGCTGAAATCGATCGCGCCGCCGCCATCGACCAACAGCGTGCGGCCATCGGGCATCGTGATGAATGCGGCATCGCCCTGGCCGACGTCGAGAAAATCGACGCGCAGTTTTCCGCCTGCGGCGCTGGTGCTGAATGGATGAAGCAGCAGAACGGCGACGAACGCGAGTTGGGCCAAGGCGGCCGGCCGCACCCATTTCTTCAACGCCATTGCGAGCATTGGAAAGTAGTACAGCAAGTACAGCCACGCGCCGCGTCCGGAGTATTCCGGCAGCCGGATCGACGCCAGGTTGAGGCTCGTGAAGGGATCGACACTGTGAATCATGAGCCAATTGATCGTGTTTGCGAGTTGGAACAAGGGTTCCGCCAGCGCGGGGCTGATTTGTGAAAGCAACAGTGCGAGCGAGGCGACTGCCGCGAGGATCGCCAGTAGAATGCTGACCACAATGTTCAGGACGAGCGATGCCGGCGAGAGTCGATGGAAGTAAACGATCAGCAGCGGCAGCAAAAGCAACTGCACCGAGCCCGACACGATGACCGCGCCGAAGATGTAGCGCAGACAAGATTGAATGCGATAGCGCTCGAGCTTCACCGCGAGGCCCGCTTTGAAGAGCCGGTAGCGATACGGTGAGCGTGCAAGCTCGCGTTGCCATTTGCGTTCGCTCCAGAACAAGACTTCGCAAAACCAGCGCACGTGGCGCGAACAGACGGGCGGGCTCGGCGTTTCGCTCGACGGATACCATGAGCCGATCGCCGCAGACTTCAGGAGAAGCGGCCAGGCCACTGCGACGATCGCCAGCACCGAAACAAACGTGAGTTGGAACGAGGGATCGAAGAGATTCTTCGGACTGTCAATCAAGAGCAATAACGCGGCCGCGCCCAGCGCATTGAGTGAGGTCGATTCGCGGAAGATGACCAGCGCGAGTCCTGCGAAGGTGAACATCAGAGCTGCTCGCACCACGGAGGATTCCGCGCCGACGGCAAGCGAGTAGGCCCACACGACCGCCGCCGGCACGAGAAACTGAAACAATCGTCCGCCGGCAGACTGAACGGCGCGTCTTCTCGTCACGCGGCGCAGCGCGAAGTAGACAATGCCGCCGATAAAACTGATGTGCAATCCGCTGATGACGAGCACGTGGAAAGTGCCCCCTTCGCGGAAGCGCCCTGAAGTCTCGCGCGAAAGATTGTAGCGATTGCCGAGCAGTGCTGCGTCGAGCACGCCGGCCGTTTCCGGCGCGAACCGCGCGTCAACTTCCTGCTGAAGTTTTTCGCGCCAGGAGTAGAGCAGGTTTAAGAGGTCGACGGAGACACCACGTTCGTCTCCCAGTCGCGTTATAGCCGCCGCGCTCTTGATCACACCAGTCGCGTCGTAGCCCTTGCGGTCGAGAAACTCGGAAAGCGGCGACACGCCTGGGTTCAGATAGTTATCGGCCCGATTGAGCGTTGCCGCCACGCGGATTCGCGCAGCATAACGAAGCTGCAAATCGCGGTACTCGTCGCGACTCTTCAGCGGCAGCAACAGCGAAACGACTCCCGAAGCATTCCGCTCAATTCCATCTTCATTCAAGCGCTCGATGCGAAGCGTGAGATACGCACGATCCCAAGCGACTTCCGGTGGCCCAGCGAGCACTCCCGTCAAAATCACTGAGCTGCCCAAAAACTGCCGTAGCTCGTTCTCGCGTTCGCGCTTGCTTCGCTCCTGAACGGCGAGCCCGGCGCCCACAAAGCCCACCGCCAGCAGCAACGCGACACCCGCTACAGTCACGCGGCGGCCCACCACCGCAACCACCACGGCCGCGGTGCAGACCGCACCCACGACGCACAACACAACCAGGCTAATCTGAAAGTAAGTCGCTACGCAGATACCCGCAGCGAAGGCGACGGCGAGCTGGGCCAGCGGATGCCGGCTAAACCTGACACGGTGAGGGTTCATTGTCGTCGTGAGTAAACGACGCCGATCTTACGCGCAAACCGACGTTCAGCCTAACCGCAAGCGCGCCACTGTCTCAACGTGATGCGTCTGCGGAAACAGATCAAACGCGGTGAGCGCGTCGAGAATGTAGCCGCCGGCGAAAAGTTTTTTTAGATCGCGCGCGAGGGTGGCGGGGTCGCAGGAAACGTAGGAGATTTCCGCAGGGCGCAGTTTGAGGATTCCGTTAATCACCGCCGACTCGGCGCCGGCGCGCGGTGGGTCGAGCAGCACAAAATCGACGTTTCCAGGTCGCCTTGAATCAGAGCGAAACCACTCGCTGACACCGGCATTGAACATGCGCGCGTGCGTCAGTCCTGCATGCTCCAGATTGCGACGCGCAAAACGCACGGCGATCGGATTAGCTTCGACGCCGATCACCTGTTTGAAACGGCGCGCCAACGGCAGAGTGAACAGACCAACGCCGCAGTAAAGATCGACAGCGATCTGGCTCGCAGCGGCACCCTCACCCGCAGCGGCACCCTCACCCGCAGCGGCACCCTCACCCGCAGCGGCACCCTCACCCGCAGCGGCACCCTCACCCGCAGCGCCACTCTCCCCAGCGCCACGCAAAGCAAATCCGACCAGAGCGCCGAGCACGCTGGGATTGATCTGAAAGAACGCCTCGGCGTTGTAGCTGTAACTCTCGCCGCCGATCGTTAAGCTCAACTCTCTTGTCTCAAACTCCGCAAACGGCGGCGCCAGCGAAACGCCGTTCTCTCCCGCGACCACGTTCAGATGCTTTAAATCAGGCGGAAACTCGTGCGGCCCGGTGGCCCGTATGCGTTCGAGCGTTTCCTGCAACACAGGCGTCAGTACGGCGCAATCGACGACGTCGCACACGCGTCGTGACCCGCGTTCGTAATAACCGATTGTTTGCTGGTCCTGATCGATCTGCCACGTCGCACGCATGCGATAACGCCACACGTCGGGCGACGGCATGACGCGGAAGTCGGGAATCTGTTCGAGCCGCGCTATGCGGTGCAGACAATCGCGAATGATCTCGGCTTTGGCGGCAAGCTGACTTTCATAAGTGAGTTGCTGAAAGTCACAGCCGCCGCAGCGGCCGAAGTAAGGACACGGAGGCTCGACTCGATCCGGCCCGGCCGCAAGAATCTCTTCGATCGCGGCGAACAGTACGTTGCCCTGCTGGCGCTCGACGCGCACGCGCAGA
>JBKPPP010000054.1:0-6333 GCA_046733615.1 Acidobacteriota bacterium | reverse complement strand
CCCGACTTGATTCCAGCCTGATCGGCGGGCGAGCCCTTCATCGGGGCGATCACGTAAAGATACGACGCGACCTGCGACAGCTCGGCGCCGATGCCGACCTGATTGTTTCCGGTGCCGGCGTTATACTCCTTTACCTGCTCGGGCGTGAGATAGGTCGAGTAGGGGTCGAGACCGTAGGCGAGTCCGCGCAGCGCGCCGGCTCGAACCTTCTCCATATTTGGCTCATCTACGTAATCGGTCTGAATGTGCTGCAACACACTCTCAAAAATTCGCAGTTGTGCATTGGGATCGTTTGCCGGTTGCTGGGCTCGGGTGGAGATCCAGCCACCGACGACCGTGTACAGAGTCAGTGTTGCTGACAGCAGAATCAGTATGAACTTGGTGCGAAATGACATCTAATTACCTCTTGGGATTACGTTACGCCGGAGTGCCAAAGATCGCGGTCTGCGAATCGAAACGTATGATACAGGCAGCATGAACCCGCATCAAGCACTGTTAAAGCCCGCCGCACCCGTGCTCGCGTTGGATCTGGGCGATAAACTGGTCGGCGTCGCAGTGTCAGACGACAGGCTCGTGACTATCAAAAGACTTACACCCCTCAAGCGCTCGAACTGGAAACGGCTGCTTCAGGATCTGGTAAATCTGGTCGAACGCTATGACGCACAAACGATAGTGATTGGTTTGCCGTTGCGACTGGACGGAACCGCCGGCGAGGCCGCCGACAAGGCCCGCCAAGTGGCTTTGAATCTGGCCCGATCCGTGAAATTACCGGTCTACCTGCAAGACGAACGCTTGACTTCCTTCGAGGCGACAGAGAATTTAAAGGCTGAGGGCCACTCGCTCGACGAGATAACGGCCCTCGTCGATGGTGAAGCGGCAGCGGTAATCCTGCGCGATTTTATTGAAACGGATCAGGAGCGAATCCTGGTTATCCCTTCTTCTGAATGAAACGAATACTAATCCTCCTAATTGCGCTCGCCTTGCTGGCGGGCGGCGCGGCCGGAGCGTGGGCTTACCGCGATCTCCACCAGCCGATTACCCACGCGAAGAGCGGCAAGTACATCGAAATCCCGAAAGGCACTTCGCCGTCCGCGATTATCAAGAAGTTGTCGGACGAAGGAGTCATCAAACACGAGTGGCCGGTCAAGCTCTATCTGAAGAGCACAGGCAAAGGCGCCACGCTGAAGGCGGGTGAGTACGACTTTCCCTCGCCTATCTCGCCGCTCAGCGTTTTGGCGAAGCTTCAGCAAGGCGAACGCCGTCTCAATCGCTTTACCGTCATCGAAGGCTGGACTCGTTGGGACATCGCGCGCGCAATGGCCCAGGTGCCTGAGTTCAATCTCAACGAAGCTCAAGCATTAGCTTTAATGGATAACGTGAGCCTTATTCAGGACATCGATCCAGCGGCGACGAATCTCGAAGGTTATCTGTTCCCTGACACGTACGAGTTTGCACCAGAAACGTCGGCCGCGGATCTGATCGAGATGATGGTGAAACGCTTTCGCAGTGTGTGGAAGCCTGACTGGAGTGACCGAGCCCGCAGCCTCAATTTGACGCCGCGCCAGATCGTCACGACCGCCTCGATCATCGAGACCGAAGCCAAGCTCGCGGAGGAACGGCCCGTTGTCGCCTCAGTGATCTACAACCGGCTGCAAAAAAATATACCCCTCGCGGTTGATTCGAGCGTGATCTATGCATCGAAGCTCGAAGGCAAGTGGCGCTACGACGGCAAGGTTTATCTAAGCGACATTCAGCGCCGCTCGCCTTACAACACACGCATCTACGCGGGACTGCCGCCTGGGCCAGTGGCATCGCCCGGCGAGAGCTCGTTGAAAGCGGCGTTGAATCCGGCGACTTCGGATTATCTCTACTACGTTCGCAATCCCGATCGTGACGACGGCGCGCACAACTTTTATAACAACAGCGCCGACTTCGAAACCGGCGTTCAGGCTCTGCGCAAGTGGGAACGCGAGCGCGATCTCGAAGAAGCGAACAAGAAACAGTGATTTGCTACTTGGCAATCGACAAGGGTTCATCTATGCTCAGTTTGCGCCCCGAAAATTTAGACAGGATCGAATTGGGGGTAAAGCTATGTTAAGGACAATCGCTGGGCTCGCATTACTTCTCGCTTGTTCCCTGCCCGCACTCGCGCAGGCCGCAAAAGGCGTCGATAAACAGAGTGAGCGCGTCAGAGACAGCGGCACCGAGCGCACTCCCGCAAACAACGGTAATAAGACCGACACGGGCGCGGGTCGCGGCTTTGACTTCGGTAGCGGCCGCACGCGGGAAACGCCGCCGTTGGACAATCCTTATCGGCTGAGCGGACGTCGCGACGTCATCATCAACGCGATTCAGGAAGTGATGCGCGATCGGAAGATGGTGCTCGACGAGGCTGCGTCGAAGATGGCCGATGGAATCCTCGTCAGTCAGCCTTACACGTTTACGAAGGGTGCGGTAGTGTCCGCGGCTGGACTCAGTCGCTACGCCGATCTGCCGCAATCGAATGCGCGCGGTTGGACTCGCGGGCGCTACACGTTGACCGTGGAAGTGCAACCGATCGATGGCTCGACGGCGAACATCGCAGTGAACGCAAGAGTCGAGGGCCGCACCGATGGCGCAACGGGCGCCGAGTGGACCACACTCAAGAGCTCCGGCCTCGCCGAAGATCAGTTTCTCGATGCCCTCATCGTCGCGGTGACCGGTCAGCCTGCTCCCGGAAGGACTCCTCAGTAATTAACCAATCACTTGAAGTAAGCGGAATGTTCAACGATCCATTTCATCCAGACGAGGCCATCCAACAACAACACGACTCTAACAAGCGAATGCTTCTCGGAGTCGTGTGCGCCGTTGCGGTCACAGCGCTGGTGTTGGTGGGCTACGGCTACATCAGGAAGTTTCACGCGCAACGCGTGCTTCAGAACACTGCCCCGCCGCCGGTTGTCGAAAAGCCGGCGGCGCTCGCACACGTTGTAGTTGACGAGCCAACAGTCGAAAAAGGCTTCACGACCATCGGCGGCGTGGTGAAGAACATCTCGAGCCGCGAATTATCGGGCTTATCAGTCATGCTGGATTTGCGCAGGAGAAAAGACGGCAAGACGGAGCAGCACGTATTGCCGGTGAGCCCCGCCCAGCTTCATCCGCAGGAAGAGGGCGCGTACGCCGTGAAAGTTCCGCTGGAAGACTTCGCGTCGATTCGTCTTGCCGGGCTTCAAGCGGATCCGCAAGCGACGTTGATTGCCTACAGTTCGTCACAGGGCAAGAAGCGAGCGCCCGAGCGACTCGAGCCGCGAACGATCGTGATCAAGCGCGCGGGTAAGCCGGGAGAGTTCATCAACACACCCGACAATCCCGCGCGCGTTCCTTAATCCAATTTCGCAACTGCACGGCGGATTTTCTGAGACGCAGGTTTAAGGGTCGGCGTGCCGATGGTTAAGGTGAACTCTGAGTATTTACGCAGGCAACAGGCCGCGCTCAACGCTCGTCAGAGTGGTTGAGAGAATTTTTCGGTTGCGTTAGCATTCGGACGCAACGGGGTTCAGCACGAAACGAATGAAGAAGATAAGTCTACAAAGAGTGCCGCGCTGCGCTCGCTTCGTCCTTTTCGGCTTCGCTCTTCTGCTGGCCAATTTAAGTGTCGGGTACGCTCAAACTCCACGGCCAACACCTCCTCCGCCGCCGTCGGTCGACGGCGAGAAACGCGACGATCCGCCGCTAACGACGTTTGAAGAGGAAATGCGCGCAAAACGCGCCATAAAGATGGCCGAAAAAGACCATCAGGAGAACGTCGACCGCGCCAAAGAGCTTGCCGGCCTCGGCCAGCAACTGCAAACCGCTCTGAAAAACAAGACCACGATCGATCGCGAGTCGCTGAAGAAACTCGATCGCCTTGAGAAGTTGACGAAAAAGATTCGCGGGGAGGTCGGCGGCCAGGACGAAGAAGTAGAGATCGTCGATCGCCCGACGAACATCACCGACGCAGTGAAGCAGATCGCGGATAGCGCCGAGTCGTTGGCGAAGAGCGTTCAGAACACGCCGCGGCAGGTCATCTCAGCCTCGATGATCGGCAATGCTAACGTTTTACTTGAGCTCATCAAGATAGTCCGCACCTTTAACTATTGATCGTAGCCAAATGCCGTTTCGTCTTACTTCCCTGCTCGCGCTGATGCTCCTCGCCGCGTCGAGTGTGCTGGCGCAGGACGACGACGTGATCCGCACGAACACCGATCTCGTCGTGCTCAACGTCACCGTCACAGACAAGTCGGGCCAGTACGTCAAAGGTCTCAAGAAGTCAGACTTCAAAGTCTACGAAGACGGCGTTGAAATAAAGCCGGAGATGATTGCCAGTTTCTCACTTCAGGAATCACCTTATGCCGCAGTCGTGCTGCTCGATAGTTCCGGAAGCATGGAAGCACGCTTCACACTGGCGCGTTCCGCGGCGATCCGGTTTCTCGACGGTCTGCGTGATGAGGACGTCGCGGCGGTCTATCGTTTCGACTCCAAGGTCGAACGAGTGCAGGAGTTCTCGGGCGGAAGAGATCTCGCGCCGATCGCTTACGCGATACGCGCGAAAGGCATGACTACGCTGAACGACGCGATCGTCGAAGCCGCACGCACACTCGCCGATCGTCCTGAAGCACGCAAAGCGATCGTCATCCTGTCGGACGGCATGGACACGTTCAGCAAAGCTTCGAACGACAAGGCGGTGGAGAGTGCTTTGGCTGTCGGAGCGAGCATCTACGCGGTCGACATGTCGGAGATCGAGATCGGCGGCTCCGGCCGGCGGCAGGGCGCGACTTCGCTGAAGGGTTTTGCTGAGAAGACTGGTGGGCGTTTTGTCGCGACTCCGGGCGGCCCGGCGATGCGCGAAGCGTTTACCGGCATCGCGCAGGAGCTGGGCCAGCAGTACACGCTTGCCTACCGGCCGGTGAATAAAAATCGCGATGGGAAGTGGCGCGCGCTGGAAGTGAAGGTGTCGCGAGACGATTTGAATGTGCGCACGCGCAAGGGTTATCGCGCGCCGAAGAGATAATCAGCGGCTCGGGATTAGCGGCTCGTCTTGGTGAGTGATTTATCGCGATGTCGCTCGAAGGCGAGTTCAATTAAAGTTTCAAGTAGACGCCCAAACGACAGGCCCGAAGCTTCCCACATCTTTGGATAGCCCGAAACCTCAGTCAAACCGGGCATCGTATTCAACTCGTTGATGATCAGTTGGCCGCCGTCGCGTGTGACAAAGAAGTCGACACGCGCGAGACCCGAGCCGTCAACCGATTGAAATGCGCGGATGGCCATCTTCTGGATCCGCGTCGTGATCGCCTTCGACAACGGCGCCGGCACGACAAAGCTGACGCGGCCCGTGTTCGCGTACTTCTCCGTGTAATCAAGAAAGCGCGCTGACTCTTCAAAGACGACGTACTCACCCGGCAGACTCGCTCTCGGTTCATCGTTTCCAAGCACCGCGCATTCGATCTCGCGCCCCACCACCTCTTCTTCAACGATGATCTTGCGATCGTACTCGGCGGCCAGGCCGATCGCGTCGCTCAACGAACGTTTGTCCGTTGCGCGCGACACGCCGACCGACGAGCCGAGATTTGCCGGCTTCACAAAACAAGGAACCTTGATTTCACGGATTATGGTTCGCAAAACTCGATCGGGATCTTTCTGCCACTGCGAGCGCAGAAACCAAACGTGTTTGCAGATCGGCAGACCGGCCTGCACAAACAGCGACTTCATCGTCACTTTGTCCATGCCGCACGATGACGCCAGCACGCCGCAACCTACGTACGGAACGTCTGCCATCTCAAGTAAACCTTGAAGTGTGCCGTCTTCGCCGAACGGGCCATGCAGAGCGGGAAAAACTACGTCGAGCTTCTGTGCAACGTGCGATTGTGAATCGCTGTTGAGTGAGATCAGGCCCCGGTGCGACGGATCGCCGAGCAGCGCGATGTCGCCGGTGGTTGTGGTTGCATCTGCGGAGAGCAGCGGTTGGACCGCGGGCGGCAACGCGGCGGCCGAGTCCGAAGGCGGAAGCCACTTCCCTTCCTTCGTGATCGCGATCGGAACCACGTCAAACTTCTTTCGATCGATACTCTCGATGATCGCTCGCGCCGAGCGAATGGAGATCTCGTGTTCACCCGACCGTCCGCCGAAGATCACTCCGACGCGCAGCTTCTTTGGCACTCTTCCTGGCCCAGCCTTTTAGAGAATTGTCTTTCCCAAAGCCGACAGAATCAGCTCGACGCCCAACTCCGCCGTCTTATTATTAACATCAAGCGCCGTATTTATCTCGACAATTTCAAGCGAGCGCATCCCGCCGTGCTCCGCGATCTTCTCCAT
>JBKPPP010000053.1:0-14150 GCA_046733615.1 Acidobacteriota bacterium | reverse complement strand
GTACCAACGCAGACCATGACGAGCTGACGCTGGATGAGCGTGATGGTTGTTGTGCCAGCCTTCACCAAATGTGAGGAGTGCCACCCACCAGCTATTGCGAGAGTCATCACCGGTTTGGAATCGAGTTCGGCCCCACAGGTGTGTCGCCGAATTGACGAGCCAGGTCGCATGAAACGCCAAGGTCAGACGCAGAAACATTCCCCAAAGCAAAACGCCCCAGCCCCCGAGCACAAAGAGCGCGACCCCCAGGATAAAAAGAGGAACATAGAAGAAGTTGTTCAGCCAGCGGTAGTAACGATCTTTGATTAGATCGGGCGCGTAGCGAGCGATAGTGCTGTCGGTGTGATTCTGTGCGGTGCCCCACAAGATCCAGCCGATGTGCGCCCACCAGCCGCCATCTCGTGGCGTGTGCGGATCGCCGTCACGATCAGTGTGCGCGTGATGGATGCGGTGCGTCACGACCCATTGAATCGGACCACCTTCCAGCGCCAGCGTGCCGCAGGTCACCAAAAAGTATTCGAGCACTTTCGGCACTTTATAGCCGCGATGGGTCAGCAGCCTGTGCCAACCCATACCGATTCCCAGACTGCCGCCGACCCAATAAAGGATTACCGCGGTGATCACCGCGGGCCAGCTCCAGAAAAACAGGGCTGCAACCGCGGCAAGATGCGCCACGATGAGAAAAACCCAGTTGCTCCAATTGATAGTGTGTTTAATCGCCGGTGTGTCTTCCATGTGTTTCCCCATTTCACTTCTCTCTGCGTTCATCTAAACACAGACGCAGAGAGAACAGTGCGGTTCACATGGAAAATTACAAAACTGCGACACTCGCGATCAGCGAGCGCGCTGCGGCCGGAAAGAACGCACGTTGCCCTTATAAGCCCGCCCGAAAGGCACCACTGGTTTGCGAGTGCTCGGGCTGGATGCTTGCAAACCGCCAAAACCCTCCGGCACAACGCGCTTGACTGGTTGTCCCATCAGTCGCTCGATGGCTTTCATCGACAACTCGTCAACCGGCGTCACGATCGTGATGGCTTTGCCCTGCTTACCCGCTCTACCCGTCCGCCCCACTCGATGCACGTAGTCTTCGGGAACGCTCGGCACATCGTAGTTGATAACGTGTGAAACGGCGTCGACGTCTAGTCCGCGCGCGGCAATGTCCGTAGCTACCAGCACGCGTGCATGACCATCGCGAAACTCGCGCAATGCTGCTTCGCGTTGCGGCTGAGTTCGATCGGCATGGATGCGATTCACTTTGTGGTTGCGGGCCCTGAGAATGTGCGACAGGCGTTCTGAACCCCGGCGCGTGCGTGTAAACACTAACACCTTTGCCAGCGATTCTTTCTCGCTCTCCCGCTCGAGCAGATCGAGCAGCAGCGCTGTCTTGTTTTCCAGCGAGACTGAATAAGCGGTTTGCTCAACCATCTGCGCCGCGCGACCGCGCTGGTTTACTTCAATCAGCTTCGGTTGTCGCATAGTCGCGCGAGCCAGGCTCTCGATGGTCGGAGACATGGTGGCTGAGAACAACAAAGTCTGTTTCTTTTGCGGCAACATCGCGAGTATTCTCTTGATTGCCGGCAGAAAACCCATGTCCAACATGCGATCGGCTTCATCGAGGACCAGCACTTCAATCGTCGAAATATCGATTGCGGCGCGTTCCGTCAGGTCCAGCAGACGGCCAGGTGTAGCGATAACGATCGTTGCCTTCCGGCGCAGATCGGCCATTTGCGTTTTGATATTCGCGCCACCGATCACGAGCACGCTGCGATTCGATTTCAGATGATTGAGCTCTAGGTAGTTGGTTTGGATCTGGAGTGCCAGTTCGCGCGTAGGCGCAAGCACGAGGACACGAACGCCAGGGCGCGCCTGTCTGCTGAGGTTGTGAACGATGGGAAGGAGAAACGCCGCCGTCTTGCCGGTGCCTGTTTCGGCACAGCCAATCACGTCCGCGCCGCTCATGATGAGCGGAATGGCTTTAGTTTGTATTGGTGTCGGATCTGAGTATCCGAGAGATTCGCAAACGCGCAATTGTGCGTTTGCCAATCCTAACTGAGAAAAATTCATTAGGTTCCTTTGTGTGTGAGGCGACTGAGGGTTTCAACTCGTCGCCAAAATAGAAAACGGCAGCCTCGATCTCCGCAATGAACAGTCACGCGGAGATCGACCGCTGCCTGAAATTGTCGATTACTTACCAGCGCGGCTCCGAACGACGTCCCTGGCCGCCACCGCGACCAAAGCCACCACCACCACCACGATTGCCACCGTAGCCGCCGCCACCGCCGCGATTGCCGCCAAAACCACGTCCACCGCCACCGCCGCCGCCGCGATTCTCGCGCGGCCGCGCTTCGTTGACCTTCAACGCACGACCAGCAACTTCTTTTCCGTTGAACTGTTCGATAGCAGCCTGTGCTTCCTCGTCCGTCGACATTTCGACGAAGGCGAAGCCTTTCGAACGTCCAGTGTCACGATCTTCGATCACGCTTGCGGATTCAACAGTTCCGGCCTGGGCGAACAGTTCCTGAAGATCCTGGCTGCTGGTTTGGAAGGCGAGGTTTCCAACATAGAGTTTTTTTGCCATAGATATACCTTTTCCTCTGGTTTAGGAATTGAGAAGAAGCTGCGAATCAGATTTGGCTTCGGCGAACGGTAGCGTTCGAAGGATCAGGTTCGGGTGCTCAAAAGAGCGGCTTCGATATGTGAAACAAGCCTGCTCTCGAACCATCCAAAACGTCCGGCGCTTAAACTTTGTTGCGCGGGGCGCATCACCGTCGATGCGCGAGAGAAGGGTTAACGGGGCTTATGATGCACTATCTACACGACCAGTTGCAAGCCCCGCTGGGCCATGACCGTGAAGTTGAAGCACGATTTCCCTTGTTAACTCACTCAATTCCTTCGAATTGAGCTGATCGTATCGCCCCAGTCTCTTCCATCGGGTCGATCCCGTTTCAGGTCGAAAATCTCGGCCGGACCGACGCGCGTGAAGCTTCTCCCACTCAAATTCTTGTCTTCGAAGAACGTCAGAGAGAAGTTCGGCGGGATGCAGACGGACGACGCCTTGTCGCCATCGCCGCGTGAATGAAGGTCCATGATGGTAGCCGTAACCGTGAAGCTCCGGCCGCGGAAATGGTCATCGTGATAGACGATCGGAACTGTACAAGCTGTAAACGGAGGCGTCCCGCCCGGAGGTGTGACGCGCACTGAACTAATCCTGTCGCCCCAGTCCTGTCCGCCCGGACGGTCGCGTTTCAGGTCGCGAATCGTAGTTGGGCCAGTCAGCGACAGGGTGGCTCCGCTGAAGTTAATGTTTTCAAAGAGCACCACCGACCAGGTTGCCGGGATACACGCGGAAGATGCTTTGTCGCCCGCGTCGAACGAGTGCAGGTTCGCGGTGTCGCGCAGCAGTGGAAACTGGCGACCTTGAAATCCGTCGTGTTCGAAAAGCACCGGCTCGTTGCAAGTCACCTCGGGCGTACCGGCGGGCGGCGTGACTTGCACGGAACTGACCTTGTCGCCCCAATCCTGTCCACCGGGACGGTCTCGCTGGAGATCGGCGACGTTCGCGTTGACGTGAAGCGACTGCCCGCCGAAATCGGTATTCTGAAACAGCGTGATGGCCCAACCCGCGGGAAGGCAAACCGACGACGCCTTATCCCCGAAATTCAGTTGGTGCAGATCGCGAGTGTTCGCGGTGATGTCGAAGCGCTCGCCGCGGAAGTTGTCGTCGGCGAACAGCACCGGATTGGTCTGACACGACGGTGGCGGCTGATTTACGGTTCCGCCGCCGAGTTTGGCAGAGCTGAACATGTCGTTCCAATCGTGACCGTCCGGCGAGTCAAACTTCAAGTGCGGAATGTTGACTGGACCGGTCAGCTCGAGCAAGTCGCCGCGGTGGCCCGTGTCTACGAAGAGCGTAATCGTCACGCCCGCCGGAACGCAGACCGAGGTGATGTTATCGCCGAGCCCGAACTGATGAAGCGTGGCAACGTCGTTCGTCAACTGCATCTCGCGGCCACGGAAGTTGTTGTGCTCGAACACGGTCGCGACGGCGCAGGAGTTCGGCAGCGGGTTTGCCGCCGCACCGCTCACACGCGCTGAGCTGATCGTGTCGCCCCAATTCCGGCCGTCCGGCATCTCGCGCTTCAGGTCGAGAAACTCTGCCGGCCCGACGACGCGAAGTTGCGCGCCACCGAACATCGTGTTTTCAAACAATTCGACGGTCCAGCCCATCGGCACGCAGAGCGACGACGCCGCGTCGCCGAGTCCGAGTTGATGGAGATCGAACTGCGAGAACTGAAGTGCGACCTGCTTGCCGCGTTTGTGGTCGTTTTCAAACAGGACCGGAACGCTGCCGCAATCGTTCGGCGGGTACAGCCGGTTGATACCGGCGATGTCGAGTGGGGAGAGAATGTCCATCGGAGCCACCGCGACGCCGGGAATTCGACTTCGTATCGTTGTTAACAGGCGTCCGGTCAGCGGGTCGCGCCGCGCGAAGGATGTGGGGCCATAGTGCATTCTCGATGTAGGGTCGTATGGACCAAAGTCGATGCCGTCTTCCAGGTGCTTGTCGAAGTTGTGCTCTTCTCCCGGGAGTACGTTGGCGAACAGCACTTCGACATTCGCGTCGCGGTCACGGCGCGCCTGCTCGTGCCAAAGACCAACTGCGTGGCCTATCTCATGAATAACGGTGGCGCGCGATGCGGTCGTCTTCAGTTTGATATTGCGACCGCCGATCGCTGGCCTGCCAATACCGGATTCCCCGGCGCCAGTGACACCCGAATCTTCTTTGAAGTGCACAAAGATCGGTTCGTTAGTTTTGGCAATAAACTTAACGTTGGTGTTGTTATTCCAAAAGTCGATCGCGTCCCGCACGCTTTGTAAGAGAGCGGCATTGTCCGGCTTCGACAAGTTGGAGTCGAGGTCAAACGGGACTATGCCGCCGGGCCACAGATACTGGGCGCCTGCTCTGACTGACAATGCTTGCGAAGTGGTGCCGATGCCCCCACGAACCGAGCGGAACCTTCCAACCGGTTCTTCAGGATGATCTGCTGGTCCAAGATCGATGTCTTCCTGGAAGATGGCTCGGCCGCGTTCGACCTTGAAGCGAACTCGCGCCGGCGTCTTGTGACCCGGGAGCAGAATGGTAGCCGTTCTAACGTTGGATCGGGGTTGTGCAAAACCGACATAAGCCAGAAGACTCACGGCAGAGACAGCGATTGCGATGATGAGATGGGAGGTTTTCATGGTGGCGCCTCATGGTGGTTAAGGACTCCGGGAGAGTGCGAGGATGATTAAAGCGTGCGTAGACTATACCTCGATAGGTTGGGTGTCAATAAATTTACTACCGCTCAAAAGCTGATGCCCATGGCCATGACTCTGACGGCGATTATGGCCACCACCAGGAATGTCACGTCAACCCAGCCTACGCCAAGGGTTTGATCGTCGCCCGAAGGAGTGTTCCGGCTCATCAGTAAACCCGCCGCGGTGAAGATCCAGAACGACGCTTCCGCGAGACGTCCGAAAGCGAGAGTGGAGGGCGTCGGGAGAAACGACAATCCCACGATCGCTATTCCGGCGACCACGGGCAGGACGACCATTACGAGCAGTGCGCGCAAACGACTCGATCCGGCGGCCGACAACCTGCGCAACTCCGATCCGACCAAGAAATGGAGACCACAGATTGAGATTAAGCCGATGAGACTTGCGGCGTAGCGCGCGGGCACCGGCAGGCTTAGCGCCACTGCCGCGCGGTTGAAATCAGCCCTCGCGAATGGCGCAGACATGAGGTTGCCGAAGAAGGTGCCCACGCCGAACGTCACCAGGTAAAGCAGCAAGAGCGCTGATCGCGACTGCTGGAGTCCTGACGATGGTTTTTCAAGTTGAGACCGTGATCGCATGGCCTTTCTGTAGGCGAACCAGCAAACGAGACCCACGATCAGCGCGCACAGCGGGCCCGCCACTCCGACCGCGGCATACTCCATGAGGGTTCCACTGTCGGGCACCAGGTTGACGGCGAAATGAAAAAGGGTAAAGCGTATGTTGAGAGCGTAAGCGGTCAGGGCGTGCGCCGACTCGTGCACGATCGAAACGATCAGGTAGGCCGCCGGCAGCAGAACAAGCGGTCTGAGTGACCACGCACCTTGCTCGTCGCTAAGTGCTTTCAAATCTCCACACAAGTAACCATCGTTGCGTAGGGATAACTTAGAATTATTGTGGCAGTTCTGCGCGCAATATTTCAGCTAACCAGGCTCGAAACTTCGTTGCTCGGTTTCTTCGCGGTGCTTATTCCACTCTTCGCGAGAAGCAACGACCTGTATTCCAGCTTCAGGAAAGCGGTTCCATTTCTGCTCACTGGCGTCTGTACATTCATCGCCAATGACCTTGACGACTTGGACAGAGATCGAATTAATCATCCGAATCGGCCCTTACCCGCTGGTCACATTTCTCCCGCGTTCGCTGTAACTCTCTATTTCATATTCTTAGGCCTAACCCTCATTTCAATCTGGTGCTTCATTTCGCCAGGCGTGGATTTCTTCTATTACAGTGCTATATCTCTAGCTATAAGTTATGGCTACGTCTCAGAGTATCTTCCGGTAGTGAAGCCGCCTTACGTGGCAGTCGCAGCAACAGTTCCAATCCTGATTGTGGCGACCACATATCCCAGCGAAACCAAACTACACTTGCTGGCAGGTTCCATTTTTCTCCTTACGCTTGGAAGAGAAGTGTGTAAGGACATCAGGGACAGGGCCGGAGATCCCGTTTCGATTATGCACAGGTTCACACCGACACGATTGGGCGTGGTAGCGTTTTCTTTACAGTGGCTAGGGCTGCTCTTGCTGGTGATCTTGATCCGCCGTGCGGCAGACATCGTTGATTTCGTCGTGATGGCACTCTTGCTTGCAGTGTCAACCGTTTTCTGGTTCAAGCTGAAACAATACAAACTGCCGCTAATCCTGATGAAGATTCAACTGTTCGTCGGCCTCTATTTTCTCGTATAACTCTCTCGACCCGCACTTATTACTTTAAGAGAGTCTGTAGCACCATAGCCAAAATGGTGATTCCGATGGGAAGGTCCGTCAGTGCCAGTTGCAAGCTGTAGCGAAGTTCCTCGCGTGACATCTTCTGGAACTGGATTAAGTAAGCCCGCTTTTCAAACGCGTTAAGTTTTTCAAACCGTAGTTTTCGTGTCAGATCCTCTAACTCAAGGTCAATCGACTTGCTGTACAGCTTTCGCAACACCTCGCGCGGATAAAAGTTAAAGATCAGGAGTACTGGAGTCGCCATGACAGCCGGAAGAATTAAAAAGATCCGTATGCTTTCTTTGAGGCCTGAGTCATACGCAAATGGACCTTTGTAATAGAACATTACGTGGACATAGACAAAAATCATGGTCAATGTGGATGCTACATTGACATACCAGTTAATACTATCCAGCTCGCGTTTCTTGAATAAATTCCGTGGGACTTCGACATTGGAGAGGGAATGCATCATCATAGCCGCATACCTTAATTTACGACCGACGAACGAGGCAAAGCCGTATTCAGCACAAACTGCGAGTATCATGAAAATCTTGCCTGGGAGTTGGAGCGGAAACCGACAATACCAAAATATCAACGCCGCAACGACTACCACCTGGGTGATGAAGTTTACAGTTCTGTACGAACTTTCATAGCGTTCACGGTTCTCAAAATATTCTTCCGGTAACTGCTGATCCTTAAATACGTCTTCAATTATTGCTGGAATGTCCCCACGTGTGTGAAGCACGACGAATGCCGTTCCAAGACTGAGGCCCAATGAAACAATGGTCTTGAAACCGATCGTGTAGGCTTTGAGGAACTTGATTGCTTCTTCTTCGCCTTGGAAATACCGGAGAGTCGCCCATACTAAAAAGCCATAGAGAGTGCTGATTATGAATCCCCGGAAGAAAAGGAGCATCAGGTCGAATGGCGATCGCTTGGGCCTCACAATAATTCTAAGTTATTCAAACTCCGGGGTCAGATGATGAGGCTGAGCAAAAGACGAGTATGCAAGGCTTCCAGAGGTACAGCCTCAGGTAAATCAGGACGCAAGATATTGCCGCATTCCGCAAAAGTCAATTCTTTCTGAACGCACTCCTTTGACGCCTACACGTCAGCCTGCTCCATGCAGTTGAATGTTGCCGCCACTCTCATTAAACTTCCGCACGGCTTCCCGCCCACCAAGACGCCTTCCAAGCTCTTCTAATCTATCGAACAGGTCGGTACAGGACTGTTGCGGAGGTGCATGGTCGTGTTACTTGCTCAAGCAATTGAAGAGTTCTTCAGCGGCTACTTTTCAACACATGAACGCAGTGTGAAGACAAGAATCGCGTATCGCTCCGATCTGGACCAGGTAGCTTCCTACGCCGGTAAGACGTTTGCACTGAATTCACTTGATCCATCATTCGTCGAAAACTGGGCCGCCGATCTACGCCTCCGGAACTATTCGCCTGCGTCAATGAAGCGAAAGATGGTCGTCTTGAAAGTCTTTTGCTCTTACTGGGTGAGGAAGGGCGCACTGCTTGAATCACCGTTCTGGCGTGTAAAGCTCAGTTTCGGACGCATAAAGCAATTGCCTCGCTCCCTGACGGAAACCGAAATGCGTGGCCTGCTCGCGCAAGCAAAACAGAACCAATCAGCGACGAAGATTCAACGCAAAGCGGCAGTATTAGCGAAGGGTGGCATGCGCACCGGACCTCTTCACGAATACCGCGCTCTACGAAATCTTGCACTCTTAGACCTCCTGTTTGCGACGGGTATGCGAGTGGGCGAGGTTTCCAGCCTCGACTTGCAGGACTTCTCAGTTGCGGAGGCAGTATTTCGCGTCAAGGGCAAAGGAGGAAGGGATCGTCTGGCCTTCATCGTGGATGAGCAGACCCTTCGCATACAACGAAAGCACGTCGAAATGCGTGCTCACATCGCTTCCGAAAGCACAGCCCTGTTTCTCAATGCAACGGGGGGAAGACTCTCAACGCAGAGTATCGCAAACGTCATTGCTCAGTTTCGCAAAGCTGCCGGTATCGAGAGACACATAACACCGCATATGCTGCGACATACGGTAGCGACCTTGTTGTTGCGGAATGGAGCAGACATCAGAGTGGTCCAGGAATTCTTAGGTCATGCCTCGATCGCCACGACTCAACGGTACACGCATGTCACAAAGGATCATCTCGTCCAGGTGCTGCGCGAACGTCATCCTTCTTTGGCGCTGAGGTCAGCTTCGTAGCTGGACAACGACGGTTGCTTGCCCAACCCGATCGGCACGCAGGGGTTGGCAAAAACATCCTTGAGCAGAGATTTATGCGGCTAGTTTGGACGCGTGGATGAGTTGTTCGGCCAGCACACTAGCTTGGGTTCGCATGCGGCCTGACTTGAATTGGGCGCATGCAGGCTTGTACAAGCTGCGAATTGACTTGCGCGAATGAAAAGTTAGCTTGTTCTCGTGCATAAACAACCATTCGCTCCTCGAGCTCGATCCTGAACTTCAGCGCATCTGACAGAGACTTCAAAGATTCCAACGAGGATACGTGGAGAACTAGCTGCAACTCGGCACGCACAGGCTAATGCCCCGCCGCGAGCAAGCCTGTTTCCGCGTGGGGCAAGGAAAGTTTCGACGCGAGCAAGTAAGGTTGCGCGCGTGCAAGCTGAGTTCCAGTATGGGCAAGGAATTTTGGGAGTGCGCCAGCAGAGGGATGAGGCGTCTGAGGCGACTCGAACAGGGCAACGCATCTCCACCGTTTGCCAGGCCACTTTCACCTGCGAATCTGATCTTGTAGAATTTCTAACAGCTACGAACTTGAACTTCTGAATCGCCCTGCATATTAGTCCTTTAACCGTCTTAAAGGTATTGAATACAACTATGAGTACCCAGCGATTTCGAGTGAATACTCCCACGGTCACTCACGAAACCATCGACGGCGAGGCCGTCATCATTAACCTCGACAGCGGAAACTATTACAGCCTCGTCGAGGTCGGCGCTTTTATCTGGGGGCTCGTCGACAAGGGCGCTTCCGCCGGCGAAGTTCAAAACCTGGTGCTGCAAAACTACCAGGCCAACGCCGCGGACGTCGATCGAGGCGTGGAAGATTTACTGGCTCAACTGCAACAGGAGAACCTGATTGTTCCGGTTGACGGAGCAGCCTTCGATCTCGGCGAACTGCCTGCGACGAATGGCCACGAGAAACAGTCGTTCACCGTACCGTTGCTGCACAAGTATTCCGACATGCAGGAGCTGTTGCTGCTGGACCCCATTCACGACGTAGATGAGGCGGGTTGGCCGAAGCCAATCACAGAGCTTCCAGAGTGAGACTCTCAAATCCAGTAGTTATCGCAACTAATAAATGCTCACTGCCCCGGTGGTCCCATCTCACGTCCCAGGCGAAGACCCGTCGTCCAGATCGGTCGAGTACTTCCAGTCTGTCTACGAGTTGTTCAAGTCAGCTCAGCAGGTAACTGGCACAGTCGAACGCAGCTACAACATCGGCGGCTATCGCATCCGATTGAGTTTTTCGGGTGCGGCTTTGCTCTCGCTTACTCGTGCTCTCGAACATCTCGCCGTAGCTGACGACTCCATTCCTGATTTGACTATCTGCCTTTGGGATTCCGAGTCTACGGGCCAACGCATGACGAAACGCCCGTGGCAGGAGGACGACTTTCTCGCGCGCGGCGTGATCCAAGGCTACAACACGGAACGGATTTACACGGCGTTTCAACATGGATCGGGCGCCGTCAGCGTGCTTGATAAGGAACGCAATCTTGCCGTCTTCTGGTCGCCCGACTCGCGGCTCCCTTACTGGGAATACGGCTCGCCGTTGCGAACCATTCTTCACTGGTGGCTATTAAGTCATAGCTTGCAACTGGTCCATGCGGCAGCCGTCGGAAACTCGAGCGGCGGCGTCTTGATCGGAGGAAAGGGCGGCAGCGGCAAGTCGACCACGGCCCTCGCCTGTCTCGAGTCGAACCTCTCGTACGCCGGCGATGATTACACCTTGCTCGGATTGCAGCCCGGCCCCGTGGTCCACAGCCTTTACAATTCCGCCAAACTGAACAGCGACCAGGTGCGGCGCTTTCCGGCGTTGGCTCCGAAAGTTGCCAACCCGGAACGATCGGCTGAAGAGAAAGCGCTGCTATTCGTAAACGAACATCACGCGTCGAAGGTCGCGCCTCGATTGCCCGTACGCGCAATCTTGCTGCCTCGCGTGACGGGTTTGCCCGAAACGCATTTGAAACGGGTTTCCGTAGCTGCGACTCTGGCGGCATTGGCGCCGAGCACGATCTTTCAACTTCCGCGAGCCGGAGGTGAGGCATTCAAGTTTTTGGCGGCGTTTGCGCGCGGGCTGCCTTGCTTCAGTCTTGAAGCGGGGACGGATCTTTCCACCATTCCGCCAGTGATCGAAAGATTGTTGGCTGAGATCAGTTCGACTGCGGAGGAATGACGTGGACCCTTTACTCAGCGTAGTCATACCGGTCTTCAACGGCGAGCGATTTTTGCGCGCAGCGGTTGAGAGTGTGCTGGCCCAGAAGTGTTCGCGGTTGGAGATCGTTATGGTCGACGACGGTTCGACAGACGGCACCGCGGTTGTGGCCCGCAGCCTTCCGGCAACGGTTCGCTACCTGCACCAGACAAATCAGGGGCCCGCAGCGGCACGCAACCGCGGCATCCAGCAGGCGCAAGGTAGCTTGATTGCTTTCGCCGATGTGGATGATCTCTGGCCGGCGGCCAAACTCGAGCTGCAACTCCCGTATCTGCTGAACGAGCCGGCGATCGAGATCGTGCTGGGACGAATTCAGCCCGTGCTCTTGTCGCGAACCGAAACAGAAACAGAAGAGTTGGGTGAGCCTGCTTTTTCAGTGAACCTGGGCAGCGCCGTCATTCGCAGATCTGTTTTTGAGCGTGTCGGACTGTTTGATGAAACGATGCGCTACAGCGAAGACGTCGACTGGTTTATGCGGGCAAGGGAAGCTGGCGCGGTAATCAAAACGATCGATGCCGTGACCCTCTTCTATCGCCAGCACGAAGAGAACATGACACGGGGAAAAAGCGCGTCGGAGCTCAATGTCTTGAAGGCGCTGAAGAGATCGCTCGATCGGCGGAGAGAGCAGACTGGATTTGCCTCAGCGCTCCCGGCTCTCACGACAACAACGGTAGAGGATGAGAGCAAATGACCGAAGCACGTCCACTGGTGAGCGTGATCATTCCCGTCCACAACGGAGCCACGTATCTACGTGCGGCGTTGGAGAGTGTCTTTGCGCAAACGTATAGCTCCTTTGAGGTGATCGTCGTCGACGACGGCTCGACAGACGATAGTGGCGTAATCGCACAAAGCTTTCCCGAGGTGCGTTACATCCATCAGGAGAATCAAGGCGTCGCAGCGGCGCGAAACTGCGGCGTCGAAGCCACGCGCGGTGAATTCTTCGCGTTTCTCGATCAGGACGATCTCTGGACACCTGAGAAGCTGAAACTTCAGGTCGACTACCTGCTCACGCATCCGGATGCCGGCTATACGCTCACGCACCAGAAGTACTTTCTCGATCCGGGCGCGACCTTACCGGCGTGGTTCAGGAAGGAGCTGCTCGATTCGGTTCACACCGGTTGGGTGCTCGGGACGATGGTGGTGCGGCGCGGGGTGTTTGAGCAAGTCGGCAACTTCGCCACCGGCTATGCAGCCGCGAACGACAGCGACTGGTTCTTTCGCGCGAAAGCCGCCGGCATGGCGATGGAAGTCGTTCCCGAATTGCTCCTGCTCAAACGGATTCACGGCGCGAATGAGTCGCGTCACGCAAAGGAGGTTCTGTCGGAGTTGCGAAAGGTAGTGAAGAGCTCGCTGGAACGGCAGCGCAGTGCTCGTCCGCAATAAGCAAACCGCAAAACAAAATGGATCACAGTCCGCTGGTCAGCGTAATCATCCCCGTTTACAACTACGATCGCTATCTGGGCGAGGCGATCGAGAGTGTGCTCAACCAAACACACCAGAACCTTGACGTGATTGTTGTCGACGACGGGTCAACCGACCGGAGCGGTGAAGTAGCAAAGAGCTTTGCCGCCAAAGGCGTGCGTTACTGTTACCAGGTTCATGCCGGAATCGGAGAAACTCGGAACAGGGGCGTGGCGTTGGCCCAGGGAGACCTCATCGCGTTTCTCGACGCGGACGATCGCTGGCCCGTAGAGAAACTGGAGCGGCAACTGCGGGCCTTTGACAGTGATCCGTCGCTGGAAATGGTTTTCGGCCAGGCAGTGCAGCTTCATAACGGTCCCGAGTGGGAAGCAGGAGTGAGGGACCAGAAAATTGCGGCGGGCAGCCTGGTTCCGGGCATGGTGCCGGGGACGATGCTCATCAAGCGCGACGCGTTTATGCGCGTCGGTAAATTTCCGGGCGGTCTGAAGGTGGGCGAGTTCATCGACTGGTACGCACGCGCCGTCGAATTACAAGTGCGCTCGTTGGTCCTGCCCGACCTGTTTCTCTGGCGGCGAATTCACGATTCCAATCAGGGGATCCGCGAGCGGCAGTCGGTCACGGATTATGCTCGAGTGCTGAAGGCCAAGCTGGACCGCAAGCGCGCTGAGGAACGCAATTTTGCAAAGAGTTA
Organism: Acidobacteriota bacterium; assembly: GCA_046733615.1. Lineage (GTDB taxonomy): Bacteria > Acidobacteriota > Blastocatellia > Pyrinomonadales > Pyrinomonadaceae > PSRF01. Next base: position 549 of record JBKPPP010000053.1, on the reverse strand, counting down.
AAGCACGCGCGATTGATGCTGTTCAGGACAGAGCGAGAGCCGCGCTCGAGTGGAGCGCGCTGGTCCGAGACCGCATGATGCCCTACTGGCACAACACGACTGTTAACTCGCTCGGCGGTTATCGAGTTTACGACCCCGGGGATCGATCGTGGCGTGCCCAACTTAGATCGATGATTGACAGTCGAAACGATCGCAGTCGAAACGATCGCAGTAGAAACGAGAGCCTGCGCGGTGTGATCTCGCAAGCTCGGTTGCTCTGGGTGTTCTCTCATGCGCATCTTCTCGGCTACAGCAGTCAAGAGCATGATTACCTGAGCGCCGCTGGGCACGGCTTCTCTTATTTGATCGAAACACTGCTCGACCGCCAGTACGGCGGCTTCTACTGGAAAGCCGACGTTCACCGCGGCGTGATCGAGCCACACAAACTTCTCTACGGCCAGTCGATGCCAATCTACGCGCTCGTCGAATATCACCGCGCCAGCGGCCTGTCAGAACCTCTCGACTACGCGTGCTCGGTCTATGAAACTGTTCAGGAAAAGTTTCGTGATG
>JBKPPP010000052.1:0-6996 GCA_046733615.1 Acidobacteriota bacterium | reverse complement strand
ATCGCCGTCGTCACGTCGAGCGCCGGCAAAGCACTCGGAAACATGACGCCGTGGGAGCCGTCGAAGATTCCGTTTCTCGTTGGCTTCGCCGGCATACTCACCGCTCGTTACAAAGATCTCGCCGAGACTTACTGGGGCGTCCCACGCGCCCGCGACATCGTGCCGTTGCTCGTGATGGCGATCCTGCCGTTCGTTCCGTTCTTCGCGTTGAAAGACTTCGGCCAGATGCTGATCTTCAGCGGCGCCTACACGACGCTCTACCTCGTCGCGGTGCGTCGCTGGCCGCAGTTGCTGCTGTTCGTCGGCTCGGTGCTGCTCGTGATCAGCATTCTCGTCGTCGGCGCGTTGCCGCGCGACATCCAGGAGAAAGTTCCGCTGCTGCCGACGATTGCGCGGCCGATCAGCGCTGCTCTTCCGTCTCGCATTCAACAACGCTTCCATCTCTGGCTCGACGGCTTCGATCCGCCGTCGCCGGAAGTCTCCTGGTGGAAGAAAGACTACGAAGAGGCGTTAAAGAAGAATCCGGAGCTGAAACAACTCGCCGAGCAGAGTCCGGCGATGCAGAAGACGGTGAACGTCGACATCTGGTTCGACAATCTCGCTTTTCAGCCGGCGCAGGCCGTTTTCGGGATCGACGCCGGTGGTCTAACCGGGCGCGGGCTCGGCCTTGGTTATCCCGAAGTGATCCCGATCGCCGATTCAGACTACGTTTACGCCGCGATCGCGGAAGAGACTGGTCTACTCGGCGGCGCCGTTATCCTTCTCGCCGTCATCATTTTCGTCGTCGCTGGTGTTCGCACTTCGCTGGAGGCGCGTGATATGTTTACGAAGCTGTGCGCGGCAGGTCTAACGGCGTTTGTAGGTTTTCAGGCTTTGGTGAACATCGGCGGTATTTTGCGCGCTTTGCCGATGACCGGCATCACGCTCCCATTTGTGAGTCACGGCGGGTTCAGCTTGATCACAAGCTTCGCGATGCTGGGAATGCTGATGGCGTTTTCGAGTCGAAACGCCCGTGACAAAGCGATCGCGGAAATACCGGCCGTGAAGAGTTCTTCTCCCCTAAAGTTGGAGGCAGTGGAATGAGCGAAGACGGGAACACCTTCAAGGTCCAGTCGTCAGCCCTGAGCGACCGCGGACTCAACGAGCGGCGTCCTCTGAATGAAGACGCGTTCCTGCACGATCGCGATCGATCGATCTTTGCAGTGGCCGACGGTGTCGGCGGCGCGGAAGCCGGCGAGGTCGCGTCGCAAACCGCGATCGAGGTGCTCGACGAAGCGTTTCGTCATCAGGTGGACGGCGCCGACGTTGAAGACCTGATGGAGCTGGCGATCCAGCGGGCCAACGCCTCCATTCACCAGATGGCCCAGGAACATCGCAAGTTCTCGATGATGGCGACGACCATCGTTGCGCTGCACCTGAAGGGCAACGTCGCCACCTTTGGTCACGTCGGCGATTCGCGTCTCTATCGTCTGACTCCTGACGGCAAGTTGCACCGCGAAACCGAAGATCACTCGATCGTCGAAGAGGAAGTGCGCGCCGGGCGCATGACGCCCGAGCAGGCCGCGAACCATCCGAGCAAGAACGTCATCAGCCGCGCCCTCGGCGCGGAGCAGGGCGTCGAAGTAGACATGAAGACGCTCGAGGTCGAAGACGGCACGGAGTTCCTGTTGTGCACCGACGGCATCACGCGTCATATCTCCGACAACGAGCTGCGCCAGCTTCTGGTGCTGAACAACGATTTGGAAGACCTCTGTCGCGAATTGAAGCAACGCTGCTACGAGCGCGGCGCGGAGGACAATTTAACCGTGGTGGTCGTGCGCGTCGGCAAACAACTCAACGCCGACGAGCGCGCGGCGGAGCTCGAGCCGACGATTACACCGGAAACGGAAGCGGCGCTCATGTCGCAGGGCAGCGGCGCACACCAGACAATGATCGGCTCGCATTCAAACGGAAGTAATGTCTCCGGTTCGCGCATCGCGATTCCGGCGGGGGCGGCGGAAGCGCAGACAGCTCCGAACACGCTCAACGTCGCCGCGCCCTCGGCGCGAGGCCGTAGTGGCGCGGGACGCGCACTCGGCGTGTTATTCGTTCTTCTGCTACTCGCCGGCGCGTTCTACGCGGGCGCGCGCTTCAAAGAGCGAATTCCCTTCCTCGCTTCGAAACAGCAGCCGCAACCAGTAGCCATCGCCAACGTGCCGGCGCCTTCGCCCGAACCGTTCGTCCAGTTTGAAAAGGCGCGGCGGCAAATTGACCAGGATCCGCGCGCGTGGCTCGCGACAGATCCGCAGCAGGAGTTGCTGCGCTCCGGAGTGCAGAGCCCGCTCGATTCACCGAATCCGGAATTTCTCTATCTTTACGGCCGCGCAAACCTGCTTTCCGGCAACACTGACGAAGCCGGAAAAGCTTTCGACGCCGCCATCGCCAAGGCAGACGCGAATCCCTCTCCCGGCAACGCGACGATCAAGCGCGAGGCCGTGCTGGGCCTGGCGGCCATCAGCGTCAGAACGCAACGCGACCGTTGGAAAGTGCTCAACCACTACGAGGAGCTGACGAAACCTCCCGCCAGCCCAAGCGCCCCTTAATGCCCCTGAACCCTGATCGGTTTCTGACGCATCAAAGGTGCGAATCAGGGCGAGACGATGGCGGAACTCAAACTTCAACAGAGCAGACTCGACGGCCGTTACGACATCCTTGAATGTCTGGGCCGCGGCAGCTATGCAGAGATCTATGTCGCAAACGACAACGCCGCGCCCGAAGGAGCTCCGCGCACGATCGTGATCAAGGCGTTGAATCTGCATCTTCAGGACGAGCCTGACGCCGACCTCGAACGAACTCTCGTCACCAATTTTCAAAACGAAGCCGTTGCCCTCGATCGCGTGCGCCATCCGAACGTGATCAACCGCCTCGGTCACGGAACCGCGATCGATTTAGCAGGCACGACGTTTCACTACATCGTGCTCGAATATCTTCCGGGCGGCGACATGTTCGCGTTGACGAAAACGCGGCCGCTCTCGATTCAGCGAGCGCTCTTCTATCTCGAACAGGTCTGTTCCGGCCTGGCGCACGCGCACAAGTGCGGCGTGATTCACCGCGACATCAAGCCACAGAACCTGCTGCTGACTGCCGACAAGGAGATCGTGAAGATTGCCGACTTCGGCGTCGCGCGGCTCGACGCCAGCGAAGGTGCAATCACACGTGTCGGCACAAACATCTACTCCGCGCCGGAACACAATCCGCTCGTGCAGACGGGCCAGCTCGACACCGCCACGCTGCGCGCGCCCCGTGATTACCTGACGCCCGCCGCCGATATCTATTCGCTGGCGAAGACCACCTACACACTGCTCGCGGGCGAGTCGCCACGACGCTTCGCGCAACACACGGTGACCGAGCTGCCGCAGTTTGCGCAGGACACGTTCTGGGGCAACGCGGTTCTGCGTGTGCTGGAAAAAGCGACGCAGAATCGTCCCGAGGATCGCTACCAGACGGTCGAGGAGTTTTGGGACGAGCTGTCGGATGCGAGCCTGCCGCCGACGCGTCCGCTGCAAATGGTCCAGCCGAGCGAGCCGCGTCGCAAACCGAGTGCGGATCTTTCGATCGAACCCGAAGAGTTCACCGAAGCAGCGCCGCCGCGACCGCACTTCGACGTGCCGCAGCCGCAGTTGAGTTGGGCGGCGGAGACGGAAATAAAGAGACCGCGCATCGTGGTCCCAATCAGCCTCGAAGCCAGGCGCCTGCTGGAACAACGCGAGCGGCAGCAGCGGGCTGTCGACCACGCCACGGTTTACGATCGTCCCGAGCGAATCTCGCGGACGACGAACCAGATCCTGCCGCCAAGTAGGAAGCGTCGAGCGCTGGTCGCCGCCGGGTTGATCCTGGCGTTCTCGGGCATGTTGCTGGCGACGCACAAGTACGTCACGTCGCGTTGGAACCCGCTCGCCGCTGTGCCTGTGATCGGTGAGACGATCGTGGTCGGCCGCGAGGGTTTTACGACGACCGACGTGAACCTGCGCCCGGTGGCGAACGTTTCCAATGTGCCGATCGGCCTGGCCGAGTCAGGCTCGAAAGTGAAAGTGTTGAGCGCCGACAACAACTGGTACGAAGTGCAGGTGGTGGAGCATGGCCGGCCCAAAATCGATCCGTACTCATCCGATCGAGGCTGGATCAATAAGCGTTACGTGAGGTTTGACTAACCTTTTGAGGAGAACCACAGAGTGGGGCTGCTTGAATCGATAAGAAAATGGATTGACGGTGAGACGGGCGAGGACCTGCTCGAGGCGGCTGACGAGCACGCAAAGCCGCGGCGTGTTTGGGAAGAGTTTCTGGTAAAGATTGCGCGTGAAGTCGAAGCGGCGATGCAGCGCGAGATGTTCACGCCGCCGGGTGGCCCAACCTACATTCCCCGCGAGTATATCGTCTATCTCAGTCCGGACGACGACAAAGACTGGCAGGGCGACAAGCGGCGCGGACTCGAGCAGGGTCTCCGTCATGTGCTGTCAGAGCGTGCGCAGGAGTTGAGTAGGCAGACGCAACTGGCCGTGAAATCTTTCGCAGTCGAGCTGCGTGTTGATGGGACGCTGAACAAAGGCGAGTTCCGCGTGCAGGCTGTTTGGGATGAAACGGAGAGCGGCCACACGATGGTGACGCCGCGTGTCGATCCGTCGCGCGCGCAGCCGTTCAATCCACCATTCAATCCAACTGACACGCTGGTTGAGAGAGCTTCCGACTCGAGCGAGAGCGAGCAGACTGTCGTGCGGCCGAAGGCACAGCCGCTTTACTCGGTTGAAGTGTGGCGCAACGGCGTGCGCGAACAGGTCGTGCCGATCATGAAGAACGAGATCACGATCGGGCGCGGATCGCGCAGCATCACCGTCGATCTACCGGTGAAAGGCGATCCGGAAGTGAGCCGCGTTCATGCCGTGTTGTCGCGCGATAACCAGGGACGCTACTGGCTGGTGGCCAAAGGCCGCAACCCGACGATCGTCAACGGCCGCGAGCTGCCGCGCGAGGAGGCGACGGAAGTCGCGCCCGATCAGAAGATTGCTATTTGTAACTTTGTGCTCCGGATCCAGCCGCAGTAAGGTCGCTGATTAGATCGGTTAGCAACAGCGGCACGTTCTCGCCCTCCAAGTACTCTTTGCCGAGCATCTTGATGATCCGTTTTTCTTTCGTCGCGCCCTGAACCTCCTTCAGCATCGCGCTCGCCAGCGCCGCCACGACCTTGCAGTCGAACTGCTTCCCGCTGTTCTCGCGCAAATCACGCACGACGTCTTCAAACGAACGCCGCCGCCGGTAAGGACGATCGGTCGTCATCGCGTCAAACGAGTCGGCCAGTGCAACTATCTTTGCGCCGATGGGAATCTGCTCGTCGGTCAGGCCTTCGGGATAACCGCGCCCGTCGAGCCGTTCGTGATGATATTTCGCCATCAGCGGGATGTCGGCGTAGGGATGGTTGATCGGCGCGAGGATCTCGTAGCCGGCGGCCGGATGCCGGTTCAGCTCGCTCGACTCTTTCGCGTTGATGTTGTAAGGCGCGTTGATGATGTCGCGATCTACGATCAGCTTTCCGATGTCGTGCAGGTAGCCGGCGATCTGGATGCCCTCGACTTCGTCATCACTCCACCCCAGCTCACGCGCAATGATCTCGCTGTAGCGGCCGACGCGTTCGGAGTGGCCCTGCGTGTACTTGTCCTTGATGTCGATCGCCGCAGCGAACGCGCGCACGGTGTCGCGGTAGATCGCACGCAACTCGTCGTAAAGCCGGCGATTCTCCTCGGCGCGTTGGGCCACCTGCTCCAGCAGGCGATGAGTGTGAATGCCGACCCCGATATGCCGGACCATCGCGCGAATCGTGTCGAAGTCCTCGCTGGAAAACTCTTCCCCGCTCGCTTTCTTGCCCAGCAGGACCAGACCGGTGATCTCGTCGCGCACGATCATAGGCAGGACCAGTTCGATCGCCTGCTCTTTCAACCGGTCGCGGTGACGACTGACAAACACGGTCGCAGTCGCTTCGTTGCTGGTCAGAAAGTCAGACGCTTGGCTGTTGCGGAACTGGTCCCGGTCAGTATCGTCGAGCGTGAGCTCGCCGATGATCTGCGGCTCGAGGCCCCAGATCGCTACGCAGCGAAACTCGCCCTTGTCGAGACATTCGGTGACGGCGCCGCGTCTCAGGGCAAGCGTGCCGAGCAGCAGGTGCATGGAAGTCCGCACCATCTCGGTGAAGTCGCCGCGGCCGGCGATCTCCTGGCCCAGATCAGCAAGTGCGCCAAAGGTGTGAATGAGTTTCTGGGTCGAAGGCTCCATCAGTGTCAGTGGACCACGGGACTAGTCTCGAAGCCCGAAAGACTGAGCAACGCTTCATTCTCATCCTTGGCCAGCCGGACGTGGCGCGTCAGTCCGAGCATTTCGAACAGTTGCACTGTTTGGGTATTCACTTCGGAGAAGACGATCCGGGCGCCGTTTTTTTCAGCGACGTCGATGATACCGAGGAGAATGGAGACGCCGATACTGTTGACCAGCTTGGTGTCGCTGAAATCGATCACGAGCGCGCGGCAGCCGTCGGTGATTTGCCGGCGGCATTCACGTTCGATCGTTTCACCAGTCAGTTTGTTCAGGTAGTCGCAAGCATAAACAACAGCGGTGGTACCAACGCAATGCGACCGTACCAAAGATCCACTAGTTTGTTCCATGTTCGTTCGGGTCTGAAGGTCAGGAAGAAGGTTCGCGAACGTATTTCGTCATACGCAAACTAGTGCCATCGTCGACTCGTTCGAACTCCACTTCATCCATGAGAGTTCGAATGAGTTTTAATCCCCATCCGCGTCGTTCTTCTGCCGCTTCGGTTGTGTTAGGTCTTGGGCTCGCGCCGTTAAGGTTCGCTGGAACGATGCCCCGGCTCGAAATAGTGACGACTAATCTATCACTTTCGACGCGAAAACGCTGATAAATTTTTTGATCCGGGCTGAAACTGTGCTCCGAGGCGTTGATGCAGGCCTCGAC
>JBKPPP010000051.1:0-5176 GCA_046733615.1 Acidobacteriota bacterium | reverse complement strand
ATCTTCTGCGGTACGCCGCCGGCCGCCGGAATGCGGAAGATCGGCTCTTTGCCGCGATCGTTCGCCGTGAAGTAGATGTAACTGCCGTCCGGCGACAGCGCCACGTCGTCAACTTGCAGATCGAAACCTCGCGTAAGCTCGGTGCTCGTTCCCGTGGCGCGGTTGTAAGCCATCAGCCGCCAGCGATCGGCTTCGAACCCGGCGGTCGCCTGCGAACGATAGATGATCAGCTTGCCGTCGCGCGTGTAGATCGGGCTGGCGTCGTAGCCGCGATTGCGAGCGGTGATGTTCTTGGCCGGAGAGGCCGCGACAGTCTGCAAGAGACTCGCGACGTAGATGTCGCTGTTGGTAGAGATCGCTTCGACCTTGTCCGGATTGCGCAGGTAAGCGATCTCGGTCGAGTCGGGCGAGAAGGCATAGTCGACGCCGCTCGAAGCCGCATACGGTGGCGAATCGAAGTCGCCGGTGGTGATCGGGCGCGGTGTGCCGCCTTTGCTCGAAACGATGAAGACATGCGTCCGCTTCTGGTCGCGCCACTCGTCCCAGTGTTTGTAGAGCAGGCGCGTGACGATGTGCGCCTTCACCTTGCTGCTTTCCGTCTGCTCGTCGCGCTTCTTGTTGCACTCGTCGTTGTCGCAGTCCGGATAGACCTCCGACGTAAACGCGATCCACTTTCCGTCCGGCGACCAGACTGGCCCGCCGGCGCCGGTCGAGATCTTCGTGACCTGCTCCTTGTGATCGCCGTCGCTGTCCATCACCCACACCTGGCTGCCGGTCGTGTAGGCGATCTTCTTGCCGTCCGGCGACCAGCGCGGTGAAGACGAGGAGCGATCGCCGCTAGTCAACTGCTTGATATCGCCGCCTTCGATCGAAGTAACATAGATGTGCGTGACCGTGCGGTTGGCGTCGAAGTTGACGTCGCCAATCGTGAAGGCGACGTGGCGCCCGTCAGGTGAGACCTGCGGGTCGCCGACGCGTCGCACTTTTATCAGATCTTCGATCGTGTACGTGCGGGTTTGGGCAGTGACTAATGAGCTGAGAACGAGCAACAAGACAGGAACGAACACAACAAAACGCTTCATGGATCTTCCTCAGTAGCTGGATTTTGAACCGATTGGGAAAGCGTGGGTATTATTGCACAATGATCCGGCGCCTCATAGTTTGGCTAGTCAGACTGGCCCTCAGGATCTACTTCCAGCGCATCGAGGTCACGGGACTCGAACACGTCCCGCTCGACACGCCGGTGATCTTCGTGCTCAACCATCCCAACGCGCTGGTCGATCCGGTGTTTCTACTCTGCCTCGCGCCGCGACGGGTCTCTTTTCTCGCGAAAGCGCCGCTGTTTCACATGCCGGTGATCGGATATCTCGTGAAGGCGATGGACTCGCTGCCCGTTTATCGACGGCAGGACGAAGGTCAGGACGTAACCAGGAACGAGGAGACGTTTGTCGCCGCGCGCAAGCTGCTGGCGCAGGGAGGCACGATTGGGATCTGTCCCGAAGGCGTTTCGCACGATGAACCGCGTCTGCGTCCGATCAAGACCGGCGCCGCGCGCATCTCGCTGGCCGCAGTCGCGACCGGCGAAGTTTCCGACCTGAAGATCGTTCCCGCGGGACTCTACTACACTTCGAAGACGCGTTTTCGCAGCAGCGCCTTGCTGTACTTCGGCGCACCTTTGACGGTGCAGCCCATGAAACTCGATCCTGACGGCAGTCCGCCGCGCGACGCGGTGCGCGCGTTGTCGGCGAAGATCGAGCAGGCGCTGCGTGACGTGATCCTCGACGCGCATCATGAAGAAGCACTCCAGACGATCGCGCGCGCCGAGCGCATCTTCTCGGCCGAGGGGCACACCGGAGAACAAGAGAGTTTGAAAGAAGAGCTGCAACTCCAGCAGCGCTTCAACCGGGCGTATACGCTGTTGCAGGCGGCGCAGCCGGAGCGCCTCCGCCGTCTCGAAACGCGAATGATCCGCTTTGAAGAAGAACTGAACCAGGCGGGCGTCGACGCGGAGGAACTCTCAGCACCGCGTTCGACGCTGAGCGTCTTCGCCGCGATCGTTAAACGATCTTTGCTCTTTTTGCTGATGCTTGGGCCGGCCGTGCTCGGAACTGTCGCGCATTATCCGGCGTACCGGCTCGGCGGCTACCTGGCGACGAAGTTTTCGCGAGACTCGGAAGACGTGATCTCCACGATCAAAATCATCTCCGCGATGCTGCTGTTTCCACTGACGTGGTTGATCGTGGCGGCCGCGTTCTACGCGAGTCTCGGCTGGTGGGCTGCGGTGCTGGTTTTGCTGCTGGTCCCCATCTGCGGCTATCTCGCGATTATCTTCTTCGAAGAACTGGACAAGTCGATCGCGGGCGTAAGGGTACTTACCTTCTTCCTCGTGCGAAGACGTTTCTTTGTGCGGCTGCTGGCGGAGCGGAAAGCGATTAGAAATGAGATCATCTCGCTGGGCCAGGAGAGTCCGGTTGCAACTGAGTAAGGCTTAAAAAGCTACGGCCGTACAGGGGGAATGGCTCGGAGCGCGCATGGAGGAGTTACTTCTTGCGCGCTTTGCTCTTCGAGGACGACTTGCCGCCTTTTTTCTTCGTGGTCCCACGACTGACGGTTCGTCCTTTGCGGCCTTCACTGCGCAACTTTCCCGCATCCATCAATTGTTCGTAAGCGCCGCGCACGACATTGCGCGCGACCTTCAGCGTGTTCGCAAGCTCACGTTCGCTGGGGAGAAAAGCTCCCACAGCCAGCGCTCCGTTATCGATGAGCGCATCGAGCTGCTCGCGAATCTGACGCGTCATCGACTCCGGGCGTTTTCGATTGACACGCACATTCAGTTTCGTAGCCATCCTGCCTCCCTTCGGGATCGTTATTTGGTTGTGGGGGGTCGAGAGGATTCTATGCAGCCCAACAGCGAGTGTCAAACACTTTTCCGGTCAGTATGAAAAGGTTAGACCACCGTGAACTTGTTGTGATAGTGCGACTAGCGTGGCGACGAGAGTAGGCCATGTTTGCGAAGGATCTCCAGAGTGCGGTCCAACGGCAATGCTTCGACGGTCTGGCCCTTCCCGCTGATGGTTGTAGCTTTGAACAGTGAGTTGTAGATCGCTTCTTCCGTCGCCTCGACGACGGCCAGGAATAACGGCGACATCGCATCGTTCGTCAGTGTTTTGACAGTGCGCGGCATGGCCCGCTCGCTCTGGCTCGCCGGACGCACGCGAACTTCCGCGGCGGTCGAAAAGGCGATGGCGTAGTCGCCGCTGCCGTTACTGCCGGATCCGCCGGTACGCGCGAGGCCCAGCATCGCACGCGCCGCCATTCGCTTCAGGTTTCGCGCGTCGACGGGAGCGTCAGTGGCGATGACGATGATGATCGAGCCGTCAGCCGCGGCCAGCTGCTTGGCGGGCTCAGGTGCCAGCTCTTCTCGCAGGTAGTAGCGGCCGAGCTCCTGTCCCACGGGCGCGCCGTTGATTGTCAGCACTCCGCCAAAGTTGGTTTGCACGAGCACGCCGACAGTAAACCCGCCCAAACGCGCGGGCAGTTTTCGCGACGACGTGCCGATGCCGCCTTTGAAATCAAAGGCGCGCGTGCCGGTGCCCGCCCCGACCGAACCTTCCGCGACCGCGCCCCCTTTTGCGCCTTTTATCGCGGAAAACACGTCGTCTCGCGTGACGTGGCGGCCCCGCCCGTCGTTGAGCAGGCCGTCGTTTGTTTCGGCAACCAGCGGGTTGATCGACAGCACGTCTTCATTGCCCGGCAGCGCGAGCATGTAGTCGAGCAGGTAATCGGCGACGCGGGGAACGTTCAGCGTCGAGGTCAGGAGTATCGGTGTTTCAATCTCGCCCAGCTCTTCGACCTGCGTCGAGCCCGCCAGCTTGCCAAAGCCGTTGCCGACGAAGACCGCGCCCGGCACCTTTTCGCGAAATAGATTGCCGGCATGCGGCAGGATGGCGGTTACGCCCGTGCGAACGTTGTCGCCGCGAATCACGGTCGTGTGTCCGACGAGTACGCCGCTGACGTCGGTGATCGCATTGAGCGCGCCGGTCGGCAGGATACCGACTTTGATCCCCGCTTCACGCGCTCGTGGCCGGGAGGTTTCGGAGTTGTTCGTTTGGCTATGCGAAGAGAAGGCGGCGAGCAGCATGATCGAGGTGACGGTTAGCAGGCGGTTCATCTTGTGATCGCGGACGGTACGGATTTGTGGATTGGTTCGACCGGACGGCCTGCATCGAGCCAGGCGTTCCAGCCGCCGATGAGGGCGCGTGCTTTTGTCCATCCTGCTTGCCGGAGTTCCTGCGCCACCCGGGCGCTGGTCGCCTCGTTTGGTCAAGCACAGTAGGCGATGAGCCACGCCTCCTTCGGCAAGTTGAGCCGGCGAGCTTGGTCCACCACGTCTTCCGGCGGCATGCGCACCGCGCCGGCGGCCATCGACTCGCTTGTTTCCATACTGCGCTCGGTGCGCACGTCGAGAAGGATCACTTTCGCGCCCGAGGCGAGCAGACGATCTACTTCTTCAAGCGTGACGCTCTGCGCGCCAACTTCAGGTTTGGTTTCCTCAATCTGTGTTTCCAATTGGATCGCAGCGCCAGCTAAAGCTTCGGGGTTATCCCCCTCTAACTCACCCTCGCGACACCACCGCGCCAGCAACATCGGCGAACCGCCGTGAATCACCACTGACAGCAGCACCACCAACGAACAGACAGCGAACAGTCTTTCACTGCCGGGCAGACCGGCAAAGACCGGCAGCAGAATCAACAGCAACGAGCTCAGCCCGCTGGGACCAAACCATGCGATTAGCAAACGGCCGCGCCGATCAAGGTTGGAACCGATGAGCGACACGAGGTAAACCGGTATGCGTATCAACATCGCCACGGCGACGAAGATCACTGTAGACCAGTTGAGCCCGGAAAAGCCCGTCCAAATCAGTGACCCGCCAAAGATCACAAACGTGAAAAGCAGCAGCATCTCCGCAGTTACACCGCCGTATTCGATGAAGCAGTCGCAGAGGTCGACGTCGAGCGCGGCGATCGTCAGTCCGGCCGTAAACGCTGCCAGAAAGCCGCTGCCGTGCACGGCTTCCGCCGCCGCGAACGCGGAAAACGCGATGCCGAGTGAGTAGAGGGACTCGTAATCACGACGAACGCCGGTGCGCTTGCGAACAAGGTCGAGTGCGGCGACT
>JBKPPP010000050.1:0-15057 GCA_046733615.1 Acidobacteriota bacterium | reverse complement strand
GCCTGATTCTGGCGGATCCGTCGATGCCGCTGGAAGACGTGATGCGCACCGACATTCAACAGGCCGAGCCGGAGGAGCCCGCAAGGGAGGTGGCGCAGCGCATGGCTGAATATAACTTGCTGGCCCTTCCCGTGGTTGACGAAACTGGAGATATACTCGGCATCATCACGGTTGATGACGCGATGGAAATTCTGTTGCCGAAGGACTGGCGGCACCGTTTGCCCCGGCTCGTTGGCTAACCTGGGTTCAGACTGCGACGACACACGAAACGAATGAAGGACGGAGAACCTCCAAGTGGCAGAACCCCGAGCGGCAGTACGAGCTGCAGGCCGTCGTTTGATGCGGCGTGGCGCTCATGGTGTGCGCCGCACGGTGGCGCGGCGCAAACGCCTGCTCGCCTACATCGCCATTCTCGGTCCCGGAATGATCACGGCGAACGCCGGCAATGATGCCGGCGGCATCGCGACCTTTGCGTCAGTCGGCGCGGAGTTTGGTTACTCACTCCTCTGGATTCTCATTCCCATCGCTATCAGCCTTGGCATCGTTCAGGAAATGTGCGCGCGCATGGGCGCCGTCACCGGCAAAGGGCTGTCCGACCTGATTCGCGAGCGGTTCGGTGTGCGCTGGACGGCGCTGATCATGCTCTCGCTGTTGATTGCCAACGCGGGCGTCACCGTTTCGGAGTTTGTCGGTATCGCCGCGGCCGCGGAGCTGTTCGGTGTTTCGCGTTTTATCTCGGTGCCGCTGGCGGCGATTCTCGTGTGGTGGCTGGTGGCGAAGGGTTCGTACAAGCGGGTGGAAAAGGCGTTTCTGCTGATGTCGCTCGTGTTTCTGGGGTACGTCGTTTCGGCTTTTCTTTCGCGGCCTGACTGGGGCGCGGTCGCCGTCGGGCTCGTTCGTCCAACCTTCCGGCCCGAACAGGCTTTTGTTTTCACCCTCGTCGCCGTCATCGGCACGACGATCTCGCCCTACATGCAGGTCTACGTTCAATCGTCTGTAGTGGAAAAAGGCGTGACGCTGGACGACTACACTGAAACAAAGACGGACGTCTGGGTCGGCACGGTCTTCGCCATTTTGATCGTGTTCTTCATCATCATCTCGACCGCCGCCACGCTGCATAAAGCCGGCCTTCAAATATCGACTGCCGCCGACGCCGCCCGCGCACTGAGTCCACTCGCCGGACGTTACGCCGAGACCCTCTTCGGCCTCGGGCTCTTCGGCGCGTCGATGCTCGCCGCGGGTGTCCTACCGCTCGCGACTGCCTATTCGATCAGCGAAGCGCTGGGGTTCGAAAAAGGCGTGTCGCACAGTTTTCGCGAAGCGCCAATCTTTCTCGGCACGTTTACGTTTCTCGTCGCCGTCGGCGCGGCGATCGCGGTCATTCCGAATCTGCCGCTGTTTCGCGTACTGCTGGTGACGCAGGTAATCAACGGGCTGCTGCTGCCGTTCGTGCTGTTCGCGGTGCTGCGGCTGGTGAATAACCGCGAGCTGATGGGTAGCCAGGTCAACGGACCGCTCTACAACGTCGCCGCCTGGCTGACGGCGATTGTCGTCACGGCGCTGTCGCTGCTCTACATCCTGATGACTATTTTCCCCGGGCTCGTGCGTTTGTGATAAAAATAGGCCAATGTCTCGCCCCCGCTTTACGAATAAGCTGATCCTCTTCATAGCGGCGTCAGCCGCGGCGCTGCTGGGCGCTTATCTGTTCTGGTCGTTTGAAGTAGACGTCAAGGCGCTGCTCGAGCACCGCATGGGCGCGCGCCCGTCGCCCTCGGCAGACACGATCGTCAGCGCGGTCAAGCTGGTCCTCATGGGGATCATCGGTTACCTCTTCGTCCGCGCGCTCAATTTCCTCTTCTTCGGGATGGCGTTTCGGCTGAAACGCATCGACGCGCCTACGCTCATCCGCAACATCTTCACGATCGTCGCGTTTACGATCTTCTTTCTAATCGCTTTCACGTTTCTCTTTCCGGACGTAAATCTCGGCGCACTCTTCACCACTTCCGCCATCTTCGGCGTGATTCTCGGACTCGCGCTCCAGGACACACTCGGGAATTTCTTTGCCGGCATCTCGCTACAGGCGGATCGTCCGTTTCAGGTGGGCGACGTGATCACAGTCGGCGCGCAACGTCACACGGGCGTGGTGGAAGAGATTAGCTGGCGCGCCATCAAGATTCGCACGTTCACCAACCACGTCGTGCTGATCGCCAACAGTAACGCCGCGAGAGAACCCATCGAGGTTTATCCGCGCGACAATCTCAACGCGCGGCACGTGTTCTTCAATGCGCTCTACACCGACTCACCCGCAAAGACGATACACGTGGTGCGCGAAGCGGTGCGCGAGACAGAGAACGTTTCGACGAAAGTCACGCCCGTCGTGCGCATCAAGAATCTCGGCGAGAACGGCGTCGATTATGAAGTGAAGTACTGGCTGGAAGACTACGCTAAGTACAACGACACGGACGCGCTCATCCGGCAGCGGATCTGGTACGCGTTCCGGCGCGCCGGTTTGAACTTCGCCTACCCGACGCGCACGCTTTATCTCGAGCGTCACGCCGGCGCCGCGCAACGCGACGGCGATGGCGGCGCGATCGTGGAGCGGCTGTCGGCGGTAGATATTTTTGCGCCGCTCTCAGTCGAGGAGACGGGAATGCTTGCCCAGGCGGCGGTCCGGCACGTTTTCGCGCCCGGTGAGATGGTCATCCGGGCGGGCGATCCGGGCTCGTCTATGTTTGTGGTCCACAATGGCAAGGTGCGGGTGCAGGTCAGTGAAAACGGCCGGCCGCGCGCTGTCGCGACACTCAATGAAGGCGACTTTTTCGGCGAAATGGCCTTATTTACTGGCGAGCCTCGAACCGCCAATGTCGTCGCGCTGGAAGAGACGGAAGTCCTCGAAATCGGCCACGCGGCGATGAAGCGAGTCTTCGATACGAACCCCGCTCTGGTCGAATCGCTCAGTTTTATTATGGCCGAACGACGCCAGGGCCTTGCTTCCCCCACCGACACCGAAGCCGCCTCCACTGACTCCTCCGCAGGCATTCTCTCCGCGATCAGGCGCTTCTTCGGCCTGTCGCAATAGCTCCCGTTTCCTTTACTTCATCGGCTGAGACCCGCCTTTTACCGAGCCCTGCATGGGACTTGACAGCTTCGCACTCAACCTTTATTATGACGCCACGCTCAGCTAGATAAGACGAACCGGGACAAGCAGGGCGGGCTGAGCGACTCCATACAAGGAATACTAAGAGGAGGAAGTCCAACCATGAGTATTGTTCGTTATGACCCGTTCCGCGATCTGCGGACGCTTCAGGAAGAGGTAAACCGGCTGTTCTCGACCAATCTCACTCGCTCGTTCGGCGACGAAGGCATTGGCCGTGGCGCCTGGGCCCCCAGCGTTGACATCTACGAAAACAAAGACCAGATCGTGCTCGAAGCCGAGCTGCCTGGCATGAAACAGGAAGACTTCGATCTCTCGATCGAAAACAACGTCATCACCCTCCGCGGTGAGCGCAAGTTTGAGAAGACCGAGGAATCCGATAACTACCATCGCGTCGAGCGCTCGTACGGCGCGTTTACTCGCTCGTTTACGCTGCCCCAAACGGTTTCGGCCGAGGGCGCGACAGCCGAGTACAACAACGGCGTCCTGCGTGTGACGTTGCCGAAGCGCGAAGAGACCAAGGCCCGCCGCATCGAGGTGCAGGGCATCGGCGGTGGCAGCACACCGAAAACCATCGAAACGACGGCCCAATCGGGCCAGGCCGGCAAAGCCAAAGAGGCAACCGGCGGCCGGTAAACTTTAGCGGGCGGAACTATCGTGAGCGGGCTCGTCGCAGTTTGGGATGCGAAACGCGAGCCCGCTTCGGCTCTTTAGGATCAGAAGTTCTATGCGTTTAGATAAGCTAACTCTCCAAGCGCGTGAGGTACACGATTCAGCGGTTGAGATTGCCGAGCGACACCAGCACCAGCAGGTCGAGCCCGAGCACCTGCTGATCGCGATGCTCGAGCAATCGGAAGGTATCGTCAAACCAATACTCGGCCGGCTGGGCGCGAATGTCGCCGTCATACTCAACGATACGCAGGCGGCGCTGTCGCGCTTTCCGAAAGTTCAGGGCGGGCAGCAGTACTACAGTCCGCGTTTGAATCAGATCTTTACTGCCGCTCAGCAACAGGCCGAATCGATGCAGGACGAGTACGTCTCGACCGAGCATCTGCTGCTGGCCATCGCGCAGGAGAAAGAAGGTGAGGCCGGCAAGATCCTGCGCCAGAACGGCGTCAACGAAGAAGATCTGCTGAAGGTAATCAATGAAACGCGTGGCGGTTCGCGCGTGACCGATCCGAACGCCGAACAGAATTACCAGGCACTGAAGAAATACGCTCGCGACCTGACTGAAGACGCTCGCAAAGGAAAACTCGATCCGGTCATCGGCCGCGACGACGAGATCCGCCGCACGATTCAGGTTCTATCACGTCGGACCAAAAACAATCCGGTTCTCATTGGCGAACCGGGCGTGGGTAAGACGGCGATCGTCGAAGGGATCGCTCAGCGCATCGTTTCCGGCGACGTGCCGGAGACCTTACGCAACAAGCGGCTCGTTGGTCTCGATCTGGGTTCCATGCTCGCGGGCGCGAAATACCGGGGCGAGTTCGAGGACCGGTTGAAAGCAGTTTTGAAAGAGATCGAGAACGCCCAGGGCCAGATCATTCTCTTCATCGACGAGCTGCACACTCTCGTCGGCGCGGGCGCCGCCGAGGGCGCGATCGATGCTTCGAATATGCTCAAGCCGCCACTTGCGCGCGGAGAGCTGCGCTGCATCGGCGCGACCACGCTCAACGAGTACAAGAAACATATCGAGAAGGACGCCGCACTCGAACGCCGCTTCCAGCAGGTTTACGTGGGCGAGCCTTCGGTTGAAGACACGATTGCCATCCTGCGCGGTTTGAAGGAGCGCTACGAGAAGCATCACAACGTAGACATCAAGGATTCCGCGATCGTTGCTGCCGCGACGCTCTCGAATCGTTACATCACGGATCGCTTCCTGCCCGACAAGGCAATCGACCTGATTGACGAGGCCGCCTCGCGACTGCGCATCGAGATCGACTCGCTTCCGGTCGAGATAGACCAGTTAGAGCGCGAGATCATGCAACTGGAGATCGAGCGTCTCGCGTTGCAGCGCGAAGAGGACGAGCGTTCAAAGACGCGTCTGAAAGAGATCGAGCAGCGCATCGCCAACCTTAAAACGACGTCGTCGGGGATGAAGGCGAAGTGGCAGTCCGAGAAAGAGGCCATCCAGCGCATGCAGGAGGAGCGCAGCAAGCTCGACGATTTGAAACTCGAGCTCGAGCGCGCGCGCAACGCCGGCGACCTGGCCCGCGCTTCCGAATTGCAGTACGGCGAGATTCCCACGCTCGAGCGCCAGTTCGCCGCCGAGCAGGCGAAGCTGGGCGATCTTCAGAAAGACGGCGTGATGCTCAAGCAGAAGGTCGACGAAGAGGATGTCGCGGAAGTAGTCGCCAAGTGGACGGGCATTCCGGTCTCGCGAATGCTCGAAGGCGAAATGCAGAAGCTGGTGACGATGGAGACACGTCTCGCCGATCGAGTGATCGGCCAGGAAGAGGCGCTGACCGCGGTCGCGAACGCCGTCAGACGCGCACGCGCTGGTTTACAGGATCCCAATCGTCCGATCGGCTCGTTCATCTTTCTCGGCCCGACGGGTGTCGGCAAGACCGAAACTGCGCGAGCGCTGGCTGAGTTTCTCTTCGACGACGAGCGCGCGATGGTACGTCTCGACATGTCGGAATACATGGAGAAGCACGCGGTCGCGCGCATGATCGGCGCGCCGCCGGGATACGTCGGTTACGAGGAAGGCGGACAGCTTACTGAGGCCGTTCGACGGCGACCGTATTCAGTCATCCTCTTCGACGAGGTCGAAAAAGCGCACGGCGACGTCTTCAACGTGCTGCTGCAAATTCTCGACGACGGCCGGCTGACCGATTCGAAGGGGCGCACCGTCGACTTCAAGAACACGGTGCTGATCATGACTTCGAACCTCGGCTCGCGTGAGATCCAGGCTGCGGAAGGCGACGAGAAACAGGTGCGCGAAGCAGTGCAGCAGGAACTGCGGCTGCATTTCAAACCGGAATTCCTGAACCGCATTGACGACGTGGTCATCTTCCATCAACTCTCGCAGTCGCAGATCGCCAAGATCATCGACGTGCAGCTCGAACGTTTGCGAGCAATGCTCGCCGAGCGCAACGTCACTCTCGTGCTCGAGCCATCCGCGAAGGAGTTGTTGATGCGCGAAGGTTACGATCCGAGTTACGGCGCGCGTCCGCTGAAGCGAGCGATTCAGTCGCACATTCAAAACCCGCTCGCGGTGAAACTCCTCCAGGGCGAAATACTGCCCGGCCAAACGGTGCACGTTTCAGCAGACGGCGACAAGATGCAGTTCAAGACGGACCAGGCTTTTGCGACGGCGTAAGAATATTTGGGAGAACAGAACATGTCACAACAGTGGAATCCATTGAACGACCTCATGACTTTGCAGGACCGAATGAACCGGCTTTTCGAAGATGCAACGCAAAGGCGTCAGCCGCCGAGTGAAGATGAATTTGAGCGCGCCGACTGGACACCGGCGGCAGACATTTACGAAGCGGAGTCGGCTTACGTGATCGCCCTGGATCTGCCGGGTATCAAACGCGACGCGCTGGAGATCGATATTGACGACAACCGATTAGTCGTGAAAGGAACCCGTGTGGTTGAGGAGTCGAAACCACATCGCGCTGAAAGACCGCGCGGAAAGTTCCTGCGCACTTTCAGTGTTCCGGCTTCGGTCGATCAGGAAAACATCGGCGCTGAGTACAAAGACGGCGTGCTGCACATTCGTCTGCCGAAACGGGCCGAGCAGAAAGCTCAAAAGATCGAAGTTAAGATATCATGACGAAGGCGAACGAGGACCGGCGGACTCAGGCAATGGGTGACGAACCAAGGAATGAAGTGCGTGTGACTGATCGGCGGCGCGTCTACCTGGACGAGAGCGGCGCCGAACGCTCGAATGCTGAAGGCGAAGAGCAGCCGAATCTGAAGCCATCTTACGTGGAAGAGCTCGAGACGCGCACGAAAGCCGCAGAGAAACAGGTGCAGGAAGTGCAGGCGCGTTTCGATCAATTGCGACAGCAGTTGCAACGCGAGACCGACGAAACGCGGATGCGTTTGAATCGTTCGGCTGACGAGCGCGCGGAAGCGGGCAAAGCAAAGTTTATCGAGTCGCTATTGCCGGTTATGGACGATCTGGACCGCGCGATCGAAGCTGCGTCGCAGGATTCATCGCGCGACACGATTGTGCAGGGCATTCGCAGCATCGCGAGCAGTTTTCAGAATGCGTTGAACAGTGCGGGTGTCGAGCCGATCGCTGCTGTCGGCGAACCGTTCAATCCGGAGTTGCATGAAGCGGTGGACACGGAAGATTCGGATCCGGAGATGGATGGAATCGTGGTAGGAGAATATAGCCGGGGATTTCGCATTGGAGATCGTCTGTTGCGTCCAGCCCGTGTGAAGGTTGGGCGCGCGCCGGAACAAGCCAGACAGGCGAGTGAATAAAACATAACCGATAAGGAGAGAGACGAGTGCCGGCAAAAGAACTGAAATTTAGAGAAGAAGCGCGCCATGCGATGCTTCAAGGTGTTGACGTGCTCGCGAATGTGGTGCGCGTGACGTTGGGCCCGAAGGGTCGCAATGTTGTTTTGGGCAAGAAGTTTGGACCGCCGGTAATCACGAAAGACGGCGTGACGGTCGCGAAAGAGATCGAGTTGAAGGACAAGTACCAGAACATGGGCGCGCAGATGGTGCGTGAAGTGGCCGTCAAGACAAACGATAAAGCCGGCGACGGCACGACTACGGCAACTGTTCTCGCCCAGGCAATCTTTCGCGAGGGCGTGAAGAACGTCACTGCCGGCGCGAATCCGATGGCCTTGCAACGCGGCATTCAGATCGCGACCGAGCAGGTTGTCGCCGAGCTCGAACGTATGTCGAAGAAAGTGAAGAGCAAGGAAGAGCTGACGAACGTCGCCACCGTTTCCGCCAACAACGATCCCGAGATCGGCCGGCTCATCTCGGAGGCGATGGAGAAAGTCGGCAAAGACGGCGTGGTGACTGTAGAAGAATCGCGCACGCTGCAAACCGAACTCGACATCGTCGAGGGCATGCAGTTTGACCGCGGCTACGCGTCTCCCTACTTCATGACCAATCCTGATCGCATGGAAGCAGTGCTCGACGAGCCCTACATTCTGCTTTACGAAAAGAAGATCTCCGCGATGCGCGATCTGCTGCCGTTGCTGGAACAGACAGCCGGCGCCGGCCGTGCGCTGCTGATCATCTGCGAAGACATCGAAGGCGACGCACTCGCTACGCTCGTAGTGAATCGTCTGCGTGGAACGCTGAAAGTCTGCGCGGTGAAAGCGCCGGCGTTTGGCGACCGTCGGAAAGCGATCCTCGAAGACCTGGCGACACTTACGGGCGGCAAAGTGATCACGGAAGATCTCGGTATCAAACTTGAAACCGTCACACAGGCGGATCTCGGCACCGCCAAACGCGTCATCGTCGATAAGGACTCGACGACGATCGTCGAAGGTGGCGGCGACCGCGCGGCGATTCAGGGCCGCGTCGCGACGATTCGCAGACAGATCGAAGAGTCCACGTCCGATTACGACAAAGAGAAACTTCAGGAACGGCTCGCGAAGCTCACCGGCGGCGTGGCGGTGGTGAAAGTCGGAGCGCCGACGGAAACCGCGATGAAGGAGATCAAGATGCGCGTCGAAGACGCGCTGAACGCGACCAAAGCAGCGGCCCAGGAAGGCATCGTGGTCGGCGGCGGAGTCGCGCTGCTGCGGGCGGCAAAGGTCCTCGACAATCACGACGCCGCGGATCCGGATGTTCGCACCGGAATCAAAATCGTGCGCCGCGCGTTACAGGAGCCGCTGCGACGGATCGCGGAAAACGCGGGAAAAGAAGGCGCGGTCGTCGTGGGCGAAGTGGAACAGATGAAAGGAAACAAGGGTCTGAACGCCGTCAACGGACAGATCGAGGACCTGGCTGCCGCGGGAATCATCGACCCGACGAAAGTTGTACGCACGGCTTTACAAAATGCCGCGTCTATCGCGGGCCTATTGTTGACAACGGAAGCGGCCGTGACTGACGCGCCCGAACCAAAGAGACCCTCCCCGCCAATGCCCGGAGGCGATGATTACGACTACTAATCACAACACTTCTTTACATTCTCCAGAGCTGCGGCGGTGAATCACGGCAAGAAAATTGCAGGAGTACAGCCGCCGCAGTTAGTTATTGCATCGAAACGCAACGGCGCTTATGCTGACATCATCCAACGCACGTTGGGTTGGTCACCCGCTGTTTGAAAGTTGAGTATCACCGCCGCAAGAAATTGAATCTGAGGAAAGGCGACGGTCGTAAAAGAATTATGGTTGACTTAGGATCATACAAAGACAAGTTTGGCGACAGCGGGCAGCGCATCCTGGAACATGCCCTGAACGAATCTCGCCGCCGCGATCAGAACTTCGTCTCGGTCGAACATATCCTGCAAGCCCTGACGGTTGAAGAACCGGATATGTTCAACTCTGCGATGCGTGACCTGTCGTTGGATCCGGTGGTCGTGAAAATGGCCATCGAGAAAAGGCTCACGAGCAGCCGGCAGCAACACGTCGGCAAAGGATTTCGGATTGGGCCTGATACGACCGATCTGTTCAAGCGGGCAATGGAGCGCGCCAGAACGCAGGGGCGCAAAGTCATTGAAGCTACTGACATCTTCGAAGCGCTCAGCAGCAACGACAGTCTGTTTGTCGACGTGCTGCGCACGATGGGCGCCAATCCCGAAGCAGTGAAAGAGAACGTTCGCGCGCAGGTTGAAAAACGCGAACAGGAAGAGGAGCTCAATCGCAAGAAGTTTGAGCTTCCGCCTTACTTGAAACACTTCGGCGTGTCTCTCAATCGTCTCGCACGCGCAGACAAGATTCCGCCTACCATCGGTCGCGAAAAAGAGATTCAGCAAATCATAGAGATTCTCTGCCATCGCGAGCGGGCTAACTCGCCGATGCTAGTCGGTGAGCCTGGAGTCGGAAAAACCGCGGTTATTGAAGGTCTTGCCCGTTTGATCGAGCTGGAGCCGGAGAAAGTGCCGGCGCGTTTGCGGGGCTCGCACGTGGTTCAGTTGCAAATGGGCGGCATCGTCGCGGGCACGATGTTGCGCGGCATGTTTGAAGAACGGATCAAGGGCATCATCGACGAGGTCAAAGAGCGCGACAACCTGATCCTGTTCATCGACGAGGCGCACACAATCATCGGCGCGGGCGCGGCGCTTGGAACCTCGTCTGACGCGGCCAATATGTTCAAGTCGGCGTTGGCGCGCGGCGAGATGCGCATCATCGGCGCGACCACGCTTTCCGAATACAAAGAGTACATCGCTGACGACGAGGCACTGGCGCGTCGTTTTCGCATGGTAAAGGTTGTCGAACCTTCCATCAACGAGACGCGCGAGATCCTGCTTGGCCTGCGTCCGCGTTTGGAGAAAAACTACTCGGTGAAGATCTCCGACGCCGCCATCAACATGGCGCTCGAGATGGCGCCGAAGTACATCCGCAACCTGCATCTGCCTGACAAGGCGATCGGCTGGCTCGACACCGCCGCGGTAAAGGTGGAAATCAACGAACCGCAGCAGATGGTCGTCCAGCCCGAGCACATCATCGAGGTCATCTCGCAGGAGTCGCGTATTCCGCGCGACATGATCTTCCGCGATACGAGCGATCGTTTCGCGATGACGGAAGCGATGCTGGGCCGTCGTGTTATCGGTCAGAAGGAAGCGATCAAAGCAGTCGCGCAACGGTTGCGTCTGAACAAAGGACCGCTGAAAGAGTCGCACTACAAACCCGACGGCGTGCTGCTGTTCCTTGGCCCAACTGGCGTCGGCAAGACTGAGCTGGCGAAGGCTGTCGCTGAGTTCATGTTCGGTGACGAAGAGAAGATGGTGCGCATCGACATGTCGGAGTACAGCGACGGAACGGTGAGCATCGAGAAACTGATCGGCATGCCGCGCGGCATCGTCGGTTCCGAGCGTGGCGGCATCCTGACCGAGCAACTGCGCGAGAATCCGTACACCGTGTTGCTGCTCGACGAAGTCGAGAAAGCGTCGCCTTACCTGATGAACCTTTTCTTGCAGGCATTCGACGAGGGTTGGCTCACAGACGGACGCGGCAAGAAGGTTTACCTGTCTGACGCGATCATCATCATGACCTCGAACCTCGGTTCGGAGAGCTTCAAGCGGTTTGAGAAGCCGTTGGGCTTCGGCACCAAGACGGCTTCGGACGTCCGCGCCGTGAAGAACGAAGTGATGAAGGCCGCGGAGCAGCGCTTCTCGCCGGAGTTTCGTAATCGCATCGACGAGATCGTGGTCTTCTCGCCGTTGACGATGGACGAAGTGCGGCGAATCGCGAAGCTATATCTCGACAAACTGCGCCGCCAGATGGAGCGGCAGGGCAAGGCCGTCGAGATTACGGAAGCGGCCGTCAACCTGTTGACTGAGAGCGGCTATAGCACCGCGTACGGCGCGCGCTTCCTGAAGCGGCATATCGACGAGAAAGTCAAACTTCCGATTACCGGAATGTGGAAGACGTCGTCTCGTTTCCGCGTTGACGTCGAAGAAGGAGAAGTGGTCGTGAAGGCCGCCGGTGGCAGTAATCCGGAACTCAATTGATCCGTAAACCTTTCCTCGTAATCACGATAATCTTCGGGCTGGGTATTGCGTCGATGGCGCAAACACCCGGCTCGAACTCTGCTCCGTCAGTCGACGAAAAATCACAAAAGATAATCGCTCGCGCGCTGGAAGTGGTTGGCGGACAGAGTTATCTCAACGTGCAAACAGTCATCGGCAAAGGCTTCTACACGAGTATTCACGACGGCGCTACGCAAGACCCGGTTCGTTTTCTCGATTACCTGGTTTATCCGGATCGCGAGCGGACCGAGTTCACGAGCGCGGGCATCAAGACGATTCAGACCAATGTTGGCGAGACCGGCTGGATGTTTGACGGCGCAGTGAAGAAGATCTCCGACCAGAGTCCCGCGCAGGTCGATGAGTTCAAACGCGGAATGCGAACCAAGGTCGATAACCTCTTGCGCGGCTGGTGGCGAAAAGAAGGCGGCAAGATCACTTACATGGGCCGCCGCGAAGCGGGACTGGCCAAACGCAACGAGGCGATCAGGCTTACCTATCCCGACGGTTTCTGGATCGAATATGAGTTTGGCGCGCGCGACGGGTTTCCGGCGAAAGTGATCTACAAAGCGCACCGCAAAAATCCTGACACGGGCGATGAGGATGAGACGACGGAAGAGGATCAGTTGCTGAAATTCATCACGGTCGACGGCGTGACGGAGCCGTGGGTCATCGATCACTACGTCGACGGCAAACACACGGCGCGGATCAATTACGAGCAGCTTCAGTACAACCAGAAATTCGCCGATGCTCTGTTTGCAAAACCTGACAACGTGAAGGCCATCAAGTAGCGGCTCACATCGCATACCCGCCATCGGCCCGAATCACCTGACCGGTAATGTAGCGAGCGTCGTCGGAAAGCAGAAATGCGACGATGCGAGCGACCTCGTCTGCTTCCGCAAAACGCCGCAAGGGAATCATCTCTTTCATCTTCGCCTGATAACTCTCGTCGAGCTTGCCGGCCATGTCTGTCGCGACCATGCCGAGAGCGAGCGCGTTCACGTTCACGTTGCGACTCGCCAGCTCTTTCGCCAGCGACTTGGTCAAGCCGATCATGCCGGCTTTCGACGCTGAGTAGTTCGACTGGCCCGGCATCCCGATCTCGCCGCTGACGGAAGAGATGTTCAGAATCACGCCTCCGGTCTCCTGTCTCACCATCGTCCGCGCCACGGCCTTCGCAAAATTCCACGCGCCTTTAAGGTTGGTGTCAATTACTTCGTCCCAGTCGTCTTCCTTCATGCGCAGGATGAGGTTGTCGCGCGTGATGCCGGCATTGTTGATGAGAAAGTCGATCCGTCCAAACGCTTCTTTGACTTGCTGGACCATCTCCGCGGCGGCTTCGCTGTTAGCGACGTCGCATTGAAAAGCGAGCGCGCGCACGCCAAGCGTTTCGAGCTCCGATTTCAACGTCTCGGCGGACTCAGCGCTCTTCGCGTAGTTGAAGGCCACGTCGGCGCCGCGGCGGGCGAGCTCGAGGGTGATGGCACGACCAATACCACGCGTGCCTCCAGTAACAATCGCGGCTTTGCCGGTGAATTGCTTCTGTTCAGACAAGTTTGTTGACCTTTCTTGACACTCG
Organism: Acidobacteriota bacterium; assembly: GCA_046733615.1. Taxonomy (GTDB): domain Bacteria; phylum Acidobacteriota; class Blastocatellia; order Pyrinomonadales; family Pyrinomonadaceae; genus PSRF01. The sequence goes on along the minus strand of JBKPPP010000050.1, from coordinate 1,710 downwards.
CGTACGTGTCACACGGTGCCTTGTTTCTTCGCTCAGGGCGGTCTCTAATATCACATCTCCTCTGTAGAGAACAAACGTTCGATGACAGTGCCGCTTGCCACACGCCAGACATTGCTGAGTTATCTCGACGATTACGCGCGCCGGGGGCCGCGCTCAATTGTCTTTGTGGATCATCGAGGTCTGCGTAACGTTAGCTGGACGTATCAGCGGCTGGTGCAGGAGGCAAACCGGTTCGCACGCGAGCTGGAAGCGCGCGGGATTAAGCCCGGCGAGCGTGTGCTGTTGTGGGGTGGGAACAGTTTCGAATGGACCGTGGTGTTCTGGGGTTGCTGCTTATTTAGAGCGGTCGTCGTGCCGCTCGACAGGCACAGTACGCAGGAATTCGTTGCTTCAGTGGCGCGACAAACAGACGCGAAGCTGATGATTGGCGAAACGGAGTTGAAAAACCTGCTCGCGCAGATTAGCCGTCATGACAGCACACCCTTTCCCGTCGCCGGTATCACTGAAGACACGATTGTCGAGATCGTCTACACCTCCGGCACGACTTCCGATCCGAAAGGCGTGGTGCTCACGCATCGCAACCTGCTCGCGAACCTGCTGGTGCTCGAGCGTGAGATTGCGAAGTACAGCAAATGGGAGCCGCTCGTTCGTCCGATCCGTTTTCTTAACCTCGTGCCCTTGAGCCATGTGTTCGGACAGGTGATGGGGCTGTTCGTGCCGCAGTTGCTGGGCGGCGAAGTGCATTTTCACGAGAGTCTGAATCCGGCCGAGATCGTGCGCACCACGCGGAAGAATCGTCTCTCGATCATCGTGCTGGTGCCGCGCATGCTCGACGCGCTGCGCGAATGGGTCGAACGCGATTATGCCGCGCGCGGTCAGTTGCAGAAGCTGCAAAAGCAGCTCGCGCGGGCGGAGGGAAAAAGCTTCTGGCGGGCCTGGTGGAGCTTCCGCGGTCTGCACCGGCGGTTTGGTTGGAAGTTCTGGGCGTTTGTCTGCGGCGGCGCGACGTTACCCGAGCGAACGGAAAACTTCTGGCAACGACTCGGGTTCGCCGTGCTGCAAGGTTACGGCATGACGGAGACAGCGGCGCTGATTTCCGTCAGCCATCCGTTCAAGAGAAGTGGCGGCTCGATCGGCCGGCGTTTGCGGGGCAACGAGATCAAGCTCGACGCGTCCGGCGAGATCATGGTGCGCGGCGCGAGCGTTTCGCCGGGTTATTGGACCGGCAACGGCGCAGTCGCCGCGCGCGAGAATGAGTGGCTGCGCACCGGCGACATCGGCGAGCTCGATGCAAACGGAAACCTGTTCTTCAAAGGCCGGGAGAAGGAAGTGATCGTCAGCGGGGCTGGCCTGAACGTCTACCCGGAAGATCTCGAAGCTGCGCTCGATCGCCAGCCCGAAATTCGGGCAAGCTGTGTAGTCGCTGTCGAGAGTCCACGCGGTCCCGAACCGTTCGCCGCGATCATCCCGCACGATCGAAATGCGGATGTCGAGCCGGCAATCCAGCGTGCGAACGAGCAGCTCGCGGAGTATCAACAGATCCGCCGCTGGTCCGTCTGGCCCGAGCCCGATTTCCCGCGCACTGCCACCCAGAAAGTTCTCAAACGCCAAGTTGCAATTTCACTAACATCCGCTTTTCCAAATTCTCTTAATTCTATTCTCGAAAACGATCCGCAGCTCAAACTCGCCGACTTACAACTAGACTCGCTC
>JBKPPP010000049.1:0-5077 GCA_046733615.1 Acidobacteriota bacterium | reverse complement strand
GCGAAGGTGTTTGGGTCGGGGAAGTCAACGATCGCCGCGTCGTAAGCCGGCTCATTTGTTTTGTCGATCCAGACAAACGCGTCTTCGTTCACGACCTGCACGCGCGGATCTTGGAACGAGTGGTTGTTCAGCGCGGCGAGCAGTGGAAAACGATTCGACAGCTTCGTCATGTCCGGATCGAGATCGACCAGAGTCACGCGCTCCACCGACGGGTACTTCAAAATCTCACGCAACGCGAGCCCGTCGCCGCCGCCCAGCACCAACACTCGCTTCGGATTGTTCGCCAGCAGCATCGCCGGATGCACGAGTGCTTCGTGATAGCGATACTCGTCCGTCGAGCTGAACTGCAAGTTGCCGTTGAGAAACAGTTGGAAACCGGCGCGCCCGCGCGTGATGACGATTCGCTGGTACGGCGTGTCTTTCGCGTAGACGATCTCGTCGGCAAACATCTCGTCTTCCGCCAGCGACGTGATCCTGTTTGCATTTACGAAAGCCAGCAGCAGCAACGCGAGCACCACGATCGAGCGCACGCGCAGACCGGTGATGCCTCCTTTGATCAGCGGCCGCAGCAGCCAGGTGCCCCACAGCGCAACGCCCGCGTTCAGCATCCCGAACACGAGCGACGTTCTAATTAATCCGAGACGCGGCACAAACAGAATCGGAAACAGGATCGACGCGAGCAGCGCCCCGATGTAGTCAAACGCCAACACGCGCGACACCAGCTCCTTGAATTCGATCTCGTCTTTGAGAATGCGCAGCAGCAGCGGGATTTCCAGACCGACAAACACGCCGATCGCGAAGACCACGAAATAGAGCACCGGATAGAAGTAGCTGACGCGTGCAAACGTGAGAAACAGCAGGGGCGCGGAGAAACCGCCGAGTATCGCCACGGCGAGCTCGACGTCGACGAAGCGGCGCGCCAGTCCCTTTTCGATGAAGCGTGAGAGCCACGAGCCGGCGCCCATGGCGAAGAGGTAGATGCCGATGATCAGTGAGAACTGGGTGACGGAATCGCCGAGTACGTAGCTCGCGAGAGTGCCCGCCAGGAGCTCGTAAATCAGACCGCAGGTGGCGACAATGAGAACGTTAAGAAAGAGTAGCGGCGGGCGTTTCATGTCGCAGGTGCTGCACGCGTGTTAGCCGTGAACGGCGGCGGCGATGATCAGCGCGCTGCCGAGGATCACCGACGCGATCACGATTGCCAGCGCAACGTTCTGGTCTTCCTCAATTTCCTTGCGCACGGAGAAGGGCGTCGATTTCGCGATCACCAGGAAAGCGAGCGCAAAGATGATCAGGCCGAGGATGACGAATACCAGCGTGGTGATGAGAACCGGCAAGATTGTTTCGAGCGGAATGATCAATCCGACGATTGAATTGAGCAGCATCATTTTCCTCCGTGCAAGCCATAGTGCCAGAAATGAAACGAGCGATAACCGTTCTGCCGTGCATCTGGTGGTAACTGGTGGCGCGAGCCGCCGCTGATCTCCCAGCCGAGCATCGCGGCGACTGCGTACAAGCTGACCACGCCGACGCCGAAGATTGTGTAGAGTGCTTTCAGCATCTGTTCACCTCAAAACTAGTCGTCATCGTCACTGGAATCGTCGCCGCCGCCGAACATGCTCTCGCTCCAGCGTCGCCGTTCGAAACCGATGTGATAGATCGCCATCAGCACCGGCACGATCGACAAGACGATCAGCGCGATCAGGAAATTGATTCCGTGCGTCACGTTCTGCTCGACTCTGATGTTGACGGTCGCGGGAGACTGCCACTTCTCCCACTGCCCTTCGAGCCGCAGAATGTAACGGCCGCCCGGCATTGCCGACGTGTACGCGGAATCGGTCTGCGCGCCTTCGGTCCATGACTCACCGTCTTCGACGCCCTGGTAGTAAGAGATGTCGATCGGAAACGATTGCACCACTCCCGTTTCGTCGTTGATCAGATCGCCTTCGAGATAGACCCACGTATTTTGCACGGGCGACTCGCCGACGATCCTGATGTTGCGGCGTCCGGCAAGCTCGAAGGGCTGACTGAAAAAGACCTGGGTGCCGTCTTCGTTCGGCAGCGGTTGAAAATTGACTGTCTGAGTGAAGACCTCTTTTGACGAGCCCGACGTTATAAATGCGAGGAATCCCGCGAGCAGCAAAACGAGAAGCAATACGATCCAGTATTTGTAAATCCACCAGTGTTTGTAAGGTTGGTTCGGCGCAATGTTTCCGGGGCGCGGCAGGCCGCGGACGTTGAACGCCTTTTCGATCTTCGGCACTTCGATGTATGTGCCGAGTGACCAGTTGATCTCGCCGGTCGCGCGTCGCTTCTTGCTCGGGTTATCCGGGTCGGAGATGTAAACCTTCGAGACTTCTTTCGACAGCATGTACGGCGGCGAGACGTAATCCACTCCCTGCACCTTCTCGCCGGCTTCGACCTTCCAGTAGAACTCGCCGATGACGCATTCGACTTCCGCCTGGGCATCCTGAAAGATTCGATAATTCCTGCCCTGGTAGTTCGCAAACTTCGCCGACTCCATGATCTCGCCCGGCGGCACGGCGCGAACGTAGTTCCAGTGATCGTCGCTGTGGACCAGCCAGCGGAAACCGATCTGCGGGTGGTAGAGAAGGTACTCGCTCCAGAAGTATTGCACGCCGGCAATGGTCACGCTGCGTTGCATCGCGCCGATCACGGTCATCTTTCCTTCCGGCACGTCTCCGATTGAGCCGAGCGGGATGAGTGGATGAAACGAGGGCACCTTGAGTGCTTTCAGAAACGAGAGCTGGCCCTGGTTGACGTCGAGCAGCGAATTGCAGTTGGGACAAGTGACTCGCTCGGTCTTGTCGGGCGCGCGCAGTTCGAGTGGGCCGGCGCAGTTTGGGCAACTAAGCGCGGCCGCGCCGACGCGACGTTCTTCATGCTCGGGCGTGCGCGTGGTGGTGATGCCGAGTTCGGCGAGTGTGACTTCGTGGCCCAGGAAAACCAGCGGCGGTGATTCGTTATAATCGAGCGTGCCGAAGGTGCGATCGGCGCCGGAGAGATCGGCGTAGAAGTAAGTGTCGCCGGGTGTCAGCAGATACGGAATCTCGCCTTTCGCGCCGAGCGCAGTGGCGCGTCCGGTTTCCGCGACCATCATCGGAGTGGGCCAGGGAAGGTTCGGGACAGTTTGTCCGAGCTGCAATTGATCGAATGATGGGAGTTGCGCGCCTTCCGTGATCGGATACTGGAAAGTCAGGTAAAAGCGACCCTGCGCCTCCGCGAGCCAGCCGAGCCAGCCGTTGGAAAATGTGGCGTACCACTCGTCCCACTGCCCACCCATTTCGTGACCGAGTTGGGCGCGGCCGGTGAGCTCGAACGGTTCGTCTTTCCACTGGCCGCGCAGACCGACGTCGAGTGGTGAGCCGGTTTCGACAAGCTCGGCGACTTTGCCGAGATCCTTGAGTTCGCGATCGGTGCGGGCGACCGCGGAGCGGCAGTAGTTGCAAATGACGACGATGGATTGCCCGCTCTTGAATTCGACCGGCGCTCCGCAGGCCGGACAGTTCGCGACGAGCACGCTCATCTAGCCGCTCCAGCCTCCGCGAGTGTGTGAATCATTCTTTCAAAAACGTGCACGCGAACTTCGGTGGCGCCGAGCATCTCTTTGAGTTTCTCTTCCCACGGCCACCCTGCGCGGTTGCGGCAACAGTAAAGATTGAAAGTGGCGGCGTGGAATTCCGGGTAAGTGTGGCAGGCAAGATGCGATTCCGAGAGCAGCGCGAGCCCGCTGACGCCGCCCGGGTGCGAGAACTTGGCCCACGCGATTTCACCGACGACGTTGAGCTCGAGATCGTCGATGACGCGATTGAAGACTGCGCGCAGGCGTTCGATGTCGGCAAGCGCTTCGGGCTGACAGCCGCTTGCGTCAATGAGCCATTCAGTGCCGAGAGTCATTGTTTGTTCGTATGAGTCGAAACGACGCCGCGTAGTTTACCCGAAAAGATCCGTGGCTCATATATGTTTAAGACGTCTGTTCTGCCGCCCCTTCGGGGCTGACATGTTTCTGCTGATGACCCAGGGGTTTCGCGCGTCGCTGCACTCCGCGCTTACCCTGGCTACCTTTCTCGTGGCGCCTCCGGCGCAGGTCGAGTCATTCGCCACCCATGAGCGATGCGTGATGCAGGATCGATGGCGGGATGGGTTCCAAGAAGCGCGAGAGTGTCGGCGTGCCGTCCGTCTCCGGTCCGGCGTAGACGTTCACCGCCGGATAGACGAAGTGCAGCTCGCTCTTCGCGCGCGTGGTCGCAACGTAAAGCAACCGCCGCTCCTCTTCGAAATCGTCAAACTCATCCTGAAACCGGTTCGCGGGAAACCAGCCATCCGTCATCCAGATCAGAAACACGTTGTCCCACTCGAGCCCCTTCGCCGAGTGCACGGTCGATAGCGTTACAAACCCACCGCGACGACCAGCGTTCGCCTGAATCACTTCCGTCGGATCGAGCGCCACGTCTTCCAGCAGCTTCGCCGACGTTTTGTAACGCTTCGCGATCGACTGCAAATGCTCGAGGTCGCGCCCGCGCCGGGGCACGTCGTCGTACTTGTTCTTCAACAGCGGCCGGTAGAAACGCAGCACCGTCGAGAGCTGCTCACTCGGCGTGCTGCTTTCGCAAATCGTCGTGAACACACGCGCGAGCCGCGTCAGTTGCGCCTTGTACGCGGGTCGCGCCGGAAAACGAAGCAGTCTCTTGAACAGGGCCGCCTTCGTGCGCGCGGAGCGAAACTCGCGCTGCTCGACGCCGAGATGTTCGAGTATCTGGTAGACCGTCGCGTCGCCGATGTGATCGATCAGCTTCAGCGCACGGAACCAGGAAAGCGTGTCTGAGGGCTTTACGACCACGCGCAGAAACGCGAGCGCGTCCTTGATGTGCGCCGACTCCGCAAACCGCATCCCGCCAAACTTGCGAAACGGAACTCCGTGTTTGCCCAGCTCGATCTCGAGATCAAACGAGTGCGAGCTCGACCGGAACAGCACCGCGATTTCTGAAAGTGGCGCGCCTTCGTCACGCCGCTCGACAATCCGCTGCGCCACAAACCGCGACTGCTCGTTCTCATC
>JBKPPP010000048.1:0-5257 GCA_046733615.1 Acidobacteriota bacterium | reverse complement strand
TAGTAGGTGCAAACTGAATTTTGGCGGTATCGCTTAAAAAGATTTGAGCCTGCGCGTTGCTTGCCAAGAGGAGCAACCACCCAAGAAACGCCCAGAATGTGATTTTATATCGCCTACATCGCACACACAGATTGAAAACGCCTAACGCTAGAAGAGGCATCGCACACGCACCCTGAAACGACGAGTTCTCGATGATAGGCACAGTAACTGTGGCCGGCTCGAATGACTTATTTAGAAACGGCGTCACCGATGAGCCCACCACCGCCTCTGCGGCATTTTATTCGTCCGGTACTCCCGCACTACTTGCCCGTTTCCAGAACCAACGACATACCACCACTCTTTATATGTTTTGGACGACCGCACAGATTCTTCTGCTGTGACTGCGGACACGTCTTCCTTCACGATCTTGATGAGCACTTGCCTGTCATGCGGTGAAAAAGCATAGGCCTCTGCCACTATCCAGAGGCGGCGGTCCGGTGCCGCATGCCGTCGGTACATCTTTAGGGCCAATGAGTCTATCTGCCTCTTTTCTCCTGATCTTAAGTTTGCGACCACCACTTTGCCGGACTTCGTAGCCTCCCAATCGTTGATGAGAATAAGCGATCTCTGATGACCAAGGGTCACTACGATCTGACGGCCGTGAGTGTAAAAGAGGTGTGGTTCTTTGTCGCCATCTCGCTTGATATAAGCGCTCAAGGTGAAACTGTTTTCACCCGGGGTGATGTACTCGGACACCTCGTATCCTTCCAGCCTGTAGGTGACGCCGGGTTTCAGGCCGACCCACGTCGCACTACCACGCCTAACAACCTGTCCGGAAGCCATCGAATAGAGAAGCAGTAGGGTGAACACGATGAAAACTCGATAGGTCATAAGAGAGTGTCTAACGCGGTGCTTCAGCGGCTCTCGATTTCATCCATCGTCCCTGCTCACCTTCCAATAATAGAAACCTCTCTAAGGCCTCTCTGCACGCTCGAAATAGGCTCGGATTCTGATTCGCGGCTCGGGTCGAACCTCGGTGATGCGGTCCTTATGTACTTCAAGCTTTTCCTCAAAGTTAAATTCGGCCTCCCCGCTGCGCCCGACCTTGAGGTGGACTGAAAGTGTCACGAAGTCTTTGCTTATCTTTTCAATGCTGGCTCCGTAAGAGTAGGAAACGCCTTCCGATGACGATCCGCCAAGGGACCCTCCGGAATCCCCGGCCAAACCGTCTTCAAGCATTACGGGAATTGTTGTCATACGCTGGTCTAGCAGCCCCGCTATCGTCACATCGACAGCGACGTGCTCCCTCGCCAGCTCCGCGATTTCCGCCAGAGGAAAAAAGCGCCACGCAGAGGTAACGGGGAAGTCTCCGGCGTCTACCCCATTTCGCCGCCAGCAGGGCTCATGGCCCTCTAGGTCAGCACTTTTGATCGTCGTTACCCAGAGTGCGTTTCCCTGGGCCAAGGCTATCCGGTTGAGGACTTCACGAATCGTGACGTCTGAGCCTGAAAGCATGAACTTCGGAATTTGAAAAATGTGGTTGGCGCCGTGGCCATAACCACCTCCATATCCATTCTGATACTTTTCAGGCTCCAGCGTGAACCTGATGGCCCATCGCAATTGGTCCTCCGCAGCAAAAAGGTCTGCCTCCTTCACCTTATAACTCTTGAGTCGGATGTTTAGGAAATTGAACGGGTGCCCAGCCTCGGTGGGCGAGTAAATGCGAAGGAGTCCGTCATTAACTTCTACGCGGTGCTCAGGCGACACACTCACGATTTCCTCGATCAGTTCTCTCACGGACCGTTTCCCTGAAGGCGCTGTCCTCTCACGTGTCACTGCGCCGGCGCTTTCCACCCACTCTATTCCCATAGGAATCTTAAATCTTCGGGCGACTTCGACCAACTGATCCACCGGCGCAATAGCTTTCGGCACATAGTCAGTTACAGTTCCGAGCTTTTCCTCCAAGGACTGCGCCTGAGCGCCTCGAACCGGGGCGCCATAGGCAGCCCATAGCAGGAGGCCAGATATCATGAAAACTGTCATCTGCACGAGGCCCACCCGATCGTCTGTCTCAGATCTATGCATCAGCGTTTCTATAGCCGCAGTTAAGACACGTAGCTATGAAGCAGCAAGTTAAGGTCACGGATGCCTGACTGCGGGCTGCGTTGTCCGAAAGCGCATTTCGACTTTTCAAACGCCAATACTCATGTACGCACCAATCCAAGGACTCGATTGTTTGCGATCAGCACCTGCCGTCATTCGCATCCACTTCTGTAATCATTCGCATCCTCTTTTGTATATTCGCATCACTTCTAGAACTCACAAGACGAGCGGAAACCTTTCAGATCCCCCTCTGCGGTTCCATCGTAAACGACGGCCCATCCGCACAACTCGACGCTGCGCTTTGAGTGCACTTCGGACTCTAAGGTTCAGGGCGCTCCTGCTCCTATCACTCACGTCGCCTATCGATACGTCTAAATATGGCACGTAAATATTTCTTTGGTGATGTCGAAAAAAGCGATCGTCGTTCGACCTACTTGTGAAGGGTTAGTTAACTGAAGAAAATCATTTGGGAAGATAGAGCAAACTCAGGAGGATAATATTATGAAAATGCAGCCGTACGTGAACTTCGCTGGCAGATGCGCCGAGGCGTTTCGGTTCTACGAGAAACATTTGGGCGGAGTCATGGGTATGATAATGACCCACGCGCAGGCGCCGGATCAAAGTCGCGTTAAATCCGAATGGAAGGACGCAGTCTTGCATGCTCGCATTTCCATTGGCGGCGCTGAACTGATGGGTGCGGATATTCCGGACGCCCAGCCTATGCGTAGCGCTTATTTGTCTTTAAGCGTCGACAGCGATGCTGATGCGGAGCGCATCTTTTCGGCGCTCGCGAACGGCGGTGAGGTGTTCATGCCGATGCAGGAAACATTTTTCGCCACCCGGTTCGGCCAATTGCGTGATCAGTTCGGCATCAACTGGATGATCTTACACGAGAGACCAGTGCCCCCTCGCGGATAGCACGCGAGGGCTTCACACCGCACTTGTTTCGCCTAAGGCGTCGCTGGCATGATGCTCAGCTCCGGCACAAATCTGCTGAGAGAACGCTCAACATGGAGGACTACACCGGCCGGTAGCTTTTGTAAAAGCTTCTGAGCGCCTTCCTCTACGATTGGACGCGCTGCGATCACGTGGCCGAAATTGCGCAGTCGTCCTTTGTACTGTCGATTTACTCTATTTGGATCATTATGATCGTCGGATACAATCGTCCATCTCTTCGCTGGTCTTGATCTCGATGAATATCCTCTCCGGTACCCGACTGGGCCCCTATGAAATCCGCTCGAAGATTGGTGCGGGCGGCATGGGTGAGGTGTATCGCGCTCATGATCTCCGCGTACAACGCGAGGTTGCGATCAAGGTATTGCCGGCTGCGGTCTCCGCTGACAGGGATCGCCTGGCGAGATTTGAGCAGGAAGCACAGGCAGCGGGCGCGCTCAATCACCCGAATATCCTCGTTATCCATCATATCGATATGCATGAGGGCGCCCCTTACATCGTTTCGGAATTACTGGAAGGTGAAACGCTGCGCGAGCGGATGGGCGGGGTTGCGCTGCCGCAACGAAAAGCCGTCGACTACGCGTTACAAATCACGCACGGGCTGGCGGCTGCGCATGAAAAGGGTATTGTGCATCGCGATCTGAAGCCTGAGAACATCTTCGTCACGAAGGACGAGCGAGTAAAGATCCTCGATTTTGGCGTCGCTAAGCTGACGGCTACGATTGATGGCGATCCATCAGAGACTGGAATCCCGACCAGACGCGTTAACACCGAGCCCGGCAAAGTCATAGGCACAGTCGGATATATGTCGCCGGAGCAAGTCAAAGGCCGGTCCGTAGATCATCGTTCAGATATCTTTTCTTTTGGCGCGATTCTTTACGAAATGCTTTCCGGCCAACGCGCCTTTCAAGGCGAATCAGCGGCGGAGATGATGAGTGCGGTACTAAAAGAAGATCCGCCCGACCTCTCCGAAACCAATCAACGAATCTCTCACGCGTTGGAACGCCTTGTAAATCATTGTCTGGAAAAAAATCCTGAAGCCCGCTTTCATTCGGCGCGAGATTTGGGGTTCGCGCTCGAAGCGCTGTCACAACCGAGCGCCGCATCAGCGGAAACGATGGCGATGCCAAGGCTCGTGCCTCGATGGATAACCCGACGCGAGCTGCTCGCCTGGACCATCGCAGCGGTAGCGGTGCTCGCACTCGCGGTTTTTTTAATTTTGAACTGGCGCTCCGAGGCGATGGATACGCATGCTGCTCGATTCACAATCCAGACGCCGAACCGGACCGTTTTCTCCAGCTTTGCGATCTCCCCGGATGGTCGACGCCTCGCGTTCGTCGGAGTTGATGCTTCTGGCAAGCGACGTCTTTGGGTTCGTCCCCTGGAGTCTCTCAACGCACAACCGCTGCCGGAAACCGAGGGCGCAAGCATACACTTCTGGTCACCCGACAGTCGCTTCATTGCGTTCTTTGCGGACGGCAAGTTGAAAAAAATTGACGCTGCCGGCGGACCGCCTCAAACCATAGCTAACGCTCCGAACAACGTCGGCGGCACGTGGAATCGTGACGACGTAATCGTATTTTCTCCCAGTATTGGTGATGGACTCTATCGCGTCTCAGCGGCGGGAGGTGAAGTGACCGCTGTAACTACCCTCGATAAGGCGCATGAGAACTCCCACCGCTGGCCACAATTTCTGCCCGATGAGCGGCACTTCCTATACTTCAGCAGGCAACCAGAGAAAAGCGGAATCTATGTCGGTTCACTCGACTCGAACGAGACCAAACGAATTTTAGATACCGATTACAACGCGATGTATGCGGCGCCAGGTTACCTGCTTTTCGTGCGCGAGGGAGCTCTGATGGCCCAGCCGTTCGATGCGGGGAACTTATTACTGACAGGTAATGCATTTCCGGTCGCTGAGCAGGTTGGCCTGAATGCGGCAAGCCGCGTTTCGCATTTTACCGTCTCAAAAAGCGGCGTACTGGTTTACGAGAGTGGCGGCGACATAGTCAACTCACAACTCGGCTGGTACGACCGAACCGGCAAACAGATAAGCACAATGGGCGCGCCAGCTAATAACTACTCGATCGCGCTCGCACCTGATGAAAAGAGAATAGCAATCGAGCGGTTGGAAAAGGGTAGCGGAGATATCTGGTTGATCGACATAGCTCGAAACACGTCTCCACGATTCACGTTTGATCCGGCGTGGGATCTCAACCCG
>JBKPPP010000047.1:0-13644 GCA_046733615.1 Acidobacteriota bacterium | reverse complement strand
GGCCTGCGCGAGCGTTTGGCGGAATATCGCGAGCTCGGCGCGAAGTTTGCGAAGTGGCGCTGCGCGATCAAGATCGGTCCGGAGATTCCGAGTCCCGGTTGCATCGAGGCCAACGCTCACGTGCTCGCACGCTACGCAGCGTTGTGCCAGGAAGCGGGCATCCTGCCGATCATCGAGCCGGAGGTCGAGATGAATGGCGACCACACACTCGAACGATGTTTCGAAGTGACGGAGTGGACGCTGCGCAGCACGTTTGCGCAGCTCGACCAGCAGCGTGTCGTGCCGGAAGACGTTCTGCTGAAGACAAACATGGTCATCCCGGGCAAGGAGAACGCTCACAAGAGCTCGCCCGACGAAGTCGCCGAGCACACGCTGCGTTGCTTCGCTCGTTCAGTTCCGGCTGCGATTCCCGCGATCGTTTTCCTCTCCGGCGGACAGAGTGAGAGTCAGGCCACGGCTAATCTGAATGCGATCGCCGCACGTGGCGCTGCGAGCCCGTGGAAGCTGAGCTTCTCGTACGGCCGCGCGTTGCAGGATTCCGCGTTGAAGACCTGGAAGGGCCAGCAGACCAATGTTACAGACGCGCGCAAGGCCTTCATTCATCGCGCGAAGCTGAACAGTTTGGCGCAGTCCGGCAAATACGCCGAAGCGATGGAACGCGGCGCCGCGGCGTAGGTCGTAGCCCAAAATTCGTATAGAAGCAGTCAAAACAGATCCACTCGCAATTCCAATTGACAGCACTCGGGATTGCGATTAAGGTATGCGCTGCTCCAGCCCGACAGTAAGCAACTCCCAGAATTTTAGTTAACCTCCCATCGTTCTAATCAGCCCATACGTTTGAATTCGGCTCCCCGTTTGTCCCTGCTCCCACAGGGTCGTTCTTTCACCATGTGATCCTGTATCCGATGGTCCACTAAAAGGAGATCTGGCTAATGAAGCGCATACTCACGAATCGCCGTTGGGCGATCATCATGTTCCCTCTTTTCGTGGCGATTAGCTCCGTCGCTTTCTCGCAACGGATCAATCCGCCCGCAAACAAGGAGTTGCCCTTGAGAGAGCTCAGCCAAATGCCTGGCAAGTTAATCAGTGAAGCCAGGACCGATAAAGCAAGCGGTGAGTTGAAACTGACCGGTTACCGCGTTGAAGAACTGCGGCTGCCGCGAACGCTGAACGTCGACGTTCGCGGTCAACAGATCGCCGCCGACAAAGCGTGGCGCGTGACTCTGACTGGCGGTCCGTTCCCCGTACGGGCATTGCCCGCGGTGATCTGGATCGACGATCAGATCGTCGGCAATGGCATCGAGAACGAAAGTCTGTCGCAAGTGACCGCGATCACGTTCGACAGCTCGTTGATCCGCGAAGGTGGCGTGGTCTCACTCTCTTACGGCGACAACAAAGAAGGTCGCATCAAGCTCTCACAAAAGATTCAATTCAAGCGTGAAGGAGAAAACCAATGATCAGGACTAAAAACTACATAATCGCCTTCTCGCTCGCGTTCCTCTTCCTGGCTACGACCGGAGCACGCAACATCTTCGCGCAGGCGCCGGACCCCGGCACGCCGGGACCGCTGGCCATCACACGCGAAGAATACGATTTCGGAGACACAGCTTTTCAACCTTCGAATCTTCCCGGACGAGTTGAACTTCGCGCGTCCATTCATTACCCGACAGCGCTCGCTGGGCCTTATCCCGTGATTCTATTTTTGCACGGTCGGCATGCCACCTGTTTTGTCGGCGGTACGGCCCTGCTCCAGTGGCCATGCACGCAGCCGAATAGTCAACCGATTCCGAGTTACAAGGGTTACGACTACGTTTCGGAAGTGCTCGCGAGCAACGGTTACGTAGTCGTCTCCGTCAGTGCGAACGGAGTGAACGCGGTAGACAATTCCACTTTCGATCTCGGCGCGTTAGCGCGCGCGGAGCTGCTGCAAAAGCATCTCGATATTTTGAAGGGCTTCAACACGACGGGTGGCGCGCCTTTCGGCACGAAGTTCGTCGGCAAGTTTGATCTCACACGCGTCGGCACGATGGGCCACTCGCGCGGCGGCGAAGGCGTAGTCTTTCACTACCTGCTGAATAATCTTCAGGGCGCGCCCTACGGCATCAAAGCGGTGTTTCCGCTGGCGCCGGTGGATTTCAACCGGCAGATTCCAAACAACGTCGCGCTCAATGTGCTGCTGCCTTACTGCGACGGTGACGTGAGCGATCTGCAAGGCGTTCACTTCTACGACGACGCGCGTTACAACGCACCCGGCGATCAGGCGCCGAAACATTACGAGCTCGTCATGGGGGCCAATCACAATTTCTACAACACGATCTGGTCGCCTTCGAGTCCGTTTCCCGGCGCCGCGAACGATTGGCTGGCGTTTGTTCCCGGCGGTCATTCCGATTCGCAATGCGGCGACGTGCCGGGCAATCAACGTTTGACTGAAGCCCAACAACGCGGTACGGGCCTGGCTTACATGACGGCTTTCTTCCGTGCTTACGTTGGCGGCGAAACGCAATTCATTCCTCTCCTGACGGGCGATGCGCCACCGCCGGCTTCGGCGCAAACGACAAGCTTGTTTGTCTCGTATCACGCGCCGGACAATCCCGAGCTGAGATTGGACGTCAACCGCTTGCTGAGCAGTTCGGATCTCACGACCAACTTCCTCCGCGGTGCGGTGACGCAGATCGGTCTTTCGCCGTACGATTTGTGCGGCGGCGCAGCACCGCAGCCGCAGCGTTGCCTGCCCGATCAGCCGAACGCGCGACAACCGCACACGACGCCGAGCGCACGCTCGTCGGCGCGCGGTTTGAGCCAGCTCATCACGGGCTGGAACAACCTGACAGGGAATTACCGGAACAACATTCCGGCGACTCTCGGCAATGTCTCGGGCTTTCAGGCGGTGCAGTTTCGCGTCAGCGTGAACTTTGCTGACGCGCGCAACCTCGCCGGCGTCGCGCAGAATTTTCGCGTAGTGCTGACAGACGCATCCGGCGCGGCTTCATCAGTGCGGGTCAGCGACTTCTCGTCGGCGCTGTACTTCCCGCCGGGCGAAGTTGGGCCAGTGCCCAAGATCGTGCTGAATACCGTGCGCATTCCACTGTCCGCGTTCTCAGGTGTGAACCTCAACGCCGTTCGCTCGGTGCAGTTCAACTTCAACGAGCGAGCTCAAGGTGGAGTTTTAGTAACTGACGTGGCGTTCGCCTCGGCGCCGCACTAAGCCTACAAACGAACCAGCCACAGATCACAGCGCGTGATCTGTGGCTGGATCTTTTTAACTTCCGAACTAAACCTGCGCGCTTATCACTTCATCAGCGGCGGGATTCAACGCTGCCTGCGCGGCGGCCAGACGCGCCACGGGAACACGGAACGGCGAACAGCTCACGTAATTCAAACCAATCTCGTGACAGAACGCGATTGACTGTGGATCGCCCCCGTGTTCGCCGCAGATACCGACTTTCAATCCTGACTTCGTACTTCGCCCACGCTCGGTGCCCATGCGAACGAGCTGGCCAACGCCGTCGCGATCAAGCACCTGGAACGGATCGTCTTTCAGTATCTTGCGGTCGACATAATTCGGCAGGAAGCGGCTGGAATCGTCGCGGCTCAAACCAAAAGTGGTCTGCGTCAGGTCGTTGGTGCCGAACGAGAAGAAGTCGGCATGCGCCGCGATGCGATCCGCCATCAACGCCGCGCGCGGCAACTCGATCATCGTGCCGATGAGATACTCGATCGTCATGCCGTGCTCGCCCATCACCTGCCGCGCAACTTCGTTAATCAACTCGCGCTGCTGCCGCAACTCTTCGCTCACCGACACCAGCGGCACCATGATTTCGAGCTCGAGCTTCTTGCGTTCTCCCTGCACCTGACACGCCGCTTCGAAGATTGCGCGACACTGCATTCGCGTCACTTCCGGAAACAGCAAGCCCAGGCGGCAACCGCGGAAGCCAAGCATCGGGTTCGCTTCACGAATGCGATTCACCTGTCGCAACAGCGCGCGCTTCTGATCGATCTCGTCGAGCACGTGATCCATCTCGCTGAGCGAAGCGGCGCCTTTCAACCGCATCTTCAACTCGGCGAGCTCGCTGCCCAGCTCTTCCGCGTTTGGCAGAAACTCGTGCAGCGGAGGATCCAGTAGACGAATCGTCACCGGCAGCCCGGCCATCTCGCGAAAGATGCCGATGAAATCGCCGCGTTGCAGCGGCAACAGTTTTTCCAGAGCCTTTTCGCGCGCGCCGACGCCGTCAGACAGAATCATCTCGCGCATCGCGGCGAGCCGCTGATCGCCGAAGAACATGTGCTCCGTGCGGCAGAGCCCAATTCCTTCAGCGCCAAACTGCCGCGCCGTCTTTGCGTCGAGCGGCGTGTCGGCGTTCGCGCGAATGCGCAGCTTGCGAAAGTGATCGGCCCACGTCATCAGTTTGTAGAACTCGTTGTCGAGCGTCGGTTGAATCGTCGGCACCTGGCCCAGAAACACGCGTCCGGTCGAGCCGTCAACCGTGATCCAGTCGCCTTTCGTCACGACAGTTCCGTCGACAGTGAACTGCTGCTGGCCGTAATCGATATTGAGCGCGTTCGCGCCGCTGACGCACGTCTTGCCCATGCCGCGCGCGACGACCGCGGCGTGACTCGTCATGCCGCCACGCGCAGTGACGATCGCCTGTGCGGCTACCATACCGTGGAAATCGTCCGGGCTGGTTTCCTGTCGAACGAGCACCACTCGCATGCCTTCACGGCCCATCTCTTCAGCTTCGTCGGGACTGAACACAACCTGGCCCTGCGCCGCGCCCGGGCTGGCGGGCAGACCTGTCGCGAGCACGGTCGCATTCGTTTTGGGATCGACAGTCGGGTGCAGCAGTTGATCGAGTTGTTGCGGCGTGACGCGTTGCACCGCGGTCGCTTTGTCGATCAGCTTCTCGTAGACCATGTCGACGGCGATCCGCACGGCCGCCGCGCCGCTGCGTTTGCCGGTGCGCGTTTGCAGCATCCAGAGCTTGCCGCGCTCGATCGTAAACTCGCAGTCCTGCATGTCGTGGTAGTGCTGTTCGAGCAGGTTCGCGATGGATGCAAACTGATCGTAAACCTCCGGCAGCTCTTTCCTGAGCTGGCTGATCGGATTCGGCGTGCGGATGCCGGCCACGACATCTTCGCCCTGCGCGTTGAGCAGGTACTCGCCGTAGAGCTCTTTCTTGCCGGTGGATGGATTGCGCGTGAACGCGACGCCGGTGCCGCTGCCCGCTCCCATGTTGCCGAACACCATCGCCTGCACGTTCACCGCGGTGCCGAGCGTGTCGGAAATACGGTTGACGCGGCGATAGTCGATTGCGCGGCGTCCCATCCACGAGTTGAAGACGGCGGCAATCGCGATGCGCAGTTGCTCGTACGGATCCTCGGGAATCGCCTGTTGCTCGGTCAGGATGATCTGCTTCTCGGCGGCGATAATGTCGCGCAGGTGATCCGAATCGAGATCGGTGTCTTTCCCGCCTTGCGTCTGGGCCTTAAAACGATCGAGCACGCGTTCAAACTTCTCGTGGGCGACGCCCATGACGATCTCGCCAAACAACGACGCGAAACGCCGGTAAGCGTCGAGCGCGAAACGCAGGTCGCCGGTCTGTTCCGCCAGGCCCTGCACCGTCTCCTCGTTGAGCCCGAGGTTGAGCACCGTATCCATCATGCCCGGCATCGAGAACGCCGCGCCTGATCTGACCGATACGAGCAGCGGGTTTTTCGGATCGCCAAACTTCTTGCCGACCTTCTCCTCGATCTTGAGCAAGCCTTCCTTGACCTGTTCCCACATGCCGTCCGGGAACGCCTTGTCGTTCTCGAAAAACGCGTTGCAGGCTTCGGTCGTGACGACCAGCCCGGGCGGCACGGGCAAGCCCGCCTGCGTCATCTCGCACAGTCCGGCGCCCTTGCCGCCCAACAGCGTCTTGTCGTCGCCCGGGCCTTCATCGAAGAGGTAGACCCACTTATTCGTCGTTTGTTCAGTAGTTTCGGAGGCTTCTTCAGTAGCGGTGCTCATGGGGCTAGATTCTCTAAAGTCAGAAATCCTGTCAACCTCGCGTTAGCTTCGCGAAGGCTTGAACGATGACGCCGGTGACGCTTTGCGGTTCAAATGCGTAGCGGCGAAAGTCGAAAGTAGTTACTGGCGCCACTCCCAAACTCGAAGAAGTCAGGAAGATCTCGTCGGCGTCCGTGAGATCCGCCATCTCGTAAACGCCTTCTACCAGCGGGATGAAATGTTTGCCGGCGATGTCGATGACACACTCGCGCGTGACGCCCGCGATCGCGCCCGTGCTCAGCGTCGGCGTGTGAACTGTTCCGTCTTTTACCCAGAAAATATTTGCGGTCGTCGCGGAGGCGATCTCCCCGCGCTCATTCAAGACTACGGCTTCGTCGAAGTCTCGACCCTGCGCTTCCTCCCAGGCGAGCACGTTGCTCAGATAGTTCAGACTTTTTATTCCGGACAGTGGAGAGAAGGTGTTAATGCGGTAAGGAGACACAGCGAGCGACGAGCCGTTCGGTGGCGCTTTCGGCGGATCGCCGGTCATGATCAGCAGGTCAGTCTTTTTGCCGCCGGGCATTTTAGTTTTCCAAACGTCGCGCCCGATGCGCGCGAGCATGATGACGCGCGCGCGGCCGTCTTTCACCTGGTTCACGGCGATCAGTTTCTTCAGCGCTTCGCCGACGTTCTTTTCATTACAGCCGGTGTGATCGATGTCGAGCTTCGTTGCGTGCGCGGTCAGACGTTGCCAGTGTTGCGTCCAAAGAAAGGGAAGAGTGTCGTAGATCGCGAGGGTGGTGAAGACGCCGCGGCCATAAAGCATCGCGGAGGAGACCGGCGCGACGCGCGCCTTGGTCGCCTCGACCATGGTTTTGTTGAGATAGATTACCGGGTGCACATCTAACTGGCGACGAGTGCTTCAGCTTTCAGCGAACGTGAGAGTGCATTACGCCATGTTGATTCGAGATCCGCAATCTCGGCTTTGATTCGTTCTTCTCCGTTGGTGCTTATTTTCAGTTGCGAACCGCCCGCGGCTCCCAGCAGCGCAAATGGGATCTCGTGACGCTCGGCAATCAGTCGTATCGCCTCCACGTCGCTCGGATCGGAAGTGACGATGATTCTGGAAGGCGATTCACTGAAGAGCAATGCGGTTGAGCTGAGATCTCCCTCGAGGTTGACGTCTGCGCCGATCGCGTCGCGACCGAGGGACGAGAAACACAACTCTGCGAGTGCGACGGCGAGTCCGCCGTCAGCACAGTCATGGGCTGCCGTGAGCAGTCCGGCGTCCGCAGCGTAAAGACAGGCTTTCTGCACGGCCACTTCGCGTTTCAGATCGAGTGTTGGAACTTTGCCGTTCGCAACGATCTCGGCGGTTGCGACTCCGCCGACGCTCACTGCGTATTCGCTGTTCGCCAAGTCATTCTGCGTCGAGCCTAACAGCACGATCGCATCACCCGATTTTTTGAGGCGGGGTGAAACTGCGCGTCGCACGTCTTCAATCAAACCGACCATGCCGATGACCGGCGTCGGCAGGATGCCGCGGCCTTCAGTTTCGTTGTAGAAGGAAACATTGCCGGAGACGACAGGCGTCTCAAACGCGCGACACGCCTCGGCCATGCCGTCGATCACTTCCGCAAACGACCACATAACTTCCGGACGCTCAGGCGACGCGAAGTTCAAACAGTTCGTGATCGCAATCGGACGCGCGCCGACGCACACGACGTTGCGAGCCGACTCGGCAACGATGAGCTTCGCGCCTTCGCGTGGGTTCGCGGCGCAGTAACGACCATTTCCATCGAGCGTCATCGCGAGCGCACGACGAGTCTCTTTTATTCGAACCAACGCCGCATCAGCGCCCGGCAGAATCGCGGTGTTCGTGCGCACCATGTGATCGTACTGCCGATAGACCCAATGCTTTGACGCGATGTTCCCGGACGCGAGCAAGATCCTTAACTCGTCGGTAAAATCGCCGTCCGCTGTGGCTCTCTCTGTGTCTAGCGGTTTGGTCGCCACGGTTTGTCTGTCGGGCTTCTTCATCGGCCGCTCGTAGCGCGGCGCTTCGTCGGTCAGCGACTCGACCGGAATGTCCGCCACCGTCTCGCCGTTGTGGATCACATGCATCCGCTTCGTGTCGCGCACGCGCCCAATCACCACCGCATCCAGGTCCCACTTGCGAAAGATGTCCACGACCTCGCGTTCGCGTCCCGCATGGGCCACGACCAGCATGCGCTCCTGCGATTCCGACAACAGCATCTCGTACGCCGTCATGTGCTGCTCGCGCTGCGGCACCAGTGAGAGATCCAGCTCGATCCCCGTCCCAGCCCGGGCGGCCATCTCACATGACGACGACGTCAGACCCGCTGCGCCCATGTCCTGAATGCCCGCGACCGCGCCACTGCGCATCGCCTCGAGACACGCCTCCAGCAACAGCTTCTCGAGAAACGGATCGCCAACCTGCACCGTCGGACGTTTCTCCAGCGCCTCTTCGTCAAACTCCGCCGAGGCCATCGTCGCGCCGTGAATGCCGTCGCGGCCAGTCTTGGCGCCCACGTAAAGCACGGGATTGCCGACACCCGTAGCTTTGCCGAAGAAGATCTGATCGTGACGAACGATGCCGAGCGCGAACGCGTTCACGAGTGGATTCAAAGCGTAAGCATCGTCGAAGGCGACTTCACCGCCGACAGTCGCGACACCGAAGGCATTTCCATAATGCGCGATGCCGGCCACAACGCCCGCCAGCAGCGATCGATTGCGGCGGCCGTGTTGCGGATGATTGAGCGAGCCGAAACGCAAACTGTTCATCGATGCAACCGGACGTGCGCCCATCGTGAAGATGTCGCGCAGTATTCCGCCGACGCCAGTTGCCGCGCCCTGAAACGGCTCGATGAAAGACGGATGATTGTGCGACTCGATCTTGAACGCCGCACACCAGCCGTCGCCGAGATCGACAACGCCGGCATTCTCGCCCGGCGGAACGATCACGCGTTCACCCGTCGTCGGCAGTCGCTTCAGGTGTACGCGCGAAGATTTGTAGGAACAGTGTTCCGACCACATGACCGAGAAGATTCCCAGCTCGGTCAGGCTCGGTTCGCGGCCAAGCAGGTCTTTGATTCGCTCGAATTCTTGCGGAGTGAGATTGTGGGCGGCGATTACTTCGGGAGTGATCATTGCCAGGCCAAAAGGACAGACGGAAGATCTGTCCTACTGCCCATCACCTTTCTTCACCAACTTGTCGATCGCATTGCGCAGCTCGGCGATGTCCACACGCCCGATGTGTTTGAAGACGACTTCGCCTTTGGCGTTGTAGAGAAATGTCGCGGGCAAGCCGCCGTTCCACTTCGCGTCCATGAACCTGATGGCCGGCTCCGGATCGGAATCATCGAGCAGGTACGCCGGCATCGTCGCCTTCATCGAGCTGAGAAACTGCGGCACCGACGTTTTGATATCGCTCAAGTCGTCGAGCGAAACGGTCACAAACTCGAGCGACTGCGGCCGGTAGTCCTTGTCGATCTTCACGAGGTCGGGAAACTCTTCGCGACACGGATCGCAGAACGTGGCCCAGAAGTTGACGAGCAACGGGTGCTCGCGTTCTTTCGTGAGTAGATCTTTAAGTCCGTCAGTATTGAGTGCCGCGACTTCGATCTTCGTCGGCTTTGCCGCGCCGTACTTTTTCTTTTGCGCGGTCGCCGCAAAGCTGCCGAGCAAGAGACACAAAACGATCAGTCCAACTGCTTTGGTAAAACGCATTTCTTTAGGCCCGTTTGATAGTGCAACCGAAGGCTTTCGCTTCCGGCTTCTCCACTGGTTTATCGCTCAACGAGGCATCGAGCGCGTTACGCAAGTCGCTGGTTTCGACCTGCGTGGCGTTGCGCGAGTTGTCGATGCGTCCGTGATAGAGGAGCTTGTTGTTCGCGTCGAGGAAGTAGGCTTCCGGAGTTACGGAGGCGCCGAGTTTGTCGGCGATCTTGTTGCCGGGATCTTTAAGGATTGGAAACGAGAGTTTGTGTTCCGCGGCGTGTGCTTTAACCGCGGCTGCATCTTCGCTAACGTTTGCATTGATGCCGACGACGTTGATGCCTTTGGCTTTGTAGTCCTGCGCGAGCTTCTCCATGCGCTCGTTGTAAGCGTTGGAAACGGGACACTGCACCGCGATGAAGAGCAAGACCGTTCCGTTCTTGCCGGCGAGCGATTTGAGTGAACGATCGTGTCCATCGACATCCGGCAGCGTGAACTCCTCGATGGTCGAGCCGATTGCCGGCGGCGCCGGCACTTCACCACCCGCCAAGGCCACTCCGGCGATCACAAACACCAAAGCCAACAGGATCGATAGATTTCTCGTCTTCATTTATTATGTCTCCTTAGCGAAGAGAGATTATGCCAGAGATTATCGAAATCGAGCCAGCGTTGCCGGTCCCTGTGCGCATGGACGCTGACGAGCGTTTCACAGGCCGCGGCGTCACGATCGCGTTTCTGGATTCAGGCTTTTACGCGCACAAGGATCTAACGGAACCAGTCAACCGCATCGTCGCTTACCACAACATTTTTTCGCCCGCCGACGATCTCTCAGCACTCGACAACTCAGACGTTGCGAGCTGGCACGGCATGATGACTTCCGTCGTCGCCGCCGGGAACGGCTACTTGTCCGAAGGCCTTTATCGCAGCATCGCGCCGGAAGCGAAACTCGTGCTGGTGAAGATCGGCAAGACCGGACGCATTCCCGAGAGCAACATCGAAACTGGCCTGCGCTGGGTGCTCGCGAAGAAAGACAAGTTCGACATTCGCATCGTGAACATTTCCGCGGGCGGCGACTTCGAACAGTCGTATCTCACAAACTCGCTTTGCCAGTTGGTTGAAGAAACCGCGAAGGCCGGGTTGACGGTAGTTTGCGCTGTCGGCAACGCGGGACTCGCGCCCGGTCATCCCGTTTTGCCGCCGGCCAGCTCTCCGGCCGCGATCGCAGTCGGCGGTCTCGACGATCAAAATTCACTCGATCGCGCGCGGCGCGGCATGTATCGCTCGTCGTACGGCCCAACGATCGATGGTCTGCAAAAACCGGAAGTGATCGCGCCCGGCATCTGGGTCGCTGGGCCAATCCTGCCGCACACGCCCACCGCCGACGAAGCCAAGCTCTATGCCGATCTCGACGCCGCTACTGACGACGAGCTCACGACGATCATCGCCGCGCGCACGGGAGTCGACAAAGATCTCGACGAAGCGCGCGAGCTCACAGTCCCAATGCTGCGCCAGCTCATCACGATCAAACTTCGCGAGGGCAACGTCATCAATCAGCACTACAAGTTTGTCGATGGCACGTCTTTCGCCTCTCCGATCGTCGCGTCGATTGCAGCGTGCATGCTCGAAGCCAACCCGAAGCTGACGCCACCACAGATCAAACGGATTCTGATCGACACTGCCGAGCGCGTGGCGGGCGTCGAAGTGGAGCGTCAGGGATGGGGCGTCGTGGTCCCGCGGAAGGCTGTGGAGAGAGCGTTGCGTTGGCGTGGGTGATGTGCAACAATTCGCGGCACCCAAAAACCCCGCAACGAAGATTGGAGAGTGTTTGAGTTTTTATGTCTGAAAATGAAACCGCAATAACCCAGGGCGCGGCTGCCCCAACGCCCGAGGCCGCGCCTGAAGCCAACACCGAAGAAATCACCTATCACGCCGTAGAAAAAGATGGAGTTGTCACTGCGATTTGGGAAATGCAGGGCCGCAAACATCTGCGAACGATCGACCCCCGCTCACGCCAGGGACAGGACATCCTTCGTCTGTATACCACCGAACATCACGACGAAGTCGGGCAGTAGATGAGTTCAGCAGAATGGATCGATCCATTTATTTGAACCATCAATTCGTTTTCGGCTGAGCTTCGGCGCGCTTAATTAACTCTCCTCGCCTAATCTGGAATGGAATATCGGTTGCTGCGTTCAGTCTGTCCAAAACGCGGCAAATCCCTCGCGAAGACATGCGCCCTTCCGTTCGAGAATCAACTCGGCGGGACGCTCGGCGGCCACTGCCTCTTGCCGCGTTTTGGTCTCTTCCGTGTAATCCGCGTTTTTTGTTTGTGCGATAATGCCCGCCTGAATTGTGATGACGACTGTGATGACGATTAGACGCGCAACACCCGAGGAAGCTGGAACGCTGACGCAGATCGCGCTCGATGCGAAGCGTTACTGGGGTTATCCCGAGCACTGGATCAGGCACTGGGAAGCTGACCTCACCGTCTCTGCTGAGTTCATCCGCGAGAATGAGGTTTATGTTGCGGAGGATAGTGGGGAGATCGTTGGGTTCTACGCTCTGTGTGTAAGCGGGAGGGCTGACCCCGCTGGATCTGTTCGCAAGGCGGAGCTTGGAGCTGCTCGAGAGTCTGGCTCTGGTCGCAAGGCGGAGCTTGAGCACATGTGGGTGGTGCCGCGGTGTATTGGGACGGGTGTGGGGAAAGAGTTGTTTCTTGATGCGATGGAGAGAGCTGCCGCGCTCGACGTCGGCGATCTGGAGATCTCGGCGGATCCGAATGCGGCAGGGTTTTACCGCCGAATGGGCGCGGTGCAGATTGGGGAAGTTGATGCGCCGGTTGAGGGGCAGCACGACCGGAAGCTGCCCCGTATGCAGGCGAGAGTAAAACCGGGATCTTAATTTAGCGAATTTGGACTGCGGATTTTTGACAGATAATCCCGGGTTATCGTGGCTTATCCGGCTTACCCGCTTATCTGGGTTATCCGGCTTACCCGGCTCTCCGCCTTTCTCAATCATCCGGGATTATCCGGCTTCTTCGGTCCTTCCGGTCGTGGCCCCTCACTCCTTGGCGGCTCATTCCTCGGCGGCTCACTCCTTGGCGGCTCACTTCGCGGCGGCTCGCTTCGCGGCGGCTCACTTCGTGGCGGCTCGCTTCGCGGCGGGTCACTTCGTGGCGGCTCGCTTCGCGGCGGGTCACTTCGTGGCGGCTCGCTTCGCGGCGGCTCGCTTCGCGGCGGCTCACTCCTCGGCGGCTCACTTCGCGGCGGCTCACTTCGCGGCGGCTCACTTCGTGGCGGCTCACTTCGCGGCGGCTCACTTCGTGGCGGCTCACTTCGCGGCGGCTCGCTTCGCGGTGGCTCGGATCTCGGTTGCTCCGATCTTGGCGGCGGCTCCGGCCGTGACGGAGGTTCCGAACGTGGAGGTTCGGATCTTGGTGGCTCCGAGCGTGGCGGCTCGGAGCGTGGAGGTTCTGAACGCGGACTGTCTGATCGTTGCGGCCGCTCAAATGGCGGACCATCCGAGCGCGGACTCTCTGATCGCGGTCTCGGCTGCTCCGAGCGTGGGCCTTCGGATCGCGGCGGTCGCTCCGGTCTTGGACTATCCGTTCCTCGATCCGATCTCGGTGATTCGGATCGTCGCGGTGGCTCAGACCTTGGAGAGTCCGAGCGAGGAGTGTCGGATCGCGGAGAGTCCGATCGAGGAGTGTCGGATCGAGGAATATCCGATCTTGGACTGTCCGATCTTGGAGCGTCCGATCGTTGCGGGCGCTCAAAACGCGGAATATCACGCCGCGGCGCCTCAGTTTGCGGCGGCCCCTCTTGTGGCGACCCTACGCGACGAGGCTCCGATCTTGGTTCTTCTATCCGTGGCTCCATTCTCCGAGGCCCGGCCTCACGTGAAGGACTACCCTCACTCCG
>JBKPPP010000046.1:0-15580 GCA_046733615.1 Acidobacteriota bacterium | reverse complement strand
CCACCGACGCCACAGCGCCACCAGTCATCGCGCAGAAGCGGCGCCGGTTAAATTTTGTGCGACTAAAAGTCATTGGCGAATATAATCGGCCACAAGCTTACACCCGATCGCGTCCTTTTGAGAGAACAATGGCCCAGCACTTCAGACTTCTACTACTACTGCTGCTTCTGTGCGTCGCATTCACGCCGAGTCTCATCGTCGCCAAGCCCAACCAACGCTGGCGCGCGATTCACCTGCTCGACTACAACACCGACGCCGACCTCGACGCGCTGGGCCCGAAACTCGAGACGCTCGCGAAGCAGGGAATCAACGTCATCATCCTCGAAGTCGATTACAACTTCGCTTTCAAGTCGCACCCCGAGCTCCGCCGCGGCGCAAACCCGATTACGCTTGACGGCGCGCGCAGATTCGCAAAACTTTGCCGGAAGCACAACGTCCGGCTGATACCCGAGTTTCAATCTCTCGGTCACCAGTCGTGGAAAGCCGAAACGTTTCCGCTGCTCACCGTCTACCCGAATTTTGATCTCACGCCGGGCGCGTTCCCGAAGAATGAAGGCATTTACTGCCGCGAGTGGGACCCGTTGAATCCGGAGGTCTGGCGCGTAGTGTTTCAGTTGATGGACGAGATCATCGACGCGTTTCGCGCCGACGCACTGCACGTCGGAATGGACGAAGTGTTTCTGCTCGGCTCCGACTCTTCACCGTCGACGAAAGGCAAAGATCCCGCAGTGCTCTTTGCGAAGGCGGTCAACGAGCTGCACACGCACCTCGTGCGCCAGCGTCGCGTCGAGATGCTGATGTGGGCTGATCGCCTGATCGACGGCAAGCAGTACAACCTTGGTGAATGGGAAGCAGCGACGAACGGCACCGCGGCGGCGATCGACCAGATCCCGAAAGACATCATCATGTGCCCGTGGCATTACGAGTCGAGAGACGACTATCCTTCAATCCCGATGTTTCTCGACAAAGGGTTTCGCGTGTTGCCCGCCGGCTGGAGGGACCTCGACGCGACGAAGGCGTTAATCAGTTTCAGCCGCAAACAGGCAAAGCCAAACCTGCTCGGCCACCTGTTCACGACGTGGGGCGTGAAGAAAGACGAACTGCTCGAGTTCCCGCCACTCGTCGAAGGCTTGACGCTCCTGCGCGACGACTAAAACCCTCGCTACGAACTGACTATGATGAGTGGCAGGCGCACGTGGCGCCTGCCCTTTTGTTTGGGATTAGTGATGACTGTGATCCGCGGCTGCGGGCTTTGCGTTCGCGGGCGCTGCGGCCGGCGGCCCGGGAGCGGCAACGTCGATCACGGTACGCATCCACGGATGAATGCAGCACTGGAACTTCTGCAATCCGACCGCAAGGTCAGAAGTGCCGGCAGTCGGCCCTTCGGTAGTCGCGCCGGGCGGAATGAAGACGATTGAGCCAAAATTGAGACATTCCGGAGCCGGTACAGGATTACCGGAAATGCCGTTCAGCTCGTTAACAAATCCGCCGCCGAATTCCGCGACGTGCGTGAAGGTGTGCACTTCACCACCACGATTCTCGATCAGGGTCGACCGTCCGACGTTGAGATGCATCTGGCTTGGCTGATTTCGCCACTTGTGTGCATCCTGCGTCGCTGCCAGTTCGGCGATGAACTCGTCAAAGGTCGTATGGCCGTTGCCGACACAGGCTCCATCACCGAGCACCTGGTTAAAGGTCACGGGGTCACAATCGTCAAGCAGCCTGATCTTCTTGTCACCCTGAACGGCGCCGGCATTTGCAGTGAGAGTCAGCAAGGCAGCAGCGCCGAGCACCACCCAGGCCAGCATTCGAAAGGTCAGCATTCGTTTCATCAAAACCTCCTTGGCGACGCCCGCCCGCAGAGAGGTGCGCGAGACGGACAATTGGAAACGTTTGAGTTAACGCGCCCCTTAAATACACCGCGCCGTCGAGGTTGTCAACGAAATTATGAATTCAGGAATGAAACGATTCTTCACTCGGCGCGCGCGAGGCGGAATGCTGCCATCTCTTCGCCGTTGCGCACCAGCAGGAGGTCGCGTACGAGCACCGGATGATTCCACGTCTTGCCGTTGATTGCCGAAAACTTCGCGATCTCCGTGAACTGATCGGGCGTCGCATTGACCAGCACGAGTTCACCTTCTTCCGAAAGCACCAGCAGCAGATTCTGATCCGGCAGCAGCACGAGCTGGCCGTTGCCGTAGCGTCCGCCTTTCCACTTGCGCTGCCCGTCGTTCAGATCGATGCACGCGAGAATGCGTCCGTCGAAACCGTAAGCGAAGCCTTTGTGAACGACGAAATCATTGAAGTAAGGCTTGAGTGCGTTTGAGGTCCAGCGCTCGGCGACTGACCAGCCGTCGGAGTTGTGATTGACGGCGATGCGGCGCGTGCCTGCCTCCTGGCTGGTGAGTAGCACGTCGCCCTCCGGGGTCACCGCGGGTTGCACGATGCTGTTGCTCGACCAGTTGTGCTGCCAGAGTTGTTTACCGTCCGGGATGTTGACGCTCGTTGCGCCGCTGCCGCTCAAGAGCAGGATCTGCGCCACGCCGTCGATCGTGGCGAGATGCGGCGAGCTGTAACTCCCGCCACTCGCCGGACCAGTCCAGCGCTTGTTGCCGGTGGCTGCATCGTACGCGACGAGCTGGCCGGACGCCGCGACGATCACTTCGTCGCCGATCGCCAAAGGTGAACTCGAGAAACCCCAGAAGGGAATTTTCACGCCCGTGTCGGATGAAACGTTGCGTGTCCACGCGACTGCGCCGTTCGTTGCGTCGAGCGCGTTCAGGATGCCGGTCGCGCCGAAGGTGTAGACGCGTCCGTTGCTCAACGTTGGCGTTGCGCGCGGGCCGGCGCCGGCGTTCGATTCAAAGAAACGCGCCGGGTCGCGATGCGACCAGACAGGCTGGCCCGTGCTCGCTTTGTAACAAACGACGACTTCGTTCTCGCCACGCTGTTCCTGTGTGTAGATGAGATCGCCGTTCACGGCGAACGACGACCAGCCGGGACCGATCGGACGTCGCCACAGTTGTACCGGCGGCGTCGCGGTCCAGTCAGTTTTGATCTTCACGCCACGAACGACGCCGTCGCGTTTAGCTCCGCGGAAGCCGGGCCAGTCGGGTCGTGTGTCTATACTTGCTGTCGCAGTAGCGGCGTTCTTTGCAGCTTCGGGTGTGGCGGACGGTGAAGGCGTTGGCGACGGGCTCGTGTTTGCGGTTGGAGTGCTGGTTGTTGCCGGCGCAGCAGCAGTGGGCGCGGTAGGTTCGTTTGCTGTTTGCGCGAGTAGCCGTTCTTCTGGACTCGCGGACCAGCGCCAGCCGAACGTGGCCACGTGATCGCCGTTGATTCCATCCTGCCGCACGACCAACCACGCTCCGCAAGCGATTACGACCGTTGCGACCATCGTCGCGTGTCGCACTCGATCGGGCAGGCGGCGAGTCGCGACCGCCCAGGTCACAAACGCAAGACACAGGACGGGAATCGCGTAAGCAAACAACCACGGCAGCCACATCGAATCGTGTTTCAGCAGCCACGTGGCGCCGAGCGCCGCGACCACCACGCCGAGAGCAGCGAAACGTTCCTTCCAACGAGCACGACTGAAGAACAGCCACCAGATAATGATCGCCAGCGTCAGTCCCAGCGAGCTCATCACCGCCAGTCCAAAACCCTGGATGCCGGGCACGAGCGCCTTCAGACCAAATCGTGCCAGCCATTGCAGCACGACAAGGACGATGCCGGGCCACACTCTTAGCAGCTTCTGGGGAGACTCCCCGATCGGAGTGGAACTCATGCGGCTCTATACTTCCGGCGCTCACCGATTGTTCCGTCGTTCTATATAAGATTCCGGCGGTGGCGCGGGTCAGGCGCGTTGATAGAGGAGTGAGTTGTCGACGTTGCGCATCGCGTCTCGCAGCCGTTTGTTATAAGAAGCGAGCTCGAAGCTGTACAGGTCCTGCGGCGTTTGCAGCTTGTAGCGAACCTGGCCAGTGTAGGACCATTCGTGAACGAGCTGCTTTTACCACGGCGGCTCGAGCACAACGCCGAGCGCATGAAACGGCCTCTCTGTCTGGTATCTCACTTCCTTGCGCACGAGGTACGCCTCGCGAACCCGAGGCTTTCTTCTGTACGCCCACAACTCTGGACCCGGGCTCGAAAGCACGTTTGTTAATTGAAACCGGCATCGGTTTACGATACATAACCACTTCGACAATCCGAAGTGTTAAGCATTTGCGGAGCTAACGACAACCATGATTCTTCAGCAACGAACGCGAACGGCTTGCGCCTTCATTCTCACCAACTGCCTGCTCCTCGCGTCGCTGGTATTCAACGCGCCGGCGCAACAACACCAGGAGAAGCAAGACTTGCAGACAAGACTCTTCAACCAGGTGCTCGCAGACTTCAAAGAGCTGCGCGAGTGCGTGGAAAAAGAAGAAGGCGGGTTGCGGGCCGCGCAGGAGAAGATGACCGTTGAAGAGTACGATCTGAATCGCGACGGCGTGCCCGAGTACGAAGTGCAAATGGGCGGTCCGTGCGCGTGCGGCATGGTCAACTGTTCGATCTACATCTACCGGAAAGTCGGGTCGGGATTTGAAGCGATCCTCGACGACGGCGCGGGACTCGGAGTTGAGAAACTGAGGACCGCGACCAACGGCTACACGGACCTGCGGATCGCGGCGCGCGAAACGGCGGCGACAGAGTCAGAGACGACCTACAAGTTCGACGGCAAGAAATACCGCGAAGCCAAAAACATCCTCACTCAATTGGAAACGGGCCAGAGCAAGCCGGCGTTTCGACGAGTGCAGTTCAAACGTGGCACTTCGGAAACGACGCTCCAGGGAAAGGTCTCGATCGCCTTGCCGGACACGCTCCTGGTCGGCGCGCGTGCGGGACAAGTCATGACGATAAAACTGACAGCGCCACGCAAAGCAGTCCGTTTTCTTTTGATGAGCCCGACGACCAGGGATCTGGTGGCTGACAATGCTCGTGAGTGGACCGGCACGCTGCCCGAGACGGGCGACTACACGATCATTGTCGACGCGGATGAACGCACGAGCACTTATTCGCTGACGATCAGCATCAAGTAAATGAAGTTCAAAAAATTGTCGGCGAACAACTGAAACTCGTTTTTGATCATCTCAGCGCGTGAACACCCTCCCCAGACCAAAACTAATACAACCAGACTCCATTATCTGGGGAGGCGACCATGAGCCATCGCTGGCTTCTTTCCCTGTTGTGCCTTTCTGTCCTCTTTCTCTCGCTGGTTCAGCTAACCACCGCGAATGGCGAGCTCCGCGTCAACGAAGCCAACAGCCGAGTGCTACTTCAGAGCGATCCGGTTGGAGTGCTGCTGGTCGTCGAAAACTCTTCGCGAGAGCCGTTCAAAGCGAAAGTGGAGCTCGAGCTGCTGACGCCGACCGACCGTGTCATTGCTCGCAGTAACACTCTTCAAGCGATCGCGCCCGGCTCGCAAACACTCCGCCTCAATCTGCCCTTCTCGATATCGAGTCTCCAATATAAAGAGCATTCCCAATTACCGTGGCACCGGCTTCGTTATCGTTTGAGCAATGAAGGCTCGCCGGACGCAATCACCGAAGGGATCATTTCGCTGTCGCAGATGACGCCGGATCTTTTCGAGTTACAGGTCGCCGCCTCGGACGTCGCCCGCGAAGGAACGCTTTATCACACACGCATCCGCGCAGTTCATCCGATCACAAACAAACCCGCGGCGAACATTCCCGTCAAGGCGGAAATAAAATTCGACGAGAACTCCGGCAACGTGAAACTCGAAGCCTCGCGAGTGACGGATGAGAATGGTTACGCCTCGCTGGACTTTCGCTTTCCGCAACGCTCTGCTCAGTTTCAACCGGCTGAGGGCGAGCTCCGCGTCATCGCGACAAAGGGCGCCTACGTCGTAGAGGCGAAAGGCACCGTGAATGTCGATCAAATGCTCAAGACGTTGATCACCACTGACAAGCCTCTTTATCAACCCGGCCAGGTGATGCACATCCGCGCCTTGCTCTTCAGCCCGACGAAGCGAGCGCTGACAAATCAAAACGTTCTCATCAGGGTCACGGATCCGGAGGATCTGACTGTCTATCGCACGATCGTGAGCACCTCGCGCTTCGGTGTCGCCGCTACCGATTGGCCCGTCCCCGAGAATACGCGGTTAGGCGATTACCACATCCGGGTTGGCGCTGAAGGTGGCGAGGAGGGGCAGGAGATGATCCGCGATGTTCGCATCAGTCGTTACGATCTGCCGAACTTCACGGTGAGCGTCAAACGAGATCGCGATTATTACTTGCCCGGCCAGAATGCGGAAGTACGAGTGAAGGCTGACTATCTGTTCGGGAAACCGCTGACGCGCGGGCACGTGCGCGTCGTGCGCGAAACGGACCGCGAGTGGAACTATCGCGAACAGAAGTGGGAAGTTGAAGAGGGTGATAAATACGAAGGCGAAACGGATTCGGAGGGCGCTTTTCTCGCCCGTATCGATCTCGCGAAGGATCACGAAGATCTCAAGGGTGAGAGTTACAGTCTCTACCAGGACGTCACCTACACCGCGTACTTCACGGAACCCACCACTAACCGGACCGAACAACGCCGCTTCGATGTACGCGTCACGAAAGAGCCGATCCACGTCCATCTCCTGAACGACTACAACAACAACCGCACGCTGCCGATTAACTTTTTTGTGGTCACTACCTACGCCGATGGCTCACCCGCAAGGTGCAAAGTTAATCTCGCGCTCGCAACCGGCAACGTCTACTACCATCAGCGGCCGCCTGAAACGGTCGTCGTCCGGCAGTTGGCCCAGGTCCAGACGAATCGTTACGGCGTGGCAAAAGTCAGTGACGTTCGTTTTCCCTCGGGCTTCGAATCCGAGATCGATTTTGAGCTGAGGGCGACCGCGTTTGATGCGCAGGGACGCGGTGGGATGGAGAAAGAGGAGATAAGGTTTGATGAAGATCCGACGCTCCGCGTCTCTACCGACAAGTCGATCTATCGATCCGGTGAACCGATTACAACTTTCATCACCACCGCCGCCGTTCCTGAGCGCACAGTGATCGTCGATCTGATTAGCGACTCGACTGTGATTCGCTCCGAACGCGTGCAACTGCGAAATGGCCGGGGCTCAGTCACATTCCCTTACAAGAGCGACTTCAAAGACAGACTGACCATCGCTGCTTACACGAAGTTTGCCCAATACTCACGCACGACCGGCGTTCGCACGATTCTCTATCCGCGCAATACGGACCTCAACGTGAGCTTGCGGCCTTCGCAAACGACCTATCGCCCGGGCGAAGACGCGCAGGTCAGCTTTACGGTGCGAGCGCCGGAAGGTCGTGCGGCGGAAAGCGCTCTGGGCGTCGCCATCATCGACAAGGCAGTCGAAGAGCGATTTCGCACCGACCAGGAATTCGGTCACACTTTCGATCCGATCGACACCTGGATGCGGAACTACGAGGGTGGGGATGAACAAATAGGTGGAGTGAACCTGCGACGGCTTCAACACCTCGACCCACGCGAGCTGGTCCCGCCGGAAATGGATCTCATTGCGGAGATCCTGCTCAACCAAAACCGGAATTACTACCCAAACTTCTACCACAGCGATGAATACGAGACGGAGCAAACACCAATTTTTACCGCGCTTGTCAAAGCGGAGTTGAAGCCTGTTTTCGACGCCCTCAACAAGCGTTACGAGCGCACACTGCAATATCCGACCGACGAAACCAGCCTGCGTCGTTTTCTGCTCGAGTCGCGGATCGATCTCGATCAGGTGGTCGATCCGTGGGGCGTGCGTTTTCGTCCGGTCTTCTCACTCGATAAGCAGTCGGATGTTCTCACTCTGATCACGGCAGGAGCAGATAAGAAGTTCGGCAGCGGCGACGACTTTTCCGTCGACAGTTTGGCATGGCGCTACTTTATTCCCACCGGTGTCGAATTCGATCGCGCGGTTCGCAAGTACCACGAGCGAACGGGCGGCTACATTCGCGATCTGCCGGCGCTTCGTGACCAACTCGCGCGAGAGGCCTTCGTGCTCGACAACTTGCGCGATCGCTGGGCGCAACCATACCGCTTCGATTTCAAGGTGGTCGACAGCCACTACGTGCTCAACATCGTCAGCAGCGGGACGGACAAAAAGTTCTCCAGCGAGCCCGGTGCGGACGATTTCACGATCTGGAGTTCGCCGATCGACTACTTCGCCGAGTCGCGCACGCGCGTCAAAGCCGTGATCGATCAAAACACGGAAAGCACCGGGAGATTTCCGCAAAGTGATCAGGAGCTGCGCGACATACTGCGCAACTCCGGCGCGCCGCTGGAATCTATGCGCGACCCGTGGAGCCAGCCGTATTACGCCACTTTCAAAACTCAATCGCTCTACACCGACCGGCTGCGAATTGAAAACACCGCGAACTTCCGCGAGGTCGGGGCGCAGCGGACCCAAATCACTCCCATCACGCAAACAGTCGGATTCGTGATGTTGCGCAGCATCGGACCAGACGGTAAGGCGGGAACGATCGACGATTTCACGGTGGCGACTTTCATGGGCGTCCTCTTTGAAGAGGGCCGTGGGGATCGCGTAAAGCAAACACAGGCTCCTTCGATTGTGCTTTCCGGCCGTAACGGAGCGATCTACGGAGTTGTGACTGATCCAAACGGAGCAGTTATTCCGAACGTTGAAATCAAGGTCATCCCCACGTTCCAGCATCAGCAGTACCAGACCAAAACCAATGACGAGGGCAGGTACAACATCGCCGACCTGCCGCCGGGTGTCTACAACCTCCGCTACGAAGTGCCCGGATTCTCCATAACCGTAATAACGAATGTCATAGTTGCCGCTTCGAACCTTACGGAGGTCAACGTCACGCTTCAGGTGGGCGCCGTTGCGGAAACCGTCATGGTGACAGGTGGCCCGGCGCAGTTTACTTTTTCGGTTGATGGTTCGGTGAACGCAACCAGCACGACTGTTCGCCGGAACGTGATGGTCGTCACAAAAGCCGGTACGTCGCCGCAGATGCTCACGACGCCGCGGCTGCGCGAATACTTTCCGGAAACGCTGTTCTGGCAGCCTTTGCTGGAAACAGATCGGCGCGGCCTCGCGCAGATCAATTTCAAACTAGCCGACAACATTACGACCTGGAAGCTGGCCGTCATCGGCTCGACTGAAGATGGTTACATCGGTGCCACTGAAACCGAGATCAAAGCGTTTCAGCCGTTCTTCGTCGAACACGATCCGCCGCGCATTCTCACCACCGGTGACGAGATTTCGTTGCCCGTCGTCGTGCGCAACTATCTCGACCGCGAACAGAAAGTCGATCTGGAGATAAAACCGGAGAACTGGTTCTCTCTGCTTGGGCCGGCACGCAAGAGCACGTCAGTCGCGGCGGGAGATGCGGGACGTGAAACTTTCGACTTCCGCGCGAACAGTGCAATCAAAGACGGCAAGCAGCGCCTCA
Organism: Acidobacteriota bacterium; assembly: GCA_046733615.1. Lineage (GTDB taxonomy): Bacteria > Acidobacteriota > Blastocatellia > Pyrinomonadales > Pyrinomonadaceae > PSRF01. The sequence goes on along the minus strand of JBKPPP010000046.1, from coordinate 6,128 downwards.
CCGCGGTCGCGGGCGACGCCAATGACGCGATCGAGAAGCCAATCACCGTTCATCCTGACGGCGAAGAGCAGTCGGTCAGCGACGGCAATATCCTGAGCAGCTCGGCGGCGGTAGAGCTGACGCTGCCGGAGAATGTGATCCCGGATTCCACCTCCGCGGAGTTGAAAATCTATCCGAACCTGCTCGCTCATGTGATCGAAGGCGTTGAAGCGATCATGGCGCGGCCGTATGGCTGTGGCGAGCAGACGATCTCTTCGACGTATCCGAGTCTGTTGTTGTTGCGGCGTCACAAAGAGACTGGCGAAGTGTTTCCACTGCGTGCGCGCGCCGAAGGTTATCTGAGTCTCGGTTACAGCCGCTTGCTCAACTATCGCGACGAGAAGGGCGGTTTCACTTACTGGGGCCACGGTGAGCCGGACATTGCGCTCACCGCCTTTGCGTTGCGCTTCTTGACCGAGGCGAACGAAGTGATGCCGGTGGATGAAAAGGTGATCAAAGAGACAGCGGAGTGGCTCGTCAAACAACAGCGGCCGGACGGAAGTTGGAAGCCCAACCTGTACTGGACCACCGACGCGGAAGACAAGCCCCGCACGGTGATGCTCACCGCGTACGTTGCGCGTATTCTTGCGCGCAACATGTCAGCGGAAGTCTCGCCGGCATTCAAGCGGGCGCTTGATTACCTGGCTCGCGAAGCGCGAGGAATTGACGAGCCCTACCTGCTTGCCTCTTACGCGCTGGCCGCGCTCGACGCGCAGGATGTGACGCGTGCCAAGCCAGTGGTCGAGAAGCTGCGCTCGTTGGCGCACCGGGAAGGTAATACGGTCTACTGGGCGCTGGAGACAAACACGCCGTTCTATGGTTGGGGACGGGCCGGACGCATTGAAACAACCGCCCTCGCCGTGCAGGCGTTGTCGCGATATTGCGCTGCGGCCAATGCGAATTGCGAAGCCGAACGCGATTTGATCGCCGACGCTATGCTTTTCCTGGTCAAGTCGAAAGATTCGTACGGCGTCTGGTATTCGACGCAGGCGACAGTCAACGTGCTCGATACGATGTTGTCGCTGCTCTCGACTACTGCTTCTGGTCAAACGAATGCGTCGGCTGAAGCTGCGGCGGAGGTGCTGGTGAACGGGCGCGTGGTGAAAACGGTTCAACTGCCATTAGCCGCGAATCGTTTGGTGAGCGCGATAACGGTCGCACTGTCTGAGTTTGTGCACGGCGGACGCAACACGATCGAAGTGAAGCGTCCGGGTGGCGCGCCGCTCGCTTCGATGCAGGCGCTCGCGAATTACTACGTGCCGTGGGCCGATTCCGCGTCACTCAAGGCTCACGCAGACGGGGCTCGCGCCGAAGCGACTCGCGCGGATGGTAATAGTCTCCGCTTGCAAACGAAGTTCAATCGCACCGAGAGCAAGGTTAGCGACGAGATCGTCTGCCACGTCGAGGCGGAGCGCGTCGGATTTCGCGGTTATGGAATGATGTTGGCGGAGATTGGCTTGCCGCCGGGCGCAGACGTCGATCGCGGCTCGATTGATGTGGCAATGAAAGCGTCGGGTTGGGCCATCAATCAGTACGACGTGCTTCCGGACCGAGTTGTGTTCTACCTTTGGCCGTACGGCGGCGCCGTCAAGTTTGATTTTAAGTTCCGCCCGCGGTTCGGGCTGAATGCGAAGACCGCGCCGTCAGTCGTTTACGACTACTACAACCCCGACTCGCGCGCGGTGGTGGCGCCCGCGAAGTTCACGGTGAAGTAGCGGTGCGAGTATGTTATAGTGCCCGGACCCACAAACACTGCCCCACCAACATTGCCCAAAAACGAAGCGGGCCGACTCGTGCGTCCACACAGACAGGAACTCAGAATCAATTTGTTCTAATCAGTTGTTAGTAGTTGAAAGGGTGTACCGTAAGCTCTGGTAATCGTGTCACCCAGTTTCTGCAGAGTTGTGCCATTATTTGATCACTTCCGAAGGATAGTGTGGAGGAGCTAACAGGCTTGCGCCAATCTATTCTGGCCCACTATATCAGGAATGCAAGGAACAACACATCAGAGGGTGGTCATGCATTCGACGCAGAATCCCGATCAACCTGCTCTATGTTAGAATCCCAACCGGAGTAACCGATGAATCTGAATGAACGCATCACAATGGATCCGGAGATTTGCCACGGAAAGCCAACGATTCGCGGCCTCCGATACACGGTTGAATCTATCCTAGAATTATTGAGTTCCGGAATGGCCGTGGAGGAGATTTTGGCTGACTACGAAGATCTAGAACGCGAGGACATCCTCGCGGCATTAGACTTTGCAAGGCAACTCAGCCAGATTAAGCGTATTGAGCCCATAGTGGCATGAAGTTCCTCATTGACGCTCAACTTCCACGACGGCTCGCTCACGAGCTAAGCGTGGCCGGATTTGAAACAACACATACGCTTGACCTTCCGCACGGCAATCGGACCACCGATCAAGCACTAATCACTTTCTCGTTAACAGAACATTATATCGTCGTCACTAAGGATTCGGATTTTGTCGAATCGTTTTTGCTGAGGCACGAACCGTGGAAGTTGTTACTTATATCGACAGGCAACATTGGAAACGATGAGCTGCTAAGAGTGTTTCAGTTGAATATCGCGCAGTTAGCCGAATCGTTCGAGACCTTCGATTTCATTGAATTGAATCGCACAAATCTGATTTGCCACTCGTGACGTCCTCCTGGTTACAAATCACAGGTTCGACGTGTTGAACGTATCGCCCTGCCGTATGTCGCCGGTTTCGTAACCCTTGCGGAACCAGCGCAGGCGTTGCTCCGAAGTACCGTGAGTAAACGAGTCAGGCACGACGTAACCCTGCGTCTGCCGTTGAATCTGATCGTCGCCAACGGCGCTCGCCGCTCGCAACGCTTCTTCAATGTCTCCGGCTTCCAACATGCCCTGGTTCTGCACGTAGCGCGCGAACACTCCCGCAAAGAAATCGGCTTGCAGCTCGAGCCGCACTGACAACTGGTTCGCCTCCGTCTCGCTGGCGCGACGCTGCATTGCTTCTACCTGATTGGAAATCCCGAGCAGCTTCTGCACATGATGACCGACTTCGTGAGCGACGACGTAAGCCTGCGCGAAATCGCCGGGCGCGTTGAAGCGCCGGCGCAGCGCTTCATAAAACGCGAGATCGATGTAGACCTTCTCGTCGCCGGGACAGTAAAACGGCCCAACCGCGGTGCCCGCAATCCCGCACGCGGAGCGCACCTGGTCTGTAAACAGGACCAGCGTCGGTTCACGATACTGCCGCCCATTCTTACGAAACACGTCTTCCCAAACGTCTTCCGACTTCGCCAGCACGACGGACACAAACTGCTTCAGCTCTTCCTCTTCAGGATTGTTCGGACGCGAAGTCTGGACCTGCGAGTCGGAACCCTGAGGCAACTGTTCCAGCAGTTGCTGCGGATCGGCGCCGAAGAGCAGCGCGATAATCAGTATGAGCATTGTGCCTAGACCACCACCGACCGCGACCTTGCCCGCGGAGATACCGCGTCGATCCTCGATATTCGAACTCTGTCGCTCGCCTCGCCAGCGCATCGTCAAACCCTCCCGCCTTTTGTTTCGTAAAAGATTTCCAACGGCGTGTGTCACGGAAACGATCCTTTAGTTGTTTTTTAGTCACACAATCTGGATTAAACTTCGAGACGAACGATGATCGAAACAACCGGACTGACGAAAACATTCGGCGAGCTGGTGGCGGTTCACGATCTGAACCTGCGCGTTGCGAAAGGGACCATCTTCGGTTTTCTTGGCCCTAACGGCAGCGGCAAATCTACAACAGTCAAGATGCTCACCGGCATTCTCAAGCCCTCCGCCGGCGACGCGCTCATCGATGGCTCATCCATTCTGCGCGCGCCCGTCGAAGTGAAACAGAAGATCGGAGTGCTGCCCGAAGACCTCGCGCTCTTCGACTCGCTCACAATCTGGGAACACCTGAAGATGTGTGGGCCAATCTACGGTTTGAGCCGTGCCGAGACCGAAGCGCGCGCCCAACAGCTTCTCAACTATCTCGACTTGTGGGCCGACCGAAACGCATTCGTCGAGCAGTGTTCGTTCGGGATGAAAAAGAAGTGCGGGCTGGCGATGGCGTTGCTGCACAACCCGAAGGTGCTGTTTCTCGATGAGCCCTTCGAGGGAATCGACCCGGTCGCTTCGCGCAGCATCAAGGACCTGTTACTGCTGATGGCGCGCCGCGGCGTCACCGTCTTTCTCACTTCACACATCCTGGAAGTTGTCGAGCGGCTGGTGCACAGTTTCGCCGTCATCGTGCACGGCGAAGTCGTCTGCGCGCGGAGTATCGAAGAGACGATCGGACGGGGGCAAACACTCGAAGACATCTACTTTCAGCACGTCGAGCGACGAACGGTCGAGGAGTTCGAATGGATCGGATAACGGCGATACTTCAGTGTCAGTGGCGCGCCTACTGGCGGCGCTTTCGCCGGGCAGGGAATTTCAAGAAGAACAACGTTGGCGTGCTGGTTCTGGTGGGCGGCATGGGCCTCATCAGGTATTTGCAGTACCTGCCGGGAACGTCGGCGCAACTCGCGCGCGGCGCGACGCCGAGATACGAGACGCTGCTGACGATCGTGTTTCTCGTTTGGCTGTTGCCGGTGATGAGCGAGTCGCGCCGCTCGATCTCGAGCCGCGAGCTGCTTCACTTTCCGCTCACGCTGAACGATCTCTTCGCGATTCGACTCGCATCCGTTTTCTTTTCGCCGGCCACGTGGGTCATCGTCGTCTGCTCGCTGGCGCTCGGTTATCCGCTCGCCGCGAGCGCTCATCCTCGCGTAGGCGCCGCGGCGCTCGTGCTGCTTTTACTGCTCGGGTTGTTCACCAGCCTTGTAATCACACACCTGCTCAGCAACGCTCTGATGCGAAAGGTATCACTGGCGATACTCTTTGCTGTGAGCGTTGCGCTCGGTTTGTTTTGGCTCAAGAAGATCTCATTTCTTAGATTCTTCCTGCCTGCCAGCCTCGCTGCGGACGCCGCAGTATCTTCGAACGCATTACGTTCGCTGTTCATTCTCGCTGGTTTGTCGTTGCTGAGTCTCCTGCTCTCGTTTTGGACTCTCGGTTTAAGTCTGCAACCACGACATGGCCGCCGCTCATCGCGCTCGGCATTCTTCGAGGCAGTCGAGTTTCCCGGACGCTTTGGCGGATTGATCAAAAAAGATCTGGGCTACTCGAGCCGTCTGTTCGATCTCTACCTGGCCCTGCCGATCGTCGTCTTCGCCAACATGTACGTCACCTCCGATCCGTCACCCGCGCCGGTCGTGTTCTGGATCCTGATCGCGCTGGTTTTTCTCCCGTGCGTCAGCATCGCGTTCAACAGCTTCGGCCTCGACACGCCGCTGGGTCTCGATCGTTACACGACTTTCCCACTCGGCGGCAGGGAGATACTGTTCAGCAAGAACCTGACGTTCGCGACTCTCATGCTGATCCTGTTCGTCGCATCGCTGCCGCTGTCGCTTTGGCAACTCGGCGCGGGGATTGGTTTGCTTGGCTTCCTTGAACTGGTGATTCTCGTGCTGGCTTACGCGACTTACGGAAACTGGCTGTCAGTCCGGCAGCCGTTCAAGATGCAGTTCTATCGTTTCGCGTCAGGTGGTTCGGCGGTGGATGTGCTGATGGGGATGATCTTTTGTGCGGTGCCTTCGGCGTTAACGGTCTACTGGCTCTATCAGGAGCGCTACGGAGCACTCTGGAAGATCGTCCTCCTCATGCTCCTGTTTCTCGCGCTCTATCTCTTCTCACTCTCGCGATCCGCGCGCATCTTCGAGAGTCAACACGAGCGTGTACGCCGCGCGTTGTCATGATCGCTTCGACTCGGCGGGGATCACCTCGAGACTCAACTTCTGCGTGCCGCGAATGACCGACAACGTCGATTTGTATCCGATGCGTTCCTCGGTCAGCAGCTTGTGCAGATCGTCGATACCGGCGGTCGGATGATCGTCGAAGCCGAACATGATATCGCCCTCGCGCAAGCCGCCCTTCTGCGCCGGACTGTTCTCTTCAAACGAAACAACAAGAATGCCGCTCTCGACCGGCAGGTTGTAGTAGCGAACAATCCGCCGGGGAATTGGCACGTTCTGTCCCGC
>JBKPPP010000045.1:0-18471 GCA_046733615.1 Acidobacteriota bacterium | reverse complement strand
CGACGACATCAAAAAGCTCTGCCAGGAAGCAGCGACGTATCGCTTCGCGTCGGTTTGCGTGAACCCGACGTGGGTCAAAATCGCAGCCTGTAATCTGCGTGGCAGCGGCATTCCGGTTTGTACGGTCATCGGATTCCCACTGGGTGCGACGCTCCCGGATGTGAAGGCTTACGAAGCGCGGCGAGCGATCTTCGACGGAGCGAAGGAAGTCGACATGGTGATCAACGTCGGCGCATTGAAGAGCGGCGACGACTGTCTCGTCGAGCACGACATCCGTTCCGTGGCGCAGGTGGCGCATGAGTACGACGCGATCTGCAAAGTGATCATCGAGACGGCGTTGTTGACGGACGACGAAAAGGTGCGCGCTTGTCTCGCCGCCAAAAACGCCGGCGCGGATTTTGTAAAAACGTCGACCGGGTTTTCGAAAGGCGGCGCGACGGTGGCCGACGTGGCGTTGATGCGACGCACCGTCGGATCGGAGCTGGGTGTCAAAGCTTCAGGCGGTGTGAAGGGACTGGAAGATGCGCGCAAGATGGTTGAAGCCGGCGCGACGCGCATCGGTGCGAGCGTGGGCGTGAAGATCGCGCAAGAAGCGGCCGGAGCAAAAACGGCCACGGATTCAAGATCATTAGCGTACTAGCGCCTGCGGCGCGAGCGTCGGCGTGAAGATCGCGCTAGAAGCCGACTGACCACGACGCTGCTGTAGCGAAATCGCAACGTCAGCAAACTAAAAGGCGTTCGAGCGTACGCAAGCTCCGGTCGTTAGCGTACTAACCAACTATTCTTCTCCGTGCAAAGATTGACGCATGCCTGCGAACCCAAAACTGTTGGCAGTCATCCTCGGCGGCGGCGCCGGTAACCGCCTCTTTCCGCTCACGCAACAGCGCTCGAAACCCGCCGTCCCACTCGGCGGAAAATACCGCCTCGTCGACATCGCACTCTCAAACTGTATCAACTCCGACATCCTGCGCACCTTCGTTTTGACGCAGTACAACTCCGCTTCACTCAATCGTCACATCGCGCAGACTTATCGCTTCTCGCAGTTTTCAAACGGCTTCGTCGAGATCATCGCCGCCGAGCAGACGCCCGAGAGCCCGCAGTGGTTTCAGGGAACAGCCGATGCGGTGCGACAAGTGTTGCCGCACATTCGCGACTGGGGCATCGACACGCTGCTGATCCTTTCCGGCGATCATCTCTATCGCATGGACTATCGCGAGTTTCTCCAGCGTCACCACGACTCCGGCGCTGATGTAACCGTCTCGGTGATCCCGTGCGAGGCGCGTGCGGCGAGTGAGTTTGGTCTGCTGAAGACAGACGAGAGCGGGCGCATCGTCGAGTTTAAAGAGAAGCCGAAGGGCGACGAGCTGCTCTCGATGCAAGTCGACACGACGAAGCTCGGTCTCGATGCGAACGAAGCGACGCGCCGTCCGTTTCTTGCGTCGATGGGGATCTACGTTTTCAAGTACGACCGTTTGGAGCAACTCCTGTCGGAAGATCCGAAGTGGGTCGACTTCGGAAAAGACGTCATTCCCGCTGCGATCAGCGCGGGGCACGTGCAGGCGCATCTATTCGACGGCTACTGGGAAGACATCGGAACCATCGGCGCGTTCTATCGCGCCAATCTCGATCTGACGAGCAAGATTCCGAAGTTCAACCTGTTCGATGCTGAAGCTCCGGTCTACACGCGCGCTCGTTACTTACCGCCGTCGAAGATCGAAGAGACGGAGATCAACGATTCGATCGTCAGCGACGGCTGCATCATGAACGGCGCGAAGATCATGAACTCCGTCGTCGGCTTGCGCAGCCGCATCTCGAAAGGCGTGCAGTTGGAGGCGTCATTCATGATGGGCGCGGACATCTACCAGACGTTCGAAGAGATGCGCGCCGACTTGAACCGGGGCGTGCCGCGCGTCGGTATAGGGGAGGGAACTGTCATCAAGCGCGCCATCATCGACAAGAACGCACGCATCGGAAAGAACGCGCGACTGCTGAACGAAGCAGGCGCAACGACCGCCGACGGTCCCGGCGGCGCCTACTTCATTCGCGACAGCATCATCATCATTCCGAAGAACGCGGTGATCGCCGACGGCACGGTGATTTAGTCATGGCTCGTGGTTGGGAAAGCAAAGCGGTTGCGGATCAGATCGAGGAAGGGGAGCGTCAGGCTCAAGCGGGGAGACCTCAGGTTTCACTTGAAGAGCGTGCGCTCAAGGAACGACTCGATTCTCTCAAACTTTCGAAGTCGCGCCTGCTCCAGCAACTCGAGCGCGCCCGGCATCCCGCGCATCGAAGCGTCCTGCTCAACGGTTTGAAAGCAGTCGAAAAAGAGATCGAAGAAGTTGCGCTTAAAGTTAAACCTTAGGTAATGCCGCACGCAAAGTTTCCGACACGGGAGTATCACCCGGCCGTCGTTCACCGGACATCAACTCCCGCCAAACGCCGGAAAACCTCCGTCCCGCACATCAAGCTCCCGAAAGAGAAGAACACGCTCGACGTCGAATTCGGCGATCGCGTCGTGAAGCTCACCAACCTCAACAAACTCTTCTGGCCAAAGCTCGGCGTCACGAAGCGAGACCTGATTCAGTATTACATCGACATCGCGCCCGTGCTGCTCCCTCACCTGACGGACCGCGCCATGGTGATGAAGCGTTATCCAAACGGCGCCGCCGGCGACTTCTTCTTCATGAAGCGCGCGCCCTCGCCGCGGCCCGAGTGGATCGAGATCTGTGAGATCGAGCATGAGTCGACGAACATAATTAACTTTCCGATGATTCAGGATCTCGCCTCGTTGATGTGGGTAATCAATCTCGGCTGCATCGACCTGAACCAGTGGTACGCGCGCTGCGACGACGTGGATCGCCCGGATTATCTGCATTTCGATCTCGATCCGGTGCCCGGTGCTTCGTTTGAGAAGGTGTGCGAGGCGGCGCTCTTTCTGCGTCTCGCGCTTGATTCGTTGAAGATTCCGAACTACGTGAAGACGACCGGCTCGAAGGGCATTCACATTTACATTCCGATCAAGCGTGGCCCAACGCAGAAACAGGTGTGGACGTTCGCTAAGGAGTTCGCCCGCGCCGTCGCATCGCAAGAGCCGAAGTTGCTGACCGCGGTGTACCAGGTCTCGAAGCGGCCGAAGGGGAGAGTGCTGGTTGATTACAATCAGAATGCGTGGGGACGAACGCTGGCTTCAGTCTACTCGGTGCGGCCGAAAGAAGTGCCATGTGTGTCGACGCCGATCACGTGGAAGGAGTTGGAGCGCGGCGTGAGGATGGAAGACTTCCGCATCGACAATGTGCCGGCGCGGGTGCGCAAGCTCGGCGATCTCTGGGCGCCGCTCAATGCCGCGAAAGGACGCTTTCGACTTGAAGCGTATCTTTAACGGTCGGCGGGCCTACAGTTAAAGTAAGAACGCAATGAAGCAGTTGACGCTTTGGACGATCGGCCACTCGACGCGAACCACTGAGAAGTTTCTTGAGCTTCTGACCGCGCACGGGATTGAGGTTTTAGTTGACGTGCGGACGTATCCGGGATCTCGCCGTTATCCCCAGTTCAATAAAGCTGAGCTACAGGACTCTCTCATGCAAAGCAAGATCGAATACAAGCATGAGCCGCGGCTCGGTGGGCGCAGGGCGCCGCGTGCCGATTCACACAATACTGCCTGGCGCAACGCGCAGTTTCGCGGTTATGCCGACCACATGGAAACGGATGAATTCAAAAGCGGAGTTGAAGATTTACTTGAGCTGGCGGCTGACAAGCGTGTCGCGGTGATGTGTGCGGAAGCGGTTTGGTGGCGCTGTCATCGCAGCTTGCTCGCCGACTATTTAAAAGCAGCAGGACACGAAGTGCTGCACATCATCGATGCAAACAAGACGGAAGAGCATCCGTTTACTTCGGCAGCGAGAATAAGCAAAGGCAAGCTCTCGTACCGCGCGCTGTTCTGACGAACGACTCACGATGCCCGGTTGCTGTGCCAGACTTTCGCCTTCGCGCCTTTCTTGCGACGCTTCACGCCGGTCCGAGGCGGAATCTTTTTCGGATCGCCGGTCGCTGCTTTCTTGATGTTTCCGCCTTCGTCTTCCGCGATCTCCGCTAACGATCGACGCGTCAGGATCGAAACGGGCGCGAGCTCCGTCACTTCTTCCTCGGTGTTGTAGTAATCGCGATGCTTGATCAGCAGCCACTGCCGCTCGCGCGTGCGCACCAGCACCCACGAGCCTTTCAGCTTCTCGCCTTCGAGCGTGAACTTGAAGTCGCCTTTGCGCAGCGCTTCGCTTGGCGTGAGATCGCCTTCCGGCTTGTACGTTCCGTAGTCCCAGACCATCACTGTGCCGCCGCCGTACTCACCCTCCGGAATCACGCCTTCAAACTTCGCGTAATCGACCGGATGATCCTCGACCTGCATCGCCAAACGGCGCACCTTTGGATCGAGTGAAGGTCCTTTCGGCACGGCCCACGACTTCAACACGCCGTCGACTTCCAGACGGAAGTCGTAGTGCAACTGGGTCGCGCGATGTTTCTGCACGACGAACATGCGGCCCGTGCGCGTCCGCTTTTTCGTGGGACCGGGTTCCGGAGTCTTATCAAACTTCCGCTTCTTTTTGTACTCGCTGAGTGATGATGAAGCCATACGTGAAGTAACCGTTAAAGTGATTCTTCAACTGCGATGTTGGAGGCAGGGGCGAGTTGCTCTTCGAACGCGCCGGGGAAGAGATCAGTCTGAATCGGATCGAGGCCCAGGGCTTCACGCACGCGGGCAAAGCTGCGGCGATGAATCGGGAGCGCGCCGAGAGACTTGAGGGCGTGGCAATGTTCGGGCGTGGGGTAACCTTTGTGCGATGCGAGCCCGTAACCGGAATACATCTGATCGAGCTCGAGCATGTGCGCGTCGCGCGTCGTCTTTGCGATGATCGATGCGGCGGCGATGCTCGCCGAGAGTGCGTCGCCACGAATGATGCCGCGCTGGGGAGTCTGGGTGTGGGGAATGCGGCGCGCATCGACGAGGATAAAGTCGGGCGCGCAGCTCAATCCTTCAACCGCACGTTGCATCGCGAGTAGTCCGGCGTGATAGATGTTGATCTTGTCGATCTCCTCGACTGCCGCGACACCGACCGACCAGCAGATCGCGTCCTGTTTGATCTGCACGGCGAGCTCGTCTCGTTTCTCGGGATCGAGGATCTTCTTCGAGTCGTTAAGGCCGCGCAGCTTGTAGTTCTGCGGTAGGATCACCGCGCCGGCGACGACGGGACCGGCGAGCGGCGCCATGCCTGCTTCGTCGACTCCCGCCACGAGACCGAAACCCTGTGACCAGAGCTCGATCTCGAAACGCAGCAGGAAGTGCAGACGCTGTCCTTCGGAACGATTCTCCCGATAACGCTCGCGAATGCGACGCGCGAGCTGCTGCGCGCCGTGGCGGCGATCGACGTCCAGTGCTTCAAGTAAACCTTTAGGCACGCGCCGCTGACGCTCGACGAACAGCTTGTTCAGTTCCGGGATTGATTTGCTGAGGAGATCTTCCAGCGAACTCATGATTTCTGGGAGACAGTCTCCGTTCACGGCCCCGGCTTGTCAAGACAGTGCTTTGTTTTTTTACCTCGATCAGCGACGATATGCTGGACGAGACCAATGAACCTTTCGCCGAACACGCGCCTGCGACTCCTCGGCCTGCTGCCGCTCCTCTTCTTTCTTGCGCAGGGCGTGCACTACTGGCAAATCAACGAGTTCGGGCACCTGCTCTGGATGTGCAACATCGGCAATCTGCTGCTCGCGCTCGGACTCTTCCTCGAGAAGCCGTTGCTGGTTCGCGTCGCGGCGATCTGGACGATTCCCGGATTGCTGATTTGGTTTCTTTACGTCGTGCTCGCGTGGGGCGTCTTTTTCACTTCGACACTCGCGCACGTCGGTGGGCTGGCGGTCGCGGCGTTTGCACTCAAGCATTACCGCATGGATCGAAACTCGTGGACGTACGCCTTCGGCTGGTACCTGGTGGTGCAATTACTCTCGCGCTTCATCACTGCGCCAAACCTAAACGTAAACCTCGCACACGCAATCCAGCCGGGCTGGGAACGGACGTTTCCATCCTACTGGGCGTTCTGGCTCGTACTCACTCTGGCGACGGCGGTTGTTCTCTGGTTGTCGGGTTTGCTGTGGCGAAGCATTTGGCCGCCACTCGAATCAAACCGCTATGCTGCGACGTCTCTGCCGTGAATACTCGATTAGATCGGTCACCAAATCGCACAACTCCGACGGCTGACTTGGCTTGACGAGGTAGGCTTGTGCGCCACACTTCAGCGCCTTGTCGCAATCGGTGTTGTAGGCTGCTGCCGAGTAAAAAAGGATCGGCGTCGTCTTATCGAATTCACGTATCTGCTGGCACAGCTCCAGACCTGAACCGTCTGGCAGCCATGAATCCAACAAGTAAAGATCAAAGTCTTCTGAAGCTGCTAAGGCGATGCCGCTTTTAATAGTCGAGCCGGTGACGACTTCGTAGCTCTTCTGGGCGAGTAGGAGAGTAACGAGTTCGCGAGTGTCAGCGTGATCCTCAATGTAGAGAATGCGACGCATTTTCTCTGGTTGCATGATGATGTCCGCCCGGGGGAATGGCCGCTGCGAACGCGAAAACTCTTTCATTTTTTTCCGGAAATCTTGGGCTGTGAAAGAAACGGCCGGACACCTCATGTTTCTCAAGGTTTGGGAAAGAATACGGTGCCCGGCCACCCGCTTATTGTTTTGTCGAACTCTAGGGCCGTTAGTGAATTAAGTCAGTACGCTGTCGAACATAGTTAAACTATTTTCTCAAGGCAGCTCGTGCTCTGTATGAGCGCGCTCAATGAGCGCTAGAATCCAAGCTGAAAAATATCCAACTTCTCCCGGTTCTGGGTGTTCCTCCGATTGCGATTTGGTTAATAAGAGAGGGCGTGAAGCACGCGTGCGCCGCACTGCCGAATAAGAGGTCGTTGACATTCTTTGCTGTCGATTTACGCATAATCGCGTCGTTCAAAGGCGCGTCCGCGTGCGGAACTGCACATTGCCAGTCCAGACCGAATCATCTATACTTTCGCCCGTTGAATACCCCTTTCCTCCTGTGGGTATAGTTGGCGCGGCGGACGGCAAAAACCGCCGCGCTTTTTTGTGCCGTTTTACAGCACGAACACGTTGCTTAGTGATCGACGCGGATCTAGACTCTCGATGCGGATCTTAATCCGGGCCTTTCGATGAAACGCAACCCCCTGCAACTGATTGGCCTCAACGTGCTCGTGGCGATCACCTACTTCGCTGCGGCTGAACTCGGGCTCTCGCTCGCCTTCCTGCACACAAACGTCACTGCTGTTTGGCCGCCCGCCGGCATTGCGATCGCCTCGTTGCTGATCTTCGGTCTGCGACTGTGGCCGGGCATCTTCGCCGGTGCGCTAGCCGCCAACCTGCCGACGGACATTTCGGTCGCTTCATCCTTCGGCATCGCCATCGGCAACACGTTGCAGGCATTGGTGGCTTACTGCCTGTTGCGTAAAGCCGTCCGCTGGCGCAACTCGCTCGACTCCGTTGGCGAGGTGATGAGCTTCGTCGTCTGCGCGGCGGTGGTGGCGCCGCTCGTCAGTGCGACGATCGGGAGCTTGAGTCTCTGTCTCGGCAACCCGGCTGAGTGGACGCGCTTCTCCGCGCTGTGGCTGACGTGGTGGATGGGCGACGGCTTCGGTGCATTGATCGTCGGCTCGCTGTTGCTGTCGTGGAGCAAGCGCGCGACTTTCGACTCGCGCGAGCTGCCGGAGATTGCGTCGCTGTTTGTGCTGCTGTTGATTGTCGTACTGATCGTCTTTGCGGGCTGGTTTCCGGGAAGAGTGAAGACTTACCCGCTGGCCTATCTCTGTCTTCCGTGCCTGCTGTGGGCGGCGTTGAAATTCGACCAGCGAGTAGTGACGAGTGCGATCGTCGTGATGGCCGTGGTGGCGCTCTGGGGTGCGCGACGCGGTTACGGTCCGTTTCTGCTCGGTAACCCGAACGCATCGCTGATGCTCCTGATCTCGTTTGTCGGCACGAGCACGTTGATGACGCTGCTCGTTGCTGCGGTGACGAATGAACGGCACCGGGCGGAGTCAGACAAAGACAAGCTGCGCTCGCAAGTGGAGCTGCAACGGCAGCGCATCGAAGACATCGTCGCGCACGTACCCGGCGTCGTCTGGGAGGCGTGGGGCAATCCCGACGCAGGTAATCAACGCATCGACTTTGTGAGCAGTCACGTCGAGAAGATGTTGGGCTACGGCCGCGAGGAGTGGTCATCGACGCCCAATTTCTGGTTGACGATTGTTCATCCGGACGACAAGGAACGAGCGGCAGCGGAAGCGGCGGCGATCTTCGCGTCGGGCAAAGGCGGGTCTATCCGTTTTCGCTGGCAGCGCAAGGATGGTCGTGAGATCTGGGTCGAGTCGCAGTCGATCGTCGTTTCCGATGAGACTGGGCCGGTCGGCATGCGCGGCGTGACGTTGGATATTACGCCCGCTGTCGAAGCGGAGATCGAGCGAGCGGATCTTTTAGAGCGCGAGAGCCGCGCGCGGCGAGAGGCTGAAGAAGCGAGCCGTTTGAAGGAAGAGTTTTTGGCAACTGTGTCGCACGAGCTGCGCACGCCTTTGAATGCGGTCGTCGGTTGGTCACGATTGCTGCGCAGCGGACAGCTCGACAAGGAAGGAATGACGCATGCGCTGGAAGTGATCGAGCGCAACGCGGCGATGCAGAAGCAGATCATTGAAGACCTGCTCGACGTGTCGCGCATCGTCACCGGGAAGTTGAGAATCAATACGCAGCCGCTCGATCTGCTGTTGGTGATTCATGCGGCGATCGATGCGATACGGCCCGCTGCCGAAGCGAAAGAGATCCAAATCCGCACGCACTTCGGCGCGCCCGGTCTGATGGTCAGGGCAGACGTCGAACGGTTGCAACAGGTGCTTTGGAACCTGCTCGCGAATGCGGTGAAGTTCACGCCGGCGCAAGGGGCGATCGATGTTTATCTCAAGCAGGAGGATTCGCTGGCGGAGATTCGCATCGAGGATTCAGGTCCAGGAGTGCCGGCGGAGTTTTTGCCACGGATCTTCGATCGGTTCAGCCAGGCGGACGGATCGAGCACGCGAAAGCATGGCGGGCTGGGATTGGGACTCGCGATCGTCCGGCATTTGGTTGAGCTGCACGGCGGCACCGTCTCGGCGAGCAACGGCGGTGAGAACGGCGGCGCCGTCTTAACCGTGCGTCTACCCGCGATGGAACCAGCCGCGGCCGAGTTGATGACCCGCCCCGCGCCCGCCTCGTAGTTGCAGGCCCGCTGCGCCAAAGATTTACTGTTCTCGTCGTACCCGCTATTGTCACCAGTTAATTCGGAGCAGTCGATTTTGATATGGACGAATTGTGGAAACAGGCAGTCAAAGACATCACGGATGGCGCTTACTTTCGGATTGAGAAGGCGCTTGGCGGCGGCGACGAGTTTGACCGTCAGATAATGGAGTGGTTTGACCGTGGCTACTTTCAAAATGAACCCGAAGCTCTTGCCGAGACAGTTACATGTGCTTCGTTTCTAGGTCGCTCCAAGGTCGTAGCGCATTTGTTAGATAAAGGCGTCGACCCGGTTGCGGGTATGCGCTCCGGGATGAATGGCTTTCACTACGCAGCTTCGTGTGGCCGGCTCGAGGTCGTCAAAGTGATGATTGATCGAAAAGTTCCGATGGAGATCGTGAATAGGTACGGCGGTACAGTTTTAGGTCAGGCTCTTTGGAGCGCAATTCACGAACACGAAAGAACTCACGCCGAAATTATTGAAGCGTTGCTCAGCGGCGGGGCCCAAATCCATCCTGGCACGCTTGAATGGTGGGAACAGCAAGACGTGCCATCATCCGAAACGAAAGACCGCGTGACAACTGCCCTTCGTCAAGCACCAGGACAATGATCCCGCGGCCAGGGAACGATCGATTCAAATGGATTCACGACTTCAAAACGTGCGGCGCATGACGGGTGGATTTGCGCGCTGCGAGGAATCGACTACCGCCGTCCCGGACGGATTGAAGACGTAACTGTCGCGTGCGCGGACGGCAAGGTTGGGCTGCCGCGCCCGCACCTTGATCTGCCGCCGCTGCCCTGCCTGTGGCGGACGCTTCGGGTAGTAACCGATGCTGTACTGCCTTCTCAACTCCTCCGCCACATTCCCAAACGCGTACGACATGTTCTGCAAACTGTCCGCGCGATACTCACGCCCGCCGGTCGTGTTCGCCAGCTCCTGAAGATACTGGTTCGCCAGCTCGTAATCACCGCGCGAGGTGCCGCGTGAGCGCGGGCCGGGATAACCGCCGCCACCACGCCGGCCCATGCGGCCGCCGCCGAAGATGCCGCCGAGAATCGTGCCGAAGATGTCGATCTGCGGCGCCGGATAGTTGCCCCCGGCATTCATGTCCGCCGACGTGTCGTACTGCACCGGATAGATCAGCGCGTCGAGCTCCTGCGCGTCCATGACGTTGCTCTGGTAATCCGCGCGCTTGCTCGTCGTGTCGACGCCGTCAGTGAAAAGCACGATCGCCTTGCGGCCCTGGATGTGGCTCAACTGCTGATTCATCACCATGTCGACAGCGTCGTAGAGACGCGTGCCGTCGTCGGTGTGAGCGCGCAGGATTGCCCGTTGCAGCTTGTTCCGATCGGTGGTCAGGTCGCAGAGCACTCTGATGTCGTCGTTGAAGGAGACGACCATCACTTTATCGTCGGGTCGCAGTTGATTTACGAAGCTGATCGCAGCGTCCTGAATGTCTTCGAGGCGAAACTGAGTCGAGGGACTCGTGTCGAGCATTAGCACCACCGAGAAAGGCTTGTCGACTGACTGGAAGAACGCGACTTCCTGTTCGACGCCATCTTCCCAGATGCGAAAGTCGTCTTTGAGCAGGTTGGGAATGTAGCGGCCGTCGCGATCCATCACGCTGACCGGAATGGTGACGAGGGTCGTGTTAACGCGAATGATGTCGCCCGCATCGACTTCTTCGGGGCCAGCCGGTGTTTGAGCCTGCTGTTGCTGCGCCGGCGGGCGGTTGTTTGGGTTATTCGCGCCGCCGAGCACTGGGGGTTTCGTGGGCGCACCGGTCTGCGTTTGCGGCGCACTGGTTTGTGGCTCGCTGGTCGGTGGCGGTGTGCTCGCTTGATTGCCGACGCGTCGCGGTCGCTGGGCGACGGCAAACCCGATGGACGATGAAAGCAGGGAGAGGAGCAGAAAGAAAACGAACAGCTTTTTCATAGTAAGCTCCCAGCGCGCTAGCGCGCCAAACTCATTTTGATGCGTTCGGACGACAATGGATGCTCGCGGTTTCGGGGGGCGAATCCAGGAGAGAGAAAACCGTTGTAGCAGGGCAAGAATAGCGCGGTTTTGGCGGGCACGGCAAGGTGGAGGAAGTGTTGGCGAGGACGCGGGCAGTCAGGATAATTCCCATTGACTTCTTTGCTCGATAGGGATAAAAGGGCGGCTGCTCGTGGTGTTTGCTCTCGCGAAGCTCCCCATTCGTAAGACTCACATCTCACGCGGACGAAAGTCTCACCCCCCGCATTCTAAATTCGCAAAAGATCTAACCTTTGAGTTAGAGGAGGAAACGTGCCATGAACTTCAGGCGAACGTTCATCATCCTGTTACTCGTGATCGCTCCGATGGTCTGCGTTAAGACGACGTACGCGGACGTACTAACCAGACTTTACGAAGAGACAGGACTAAACAACCGCGAACAAATGAGATGGATATTCCATTGCGATAAAGTGGTGGGCGTAACGTGTGCCGGTTCACCAACGGGTCAGGCGGCCTGGGAGACAACCGTCATCCCACAGGGCCTTATGGTTATCCAGTCCAGGCACCTGCTTGGACCACATTCTGTTGACATTAATCCCGCGGACACTGTTTTCATGGAGGTTGACCCTGCTGACCTCAACGCCCTTCCTATCGATCTTAATGATCCCCCGATCTTTTCAGTCGTGGCACGGGCTACCGCTACGCATCGCGTGACGTCCGGCGCCATTCATCAAGATGTTTATGTCCTGTCTGCCAGAAAAACTCAGGAAGGATTTGAATTCATCCTTACGGCGCAGCACGTTCCTGAACCAGCTACCCTGCTGCTTCTCGGCACCGGCCTGGCGGGAGTTGCGATCAAAACGCGGAAGAGATTCAAAGCTCGCAGAGGTGGGCGCGGTTGAGATGAGTCGTGGCTAACAAATTCGCGTTCTCAAAAGGCGAGTCAGTACGCATTAAAGTTGGCGTCTTCCGCGCCTTTATAGGCAAGGTCTCAGAAATTTACGAAAGAAAAGGGACGCTAAAGGTAATTGTGGAAGTGTTTGGTAAACAGCAGCCAGTTGAATTGACCTTTCTGGAAGTTGAGAAACTCGACAGGGAAACTTGATAGGCATCAAGTAGACGGCTTCTTCGTGAAGTAATAACCCAGCGCCATCAGGGCGATGGATTGACCGACAGGTATAAGCTTGTCTATGTAGCCGAAGATGTCTTCAACGTACGTCACGCGTAAGAAGAGAATTATGGGAGTCATGGCCCAAAGCAGCACGATGAACACGGCGACGATGAACGTTTCGAAAGGAGTATCGCTGCTGGTCGCACCCAGGTTCTCTTTGAAAAAGAACGTCGCAATCAGCGTCAACAGCGGAATGTAGAAACCGAGAACTTTGAAGAGCGCGTTGGACTGGTTTTCACTGCCGATGGCCCCGCCGCCAAACACCGAAAACAGAATCACCAGCGCCACAACAAAGCAGACAGCTATGACGACCATGAGCGCGATTCGTCCCGTCGCCGACGAGATCGTTTTCGCCATACATCCTCCCGGTTACGGTTGCTGCGCGAGACAGATCGAATTGATCTGATCCCAGATTCGTTGTTCAGCGTCGGGTACTGCGGCACTCGCCTCGTCGTCGTACCACTTTCTCTCACGAACGCCCTTTGTCTTGCTTTCGAGTCGCTGAAGCGAGACCGATGATCTATCAGAGTTTTCTACCGGCATCACGATCAACTTGTACTTACTGGTTCTCTCCTGCTTACCCTGTCGCTCAAAGATATCGTCGGTCGTGATACTCAAACCCTTTCCTTCAGCCGCCGGCTCCGTCGTAGCGATGTGGAGGCTCGTGAGCTTCTGCCGTGCCTGATTGATCACTTCCGCTGGAGTGCAGGATTTTTCGTTGTACAAGCTGACCGGCGGTCTTGCTGTGCAACCGAAATGAACAACTAAGCCGAGAGCGATAGCGGGTAGGAGAAAGCGTCTCGAGTTTTTCCTGTTAACGATCATGGAGTCCTGCCTGATTATTCACTCGTGCTGACGGCTGCGCTGGAGAGAACGTTCCAGATCAGCGGCAGCGTCGCCCACGTCTGTCCGCGATGCTGCGGACGGAAGGCGAAGAGGACGACGCGACCCTTGCCAAGCGGAACTTCGGCGAGCGCGATCTGTCCGCGCAGCTTGTCTTCCCCCAGCAGCCACCCGGAAAGCAGCACGTTCTCTTTCGCGTAGCGCGCGATCACGTGAACACTGCCCGCACCGTCTCCACCGTTTGCGCCATTAGCCAACGCGAAAGCAGAACTGTTGATGAAATACGCAGGCAGCTTCGCGGGAACATTAAACGCGAGCGGACTTTTGTTATCGACGTCGAGCGCGACGATCGAACCCGGACAGTAAAACTCCGACGACCTCACGCCCTCGAGCACGTTGCGCAGCGGCAGGTTCCACTGCTTGATTAACGGACCGCACGAGCCGTCGAAACAGACAAGCGTGCCACCGCCCGCGACAAACTCTTTCAAGTTACTCACTCCCGCCTCCGCGACGCCACCCGCATTCTCCTCCGGCGACGTATCAGCAGTCGCGCGCTCCGGACGTCGCTGCGAGGGCAGCACGATCACGTCAAACTTTGAATTCAGCCCGCCCTGCCTGAGTTCCGCATCGCTCGCTGAGGAATACGGCACGTTGAACGTGTCGAAGACATATCTCGTCCAACCCTCGTCCATGTTGCCGGCCGAGGATGCTTTGTAGATCCCGACGCGCACCGGCTGCCGCACCGGATTCCTGATCGGCGACTCATCACCCTTCGCCAAAGCGAGCGCAAGATCGGAGCGAACCTGGTTCGCGTCCGTGATCTGCGTCAACTTCATCTGGCCCTGCGTTTCGCGAATCGCGGTGATCGCGGGCGCATCCACACCCATTTGTAACGGCAAGGTCCAGCCGGCGACGTCGTAAGGCCGCTCCGCTTCACCCTGCGCCGTCAGCCGGTTCGGATAGATCTGCGGCTCAAACAGCGCCGCCACGTTCGTACCCTCCGGCTGGGCGAGAAACACGATATAACTACCGAGCGGCACTTCCTGCATTGCCGTTGTCTCCGCGATGATCCTCCGGTACGTGCCGAGCTTTTCGCTCGCGGCATTCGTGCGCTGCAACACCTGTGGCCCAAACGTCACGTGCAGCTCGCGGTCCAGACGAAACACTTCAACACCCTGGCCCACCAGGGCGCCGATCAGCTTCGCGACTGCTTCATCGCGGCCCTGTCCGGCCGGAATGAGATACGCAACCGGCTGGTCTTTCTTCGACTGCTGCGGCTCGACGTTTCTTCTGCCGAGCTCGTAGAAGTTCGTCAGGTAGCCGGCGCGAAACTTCGCCGCCATCGACAGCACCGCGCGCGAAGCGATCATTTCCATATCCATAATCTCGCGCGGACGCCACGCGCCCGCCGGCCACGGATCGGGAAAGTTGGTGGTCGCTTCAGCCGCGCTGCGCATGCCGCGTGTGGACGATCGTGTGAGTTGTTCGTTGGTGACGGTCGAAGGCGTCATCAGTCGCGCGCTGGCCGCTTCGGAAAGAATTCCGATCGAGTTGTGAAAGTAAGGCGCGGTGCGGAAGCCGCCGTGCCACCACGTATCGTAGAGCGCGTTGGTCAGCACGCCTTTGTAACCCGCGGCCTGGAGATCCGCGGCAACCTTGTGGCCGATCAGTCCGACCTGCCGCAGCAGCAACGGCGCGATGTTTGGGTTCGCGGGATCGTAGAACGGTGGAATGAAGAACCGAGAACCGTTCGAACCCTGCTGATGCACGTCGTAGACGATCTGTGGAAACCACTCGTGCCAGAGCAGACGCGTGACCAGTTGCGTCTCTTTGAGGTTCAGCATGAACCAGTCGCGATTGTCGTCGTGTCCTGCGTAATGGTGATAGAGTTCGGGCGGCTCTTTTCCTTCGTTCGGCGTGCCGAATGTTTTGCGATACCAGTTGGCGACGATGTCGATGCCGTCAGGATTCGGCGAGGGAATTAGAAGCAGAATTGTGTTGCGAAGGATCTCGAGCGTGTCCGGGTCCTGCGCGGTGGCGAGCTCGTAAGCGAGCTGCATCGACATTTGCGACGCGACGATCTCGGTCGAATGGATCGAGCAGGAGATGGCCACGACAACCTTGCCGTTGGCGATGAGCCGGTCGCGTTGAAGTTTCGTAACGACGAGACGCGGATCGGCGAGTTGACGCTGTATGTCTTTGTATTTTTGTAGCGCCAGTATATTCTCTCGCGCGCTGATGAAGGCCACGATCAACGGCCGCTTCAACGTCGACTGGCCCAGCGTCTGGACCGTCACGCGGTCCGATGCGCGATCGAGGCGCTCGAAGTAGTTGGTAATCTGGGACCAGTCGGCGATCGTGCGATCGTCGCCGGGGTTGAATCCCAGCACCGACTTCGGCGACGGAATCGCGAGCGAACGCACCGCAGGCCGTTGCGCAAATGACGAGACTGTGAGAAGCAGAATGGCGGCCACTGCGGCCACGACTGATCGTTGGCTAAGCATTCCCCGATTCCTTTGTGCGCGTGATGGAAGAGACCACTGCAATCAAGAAAACTATGGCCGACGAGTCTAGCACACAGCGGCCTCGCAGCTTCATGCGCCGACTGCATTACTGGTGGTCGTTGTTTCTCGCAGGCGCGTTGCTCGCGATCCTCGCGCCGCCAATCCTGATCTTCTCGTGGATCGTCAACAAGCACGACGTGGTTTATCCGTGGGCGTTGTTTGGCGCGCGCATGTGGCTGCTGGGAAGCGGAGTGCGCGTCGCGGTACGCGGGCTGGAGTTGCTGGATCCGAAGCAGACTTACGTGTTCGTCGCGAATCACCGTTCGTACTTAGACACGGCGACGTTGTTCATCTACACGGGACGCCGCATCGGATTGCTGGCGAAGAAGGAATTGTTGAAGGTGCCCATCCTCGGAGTCGGCATGGGTTTCGTAAACGTGATGGCGATCGATCGCAGCAACCGCGAGAGCGCCATTCGCACGACCGAAGCCGCGGCGAAACGGATTCAGTCGGGAGTCTCGTTTGGTGTGTTTGTTGAAGGCACGCGCGCCAAGCCGGGCGAGTTGTTGCCGTTCAAGAAGGGCGCGTTCTACATGGCGCGGCAGGCGGGAGTGCCGGTGGTGCCGGTAGCGATCAAATATTCCGATGAGCTGATGGGCAAGGGAACCGGTGAAGCGAAGTCCGGAACGATCGAGATGGTCCTACTGCGGCCCGTCGAGACCGCCGGACTGTCAGACGATCAGCTGAATAAACTGATCGTCGACGTCCGTGGTTCGATTGCAAAAGAGTTGGGTTTAGGGAACGAAGTTGTAGGTTAACGTGCCGGTGACTTTAACGGTGATGCCGCCTTGTTGCGTCGGCTCGAAAGTCGCCTTGCGTGCCGCCTCCTCGGCGGACGCGCGCAAGGCCGCTGGACCATCGGTCGCCTGCGCCGAAATCACCCTTCCATTCTCATCCACTACCACGCGCACAGAAACAGTGCCGCCAATCTTCAGACGCTTTGCGTCTTCCGGATAGACCGGCTTGGGCATCGAAGTCGCCTTCGAATTCAACACGCCGCCTTCGATCGGCTTGGCGACGCCGCTAGCCGTGCCTTTCGGCGTCTCGTCCTCGCCGACTTCCGTGACCTTCAACGTGGCGCGCGCAGGACTGAAGTCCATGTACCGAACTTTCAAGCGCACATGGAGAGTGGTGCCGTTGTCGAAGATGAGCTCTTCGTCGGCGTAGGAGTAGGTCGGAAACCAGTAACGACCGTCGATGTGTTCGCGGTACGTCTCGACCGTGGGGAACTTGTTGTTCTTCGTTTCCGGAACGCCCTTGCCCTTGGTCTTCACGATTTGCAGGTCCTGATCGTCAACCCACACACGCCCGACAAACAACCGTTCTTTCGACTTCTTCGGATCGGGAATGACCTTTGGCTCAACGTCGAAAATGTAGAGGTTCAGCTCGTCGATCTTTTCCTTGCCGGCGTAGCGGATGTTGTACTGCGGCAGCTTCGATGGCTCCAGTGCGAAAGGCTCGATTCCGCCGAGATCCTCGATGTCTTCGGCGGTCACTTCCGGCATCGACGGCATCGGGAAAAAGTTGATCTTTTCGAAGCGATTTCCCTGATCGTCGAACGTAAAAACCGACACCCGGTGATACTCGCCGATCACTTGGCCGCCCATACCGATGCTCTGGATGAGCGCGTCGCGTTTGAACGAGTAGTTGTTGAGGGCTCGGCGAAACTCGGCTTCCTTCGCGGTGAAAGCGTGAATGATCCTGTCGGCGTCCGGAAGCTGCGAGCTGTTGCCGCTGCTGGTGCTGGTCGCCTGGGCCGAAACGTTGATTGCGGAAACAAGGCCCAGGGCCGCGAGGGCCAATATCGTACTAAAGCGGGATAACTTCATTCGTCTTGTCTTCATGTCGTGCCTGATCGTGGATTCCGAAGCTCTGGCCGTCAAGGAAATTCGGCCGGTGCTCAGATGCCCGTGTGAAAGACTCCTGTTGCCAGCCGGGGGCGACCCGCCGTAGGCGACAGGGCTGGAAAAGCCATTTTCCTGTTGCAAAAGTCCTTGCAATTAGTGTAAGGTGCCCGAACTAGAATAAGTTATAGTCTGGCCATGGCGGCTATTTGACGAATAATGGAGCCCGAAAGACCTCGATACTCGCGGCTCAGCTAGTTTGAAATTAAGTTTCTCAAGGTCCTCATGTCGGCAACAGGCACTCGTCTTGACACCGTGGAGCTTTACGGCGCGGGAGCGCAGACGTGACGCCGAGCGGCGGCGTTGCTTACACGGCGTTGAGCGATAAACCAGGCTTTGGGAGGAGCTTGGTTTTACGTGGCCTGAGGTCGATGATGTGCGCGGTGGTTAGCTGCCCCTTCTGGGCGGGGTGGCTTAAAAAATCACCGCGCACACCCCAGCTTACTCGTCCACAAATTCAACCGGAACCTGGTTCGGAATAATCCTCTTCTCAAAACCCTCTTGTAACAGGCGCCGGACGGCTTCGCGCCCGCGATCCGTGTAGTCGAGCGTCAGGTCGTTGACCCACATCCCGACAAACCTGTCAGCCAGCTCGGGCTCCATGTCCCGTGCAAACTGGAGGGCGTACTGAAGGGCGTCTTCGCGGTGGGTGAGCGAGTAGTTGATGCTCTCGCGCAGGAGCCGGGAAACCTCCTTGAT
>JBKPPP010000044.1:0-6952 GCA_046733615.1 Acidobacteriota bacterium | reverse complement strand
GAGACAGGCGCCCAGAAATGACTGCGCGATCCGGCTTCACTGAATGCAAGCGTCGTCAGGTGACGGCCTGCTGCAATCTCCTGAAGTATGGGCCGCATTCGGTCGGCCGCGGTCGTGCGCGCCGCCGCGATACTCGCCGTGCCGAGAATGTGCATGACATAGACCATCGCCACGGAAGCGTCTGCTTCCGCGAGCGTCGCTGTCACGACGGCAAACGTGCGAGGGCCAAGCCCCGCACCGCCGAGCTCCGCGGGCAACAACAGTCCCAGCAGTCCCGATTCGCCGAGTGACTGGATAGCTTCGTTGGAAAACTTACCTTCGGTATCGTTTTGCGCAGCAGATGGCGCGAGCACGCGATCGGCGATCTCGCGTGCTTTCAAAGCAGCCGCATCATGAGTCATGATCGCACCTGTAATCCACAAGAGTGGTGAAACGCATTAGGATTGTCGCATGATATGACAAACCCGATGATAAGCAAACGCGCTTGCGCGCTCGGACTCATGGCCAAGGCGCCCGTGGCGGGCCAGGTAAAGACTCGTTTGGCGCCGCCTTTGACGCCTGACGAAGCCGCCGCTCTGAATGTCTGCTTTCTTCGCGACATGGCGGCGAACATAGAAGCGGTCAGCGAAACGGAACCCGCATCCGGCCTCGTGGTCTACACGCCCGCCGGATCTGAGCCGGCGTTCGCGGGCGTGTTACCGGAAGGATTCGCGTTGCTGGCCCAGCGCGGTTCTTCTCTCGGCGAGCGTCTTTGCAACGCCACCGACGATCTTCTGCGACAGGGTTACGAAGCCGTCTGTCTCATCAATTCAGACAGCCCGACGCTGCCGCAGTCGATCCTGATTCGAGCGATTGAATCGCTGGCGGCCGGCGGCGATCGCGTAGTGCTTGGCGCGGCGGAGGACGGTGGCTACTATCTCATCGGATTGAAGCACGCGCACCGAAATCTTTTCAACGAAATTGCCTGGAGCACTTCGGACGTGCTCGCTCGCACCAGACAACGCGCAGGAGAGATCGATCTACCGGTTGAATTGCTGCCGTCCTGGTACGACGTCGACGATGCAGAGACACTCAGCCGGCTCTGTGAAGAGTTGCTCTTCACTCCTTCGAACGGAGCCTATCCCGCGCCTCACACACGTGCTTTTCTGGAAGCGATAGTCAGAAGCGAAGGACTCCAACGTATCTGTCCAAAACTCTCGGGCCAACTGCCGGTATGAGCGAACAACCGTCCGCGGCGTTCCAACCTGTCAGCACAAAGTGGATCGTGAAGCTCACCGTGCTTGGTGTCGCAATGGTGGCTTTGTATCGACTGGGCGTTCACTCCAAAGGCGTCGCGGACATGGTTTGGTTTCTCGAGCTGGTCGCGGTTCAGGCTTCGATTTATGCGGCTGCTGTCTGGCTGAGCTTGCGCAGTGGCGACTCGCGCCGGCTGTTCGTAGTCGCGTTGATCTTCGCGGCGCTCTTCCGCTTGAGTATTCTTCTTTACCCACCCTACTTGTCTGACGATATCTATCGTTACGTCTGGGACGGCCGCGTGCAGGCGACCGGCACGAATCCATACCGCTACATTCCGGCCGACGAAGCACTAGCTCGTCTACGCGACGACAAGATCTATTCGAACATGAACCGCCGCGACTCCGCGCAAACCATTTATCCACCAGTCGCGGAAGCCGCCTTCCTTTTGATAACTCGCTTCAGCGAATCCGTGACGTGGATGAAAGCCGCGATGCTCGGGTTCGAAGCGATCGGGATCTGGGCCATCGTTCAGTTGCTCGTCTCATTTGGATTCGCACGGCAGCGAGTGTTGATTTACGCGTGGCATCCGCTGGTGGTCTGGGAATTTGCCGGGAGCGGGCACGTCGATGCGCTTGCGATTGCGTTTATTGCGCTCGCACTGCTGGTGCGGCGTAAACGTCGCGAGGGCCTGACGGGGTTCTTTCTGGCCTGTGCTACGTGCGTGAAGCTCTTTCCCGCGGTGATGTTCCCCGCGGTTTACATGCGGCGGAGCTGGAAGTTTGTGCTGGCGTTTGTGGCTACGATCGCGATCGCGTACTTGCCGTATCTGGGTGTTGGGCCAATGGGTGTGCTCGGCTCTTTGCCGGGTTACGCAAGTGAAAGAGGGCTGATAAGCGGCGAACAATTCTTCCTGCTCACCGTGGCGCGTCGATTGGTGCATCCCGCTTTACCGACGTCAGCTTATCTGCTCTTCACGGTGGCAGTGCTCGGTGCTCTTTCGTGGTGGCTACTTAAGAACAGTCAACAGCATGACGATCTCGGCTACCTGCGAAACAGCTTACTCATCAGTTCCATCTTCATGCTTCTACTGACGCCGCACTTTTCCTGGTATTTCTGCTGGCTGATAGTCTTCCTGTGCTTCGTTCCTTCGCTCCCGGTTTTTTACCTGACACTCGCTAGTTTCCTGCTTTATCTGACGTGGCTTGGCGACGCCCCCGATCGAGTCCTGCTGTTGAAGACACTCATCTTTGCGCCCTTCCTCGTTTTGGGTGCGATACAGTTTTGGTGGTGTCGCAAATGAAGCCATTTATCTCCGTCATCATCGCCGCGCTGAACGAAGAAGAAGCGATTGGAAACGTAATCCGCGCCGTGCCGAAAGATCTTGCGGACGAGATCGTCGTCGTCGATAACGGCAGCAGGGATCGAACAGCGGAAGTTGCGAGCGCGGCCGGCGCTCGCGTGGTGAAGGAAGCTGTTCCGGGATATGGACGCGCCTTTCGCGCGGGACTTCGCTCCGTCTCACCTCAGTGTGAGATTGTCGTCTTTCTCGACGGCGACGGGAGCGATTTCCCGGAACAGTTGGACCGCCTCGTCACGCCGATCATCGAACACAGAGCGGATTTTGTAATCGGATCGCGTACTCGCGGCAATCGAGAATCCGGCAGCATGAACTTTCATCAGGTCATCGCCGGTTACATGATCGGTTTTTTTCTCAGGATTCTCTATGGCGTTCACTCGACCGACATGGGACCTTTCCGCGCGATCCGTCGCCAGACCTTAGACAGCCTGCGACTGCGCGAAGAAACGTATGGCTGGCCGTTGGAAATGCAGATGCGTGCGGCGCGGGCGCGCGTGCCCACGATGGAAGTGCCTGTCGATTACAAACGGCGCGCGGGAGGTCATTCAAAAATCGCGGGAACGGTGCGCGGCTCGATCCTGGCAGCGAGTCGCATCCTCATCACATTCGCGCGCATCTCGATACAAAGAGACTGAGTGTCACCAAAGCAACGCGCGAGGACGCCTGCGCGCCAAAATCGCATCTACTCCCCACTTGCGTCCCGCCGCTCCTATCAACAACGCCAAGGCGACGAGCATCGGCATCAGTAGCTCCCAGATCCACGCCGTGCCCATTTCAGCGATCCATAGTGTACTCAGAAACAGAAAAGCCCCGAGTGCGACCGGCCGCGTCAAAAACCCGATCAGCAACAGCACGCCGAACGTGATTTCAGTGAAGCCCTGCATTGGTCCGGCGATGGCGGCGTGATTCGCCATGACTGCCATGATGCTTTTCAGCAGTTGGGGCGCGTGGCCTTTTTCGATGTAGTAGTTAATCAAACCGGAATAGCCAGACGGGCTGTAAAGACCCTTGCCGAGGTTCTCGAAGAAGACCCAAATAAAAAGAGTCCCGAGACCGAGTCGCAGCAGAGTCAGGGCGATTTGCGCGCGCTCGAGGTGCAATTCAAGCGAATGTCTATCGTGGAGTGAGTTGCTCATCGATTCTCCTCTCGCCAGGGCTCGACGGCCTTACTTGCCGGCCGGCGCAGCCACTGTTTTCGTCAAACGGAGAAATGCTTCTTCCAGACTCTCCTGAGCCGGGCTCAACTCGTACACCTTGATTCCATTACCGACCAGGAGGTTGTTAACGGCAGCGATGTGTTCCGCGTCGGCGTCGACCCGCAAAAACGAATCGCCGTTTTGGCTAACCGTAACACCAGACTCTCTGGTGAGTAAATCGAAAGCGCCGGGCAGATTATCGACCCGCACTTTGTAGACGGTGGTCGGCGCCACGAGTGCCTCTGGCCCACCTTCATAAAGCAGACGCCCTTCGTGAATGATGCCGACGCGATTGCAGAGTTGTTCGATCTCCGTGAGTAGATGACTGGAGAGAAACACAGTCAGCCTGAAATCATCGCGCAGACGGCGAATCAGCTTTCGCGTTTCGTGTATTCCCTGCGGATCGAGACCGTTGGTCGGTTCGTCGAGAATGATCAGCTCGGGCGTCGGCAAAAGCGCCTGTGCAATTCCGAGGCGCTGCCGCATGCCGTATGAATAGACCTTCACAGGATCCTGCGCGCGGTCGCGCAAGTCTACGATTTCGAGCACCTCTTCCACCCGCTTGCGCAGGGCACCGCCCGACAACGAAGCAAGCAGTTGCAGGTTCCTGCGCCCGGAAAAATTATCGTAAAAAGCCGGCATCTCGATGATCGCACCGATGCGCGAGCGTGCTTTCAGGTACTCCCAACTCGAAGCTCGCACCGGAAACTTGACGACGCCGGACGTCGGCCGGACCAGGCCCAGCAACATTCTCAGCGTCGTCGATTTCCCGGCCCCGTTTGGTCCGAGAAAGCCGTAGATGTCGCCTCGCTCGACCCGTATCGTCAGGCGATCGACGGCGGTGCGCGCGCCAAATCGCTTGGTCAGGTTTTCGGTCTGTAAAGCTACGTCAGACATCCCTGGATTAAAGGTTTACTTCCACCAACAACGGCCAGTGATCCATCCGGCCGACCGCCGCGTTACGCAAGACTGTTACTCGCCCCACATGGGCCGGTGAGGTTGGGCCAAAAATGTAATCGATGCGGCGATCGTTGATTGCGGTGTCGCCGGCCGATCGACCCAGATCGCGAAAGTTGCGCAGGATATGGCTGTACGACTCGCTATCGTGCTTCAGGTCGTCGGTGTAAAGATTGGTCTCGTTGGCTGCTTTGAGCTCAAAGTTGAAATCACCGGCAATGAACACCGGAGAGGATTGCGCTCGAGCCTCGGCCCAATCCATCAAGGCTTCGGTGTACTTCCTTCGGCGCGCGGCGTTGAACGCATCGGCGTGGGCGCTCAAGAGCAGCACCGACTCTGTGTTTTCATTCGGTTTGAACGAGGCTCCGAGAGCATATCGCTCACCAACCGGCACGGAAATAAATTGCGCGCCGTTATCTTTAACCAACACGGCCTCGAAGCGATCGCCTCTTCCCTGCTGCGCAACCGAGCCGCGATATTTCCCGTGCAACAGATCGATCAGTTTGTTCAACTGCGCGTTGCCCGTCATCTCCTGGAGCGCAACTGCATCCGCGTCTTCACGTAAGATCACCTCCGCAACTGCCGGCAAATCCTTGTCATGCGCGCGCGTGTCGTCTTCGAGCTCAGCGTAACCGATGTTCCAGGTGAGGAGTCGGAGCGAACGAGCCGGCGTAACCGAAGAGCTCGAGTTCTCAGCTTCGCGCGGCTTCACAAAGTGCACCGCGCCCAGAATCATCAGCACAAAGAGCAGCAGCAGGATCAGTTTCACCCACATCTCAGGTAACAATGTCCTTCCGCTCGAAGATCACGACGGTCGTCAACAGCAAGCCCGTTGTGTAAGCGCCGCAGACACACGCGTAATGCCAAAGACTCTGCCACTGAATCTCCGGCTTGAACACGTCGCGCCAGAAGTCCATATCAGTGGTAAAGAAGTAAGGGCGCAAGTGTTCGAAGAACTCCACTCGTCCGACGATGTAGAGCGTCAGGTAAGCCGCAATCGTCATCACGGTCGCTTGCACCGGCGAGTCGAACACGACTGAGCAAAGAAGCGCGAGCGCGGCGATCACCAGCAGCGCCCACGTACCTGACACTGCGGCATAGCCGAAGCGCATCAGCGCTTCGTTGCGCATGATCTTTCCCGGTGCGTCTACAAGATTGAGTGGACCGGGATAGAGTTCGAGGTTGCCCCAACCGACGAAGATCAGTCCAACGATCAGGTTCAAACCGATGAAAAAGATTAATAGCAGCGCCGTGTGAAAGCCCGTCACCAGAAACTTCGACAGGATAAGCGACGCGCGAGAGATCGGACGCGTGCAGATCATTCGGAGTGTGCCGGCGCGTGCTTCACCGGCGACCTGCGAGCCTGCGCTCATGGAAACAAAGATCGGCAACAGCAAGGTAAAAGAAAAAAGCAGTGAGTAGAGCGCGAAAGTTAGTCCGTTGAAATACTGTTTCGACTCGTAGGTGTATTTGAACTGTTCGACCGCCTGGCCGCCTGTTTTGCGCGCGGCATAGGTGTAGAAGCCCCAAAGCATCAACGCGACAAACGCGATCAGAGCGATGAACGAGAGATAGAAGCTCCTGGCGCGAAACAGCTTTTCGAGCTCCAGTTTGAGTAGTGTAACCATCTCGGCTGCGGCTCCCGGTCTACAGATTAACGCCGTCAGGAAGTCTGTTGTTCAGGATATTAAGCCTCCGAGGTTGGGAGCAACCGCAGTAGCCACAGTCTCATTTTCCATGCAAGCCGGCGCACTCTCGCGCGTTCCTTACCCAGCATCACCCTCTCTCCGTCGTTGCTCAACAAAAAATATGCACCTCGCGGGAAGAAATTCTCTGGTTACACGTCGAATTACAGGAGAATGCACATGAGCAACAACACAGCCGCCGACCTGTTCAACGTGCCTTCGCACAACCCGTCCTTTTTCTCGGTCAAGGAAAGCGCCGTTTACAAAGGTCCACTGCTGGACTTTTGTATACCTGTCAATCTCCACTTTCCGCCGCCGCAAATGGTCCAGCGCATCAGCGAGCGTTTGCCTGAAATCCTCCGCTACTACCCGGACTACGCCGAGGTGCACGCGAAGCACATCGCGGAAATCGCGGGCGTTCCAGCGGAGTGCATCGTGCCGGCCAACGGGTCGACGGAGATCATCACGCGTCTGTGCCACCTCACGCGTGGACCGATACTCACGCCGATTCCGACGTTCAG
>JBKPPP010000043.1:0-4554 GCA_046733615.1 Acidobacteriota bacterium | reverse complement strand
GCGACTTTCAGCGAGTCGACGGTGAGCGTGCCTGACGAGATCTCTCGCATGCGGCTGTCGACGAACTCTGCAAGCTGGATGATGTATTCGGTGTCGCCGTCGGAGCGGATGTTGTAGGTCTGATTGTAGATCTCAACGCGAATTGTCGGGCTGCTGGTGGAACCTTCCATACTGCCTTTATTGATCATTCGCCCGATCCCGGAACTCATCTAAGCTCCTCGGCCATCTCCGGATCGAGAGCGGCCACTGCGTCGAGCATTGCTTCCACCTTCATGCGGATGGTTTCGCGTTCGGCGAGCAGCTTCTCGACCTGAGTTTCGAGTCGTTCTTTTTCGTTCAGCACGTTGCCCATGTCACGATGAATGAGCGCGAGTTCTTTTTCGAGATTCTCTTTTTCCTGACGCAGCGTTTTTGTGAGTTCGATGGTCCGGTAGATCTTATCTTCGAGATGTGAAAACTTTTCCAGGCCTGAAAGACCAACCATCATTTCTCCCCCGACATGTATAGAGTGCAACGCGACGCGATTATCCGTCTTCACGCTTGCGAGCGCAAGACTCATTTCGTGATCGCGCCCGATTTATTTTTGCGCGCTCATCTTCTCAACGTTGTTGCGCGGCAAACGTCTCCAGCAGCGACCGCGTCAACTGCGCGTGCCGCTCTTCAACTTCTTCGTCGCGCAGCGTGCGCTCGTCCGAGCGATACTCGAGACGCAGCGTCACGGATCGTTTCGACGAGGGAATGTTGCCGCCTTCGAAAGTGCCGACGAGCTTCACGCCGCGAAAGTCCGCGACCTGCTTCTCTCTGACAGTATTCAGGATCTCATCGAGAGCAACAGACCTGTTAAGCAGAAGCGAGATATCGCGGACCACCGATGGATAACGCGGCAGCGGCGCGTACTGAACCGTCTTCGCCGAACTGTTCAGCAACGCTTCGAGATCGAGTTCGAGCACGAAGACGGGATTGCGAAACTTGTAAGCGGCGGCGATGCTTTCAGCAAGCCTGCCGATCGTGCCGATCGCAGTGCCATCGGCAAGTTTGAGCCGGGCAGACTGCCCCGCGCGCAGATGCGGCGCGGAAGTCTCGCCGAAATTCAGCACGCTCAGGTTCATCCAATCGACCGCTGTTTCGAGTGCGCCTTTCACGTCGAAGAAGTCGAGTTCGCGTTCGGCGTGGGCCTTGTTCTCTTCGGTGGCGCCGCCGGTAGCGATGAGCGCTAGCGCGAGCCTCTCCTGCGGCAGTTCTTCCGGCGAGGTCATTGCGAAAACACGGCCGATTTCAAACAGACGCACGTCGCGATTGCCGTGATTCAGGTTGTGCCGCAGAGAGTTCAGCAAACCCGGCAGCAGCGTCGAGCGCATCCAGGTCGCGTCTTCGATGATCGGGTTCTTCAACTCCGGCTGCGAGTCGCCGTCGGCGGCAAACGAGGGAATCAGCGCAAACTGCGTGTCCAGCGCGGTGAAACTGAAATTGATCGCCTCGTCGTAACCGAAGGCGTTTAGCGCGCGCCGCAAACTGCGCTGCTTCATTTCGCTCGGCTGGTATTCGCCTGAAGCGCTCGAAGGCGGCAATTCCGAACCGATCTTCTCGTAGCCGGTGTGCCGCGCCACTTCCTCGACAAGGTCTTCTTCCTGTTCGACGTCGATCCGCCAGGACGGAACCTTGAAAGTCAATTTCCCTGCTGTTTGCTCGACGAGCTCGAAGCCGACACCCGTCAGGATCCGCGTAGTCTCCGCGGGTTGCACTGAAATCGAAGTCAGTTCAGACACACGGTCGGTCCAGAGACTCACGACGCGCGGCGCGAGCGGCTGCGGGTAAACGTCGATCGCGTTCTCGCTGGCCACGCCGCCGGCGAGCTCGCAGATCAGTTGCACGCAACGCTCCTGCGCTTTCAGCACGCCGTCGCGGTCCGCGCCGCGTTCGAACCGGCGTGACGCTTCCGTGTCCATGCCGAGCTGGCGCGCGGTGCGGCGCACGGAATTTGGATCGAAGTACGCGCTCTCGATCAACACGTCGGCGGTGGCCGGCGAGATCTCCGACTCTTCACCACCCATGATTCCCGCTAGCGCGACCGCGCGCTCAGCATCGGCGATAACGAGCATCTCGTCGGTCAGCTCGCGTTCTACGCCGTCGAGTGTCTTCAGTTTCTCACCGCGCGTTGCGCGCCGAACTACGATACGCCGGCCGGCGAGTTTGTGCAGATCGAACGCGTGCAACGGCTGGCCCAACTCGTGCAGCACGTAGTTGGTGACGTCGGCAACGTTGTTGATTGACCGCTGCCCAATCGTCTCCAGGCGCTTCACCAGCCAGTCTGGCGACGGCGCAATCTTCACGCCCCGAACGAGACGCGCGGCGTACCGCGGACATAAATCGAGATCCTCGATTTCAACCGCCGTGAGATCCTCAGCACGACCATGCGTATTAAACGATCCGATTTCAGGCCCACGGAGTGGTTTCCGCTCGATGACGGTCACTTCGCGCGCGATCCCGACGTGCGACAAACAGTCAGGCCGGTTCGACGGCACTTCCACGTCGAGCACGGCATCCGCGTTGTGTTGCTCGACCGCGTCGATCGCCAGGCCAACCATCGTCAGCCGGTCGCGCAGCTCCTGCGGACTCAGACTCGTGTCCGTAAACTCCTTCAGCCAGTCGTAACTAATCAGCATCTACCTGTGAAAATCCGTCTTTCATCCGTGAAAATGTTTTATTCAAACTGCTCTAAAAACCTGGTGTCGTTCTCGAAGAGCAGCCGGATGTCGTCGAGCTCGTACATCAGCGCGCACATGCGGTCGATGCCTAGCCCAAACGCGAACCCCGAGTACTCCTGCGGATCGACGCCCACCGCCCGCAACACGTTCGGGTGGACCATGCCCGAGCCGCCCAACTCGATCCAGCCGGAGTTCTTGCAGATCCGGCAGCCGGCGCCTTTGCACTTGAAACAACTGAAATCAAACTCCGCACTCGGCTCGGTGAACGGAAAGTACGACGGGCGAAAACGCGTGACCGTGTCAGGCCCGAACATCCGTCGCAGAAACTCGGATACGGTGCCCTTCAGGTGCGCCATGCTGATGCCGCGATCCACGCACAGGCCTTCGACCTGGTAGAACATGGGATTGTGGGTCGGGTCGGGGGTGTCGCGACGAAATACGCGGCCCGGCGCGATCATCTTGATCGGCACGCCACGCCGCTGCATCGCGTGAATCTGCACGGTCGAGGTCTGCGAACGCAGCGCGAAGCCGTCAGTGGTGTAGAACGTGTCAGCCTCGCCGCGTGCGGGATGATTCTCCGGAATGTTCAGCGCGGTGAAGTTGTAGAAGTCGGTCTCGATCTCGCGGCCGTCTTCGATGACGTAGCCGAGCGCGACGAAGATGTCTTCCATCCGCTCGCGCAGCAGCGTGATCGGGTGGCGATGTCCGTGTCGCGGGCGCCGCCCGGGCAGGGTCACGTCGATGCTTTCGCGCGCGGTGCGCTGCTGTTCGATGTGTCGCTTGAGCGTCTCTTCAGCCAGGCCGAGCGACTGGACGACTTCTGCTTCAGTCGTCTGCACCAACTGCCCGAACGCCGCACGCTCCTCCGCCGCAACGCGGCCGATCAGCTTCTTCACACCCGCCAGCTCACTCTTCTTGCCGAGATGACGCGTGCGCAGCTCAGCCAAAGTACGCTCTTCCACCACGGCCTGATCGAGATCGAGACTCGACAGATCCGCAGATTCGCCGGTAAAGCGGGCAAAGCGTTCGAACTCTTGCTCGAACGCTTTGCGGGCTGCTTCTACCTGGCCTTGTGGTGAAAGATCTTTTTCAGTTTCCGCCATTAACCGATCAATCCGCTATTGCTTGCGGACCGCCACCCATTTGCCACTCAACTGACCGGCGTAGTCGTACTCGCCGCTCAGTTTTCCCTCGACAACTTTAGCCGTTAGCGTGATAGTCCCGTTTGTTCCCTCGAGCTGGATCGCCAGGGTGCCGTCTTTCCACGTGCCTTGCTTCACTGTCGCCTCGCCGAGCTGCGAGCTGCTGCTGCCGGTAACGGTCTCGCCCTCGACCTTCAACACCAGCACAAACGGAAACGGCTGGCCGTTCGCATCGGCGACCGCGTCCCAGTCGCCGGTGAGATTGATCGGACCGGACGAAGCGGCTGCCGGCTTGTCACCCGCCGGCGCGGCTGCTGCCGCGGCGGCAACCTTCTTCAGTTCGACTGGAGACTTCTGCCCACCGACACTCATCTCGCCAACGATCTTGTCGCCGTCGATCTTGCCGTTGAACTTGCCGTCTTTGCCAAAGACAAACGAAACCTTCGCGTCCGCGACGGTCACTCCGGTCACGTCATAACTGTTCTGCCCAAACTGCAAATGCGCCGGCTTGCCGGCTTCGAACAGCTCGAGCGTAACCTTCTGCTCCTTCACTGTTCCTTCATACTTTCCGGTTAAGGCATCGGCCATCTTCGGCAATCCCTGCGCGAGCGCAACGGTGGCACTGAACAGGATCGTGAGTAGTAGGGTGATGTATTTCACTGTCTTGGTCCTTTCCTGCTAGGCAGCCTTGTTGCGCTGTTCGTTCT
>JBKPPP010000042.1:0-9827 GCA_046733615.1 Acidobacteriota bacterium | reverse complement strand
TCCGCGACGGCGAAGACGGAGTTGAACGCGCGGCCGGTCGGTTCACTGCCAACCTTCTCAAACACCGCGTCTGGCCCGAGCTCCTCCATCGCCAGCGCCTGCGAGAAAACTTTCGAGATCGACTGAATGGAGAACGAATACTTGATGTCGCCCATCGTCAGCACCTGGTTGTCGGTGGTGACTATCGCGATGCCGAAAAGTTTCGAGTCGACGTGGGCCAGGTAAGGGATGTAGTCGGCATTCTTACCGCCGGTGTCGTTCTTGAATTTCTCATACGCTTCGCGCACGACGGCTTCCACTTGCGCCCGCGCCGGCGCGACGGGACTGGCCTTCTGGCCCAACGCCGAAAGCGGCAGCGTCACGAATGTCGACATGACAAACAACGCGACCAGCATTCGTGCCTGAATTCTCTTTCTCAACATGACTGTTTCTCCTCTTCGCGGACCGCAATGGTCCGTTGCTGCTCAAGATCAATAGGTGAATAACTTCGAGAAGTTGTATCTAAAGGAAAACTGGATGCGGAAATCGTCAGACTTGAAGCCGTCCAGGAAGTTCTCTCGCCGACCCCACTGCAACTCGCCGCCGACCATCGCGTTTTCGACCGGGTAAAACAGCAGATTCGCTAGTCCGTAATGACCACGGTGATAGGCGTTGGGCGCCTGGCCGTTGGAGTTGTCGATGTCCATGAACGAGTAGCCGACCGCGGTGCTGAAACGTTTGTTCCAGTTGTGATCGAGAAACGCAACCATGCTCCACATCGGCAGCGCAACGCCTTTGATGGGCCGCCGCGGATCGCCGCCCGGCGTCAACTCGATGCCGATGTCAACGGGCGCGTCGTTCATGTAGTTCTGAATTCCCTGACCGATCACGAACGCGAAGCGGCCGGTGTCGTTCTCACCAAATTTCAGATTGGAAGTAAGGTTCAGGCCGGCGCCGACTTCGCTTCCACCCAGATCAAACGCGTCGTTAACCGTGTCGACCCACTTGATGCGCCGAAGCATTCCGGCCGCCTGGAAGTAGCCCCAATCTCTCGTGAACCGGACGTTGCCCGAGAGATCCGGCAGATCGAATTTGGGCCTGATGCCCGACAACTCGATGCGATCCTCGAACCGGCCCTGATCGCCGCTTGCACCGGGCCGCTCGAGGGCGATCGTCACGGCGTTGCGGCCTTTCAAAGGCATCCAGCGAAACTGCACGTTGCGGAAGAAGACCATGCCGTTTGGTCCCCAATACTCGAGCGAGTTTGGAAACACGTCGATATCCATGAACGGGCTCCACGTCTGTCCCGCACCGAACTGGCCCAACTCGCCGTAAGCATGTCGCAAACGAAAAGTCGTCTGTCCCGCATCGACACCGGTGCCGAACAGTTCGAACTCAAACTGCGTCTTCAGCTCGCCGTACTTCGTCGGCGTGGACGACTTCACTCCGAGACGGCTCTGTCTGACTCCGTAGAACACGTGTCCATTCGGCGCGAACTCATTCGGGAACGACGGCAGCTTTGTCGGACGTACGACGTCGAACCAGTCAGGATGGTTCTGTTTGAACTGGTAGCCCGCGTCGAGCATGGCGAAACCATAGATCTGAAACGTGCTCTCTCCCTGTTTGTCCTGAGCTTTCGGCGCCGGCGCGGTTGTTTCGGCTGGGGCCGTTTCAGTCGCCGAGTCCGGATGCGTATAGGTCGCCTCGACTACCGTGGGCGCCGCCGCTTTCTTTTTCACCTCTATCGATTCGATCTGTCCCTTCAGCTCGACGACAGTCTGCTCGAGTTGTTGCAGACGTTGCTTCAACTGCTCGACTTCCGAAGCTGGCTTGGCAGGTTCCTGTGCAGCGGGTTTAGTTGTTTCCTGAGTTGTTTGTGCCAGCACAGGGCTACTCGGCAAGAAGAGCAGAGTGGCGAAAACCAAGCCGAAGCTGGCGAGCGTTCTGAAATCAAGGCGACTGATGTTTTGCATACACGCGCTCCTCCGAAATTTGTTTGGGGCGGAGTTCTGGTGTCGTAAAAAGCCTAGTGGCGAGCCGAAAGGTTCGTAACTGGCAAAACTTACAGGTGACCTACGGATCACGCGCCTGGTCGTTGCCGCGCGATTCATAGATCACCCGTGAGAGAGATCTGCTGCGATAGGGAGAGTGACCGAAGCTGCTTAGAGTTTGCGCACGCCCATCAACCTGATTGCGTCAACTCCATAACTCTCGATGTCGATCGAGTTGCCGTCGAGGACTTTGATCTTCGCGGCGTAGATGAGCGCGCCCGATCCTTCTTCTTTGCCCTTGCTGTTGGTCTTCAGATCGAGCTGAAGGATGCCGAACGGATAATCTCGCGAAGGGTTCCCTGAGTAGACTTCGAGAAAACCCATCGGCCGATCGCCGACGGCATAAATACGCCGACCTTCCGCCGTGCGATGCGAACGAATCAGTTTCAGATCGTAGAAGCCGACGCGGCCGGTGAGTGTGATCTTTCCGATGGACTTCGCTTTTTCCAGTTGCTTCAGCAGCGCGTCTGGCCCGCCCTCGAGCAGGGCGGCGGCCATCGTCTTCGCATCAGCGTCACTGGTGTAACTACGCACATACAGATCAACATTCGCGCGAGCTCCCGCGCCGACCATTGCCCGACCGCCGCCGGTAGGCATATAAGCGAGTGCGCCGAACTTTTCGCTCTTTGGCTTTGGCTGCTTCTGTTCTTCCTGCGCCGGCGCCGTCAAGCCCAGAGCGAGTACCGCCAGAATGTATGAAGCGATAATGAGTTTAATTTTCATGTCTACTCCTTTCAGGCGTTTCAAAAGCTGCCGTTAGCTCTTCACGGGCGGTGGATACTTCTTGAAGAGTTTCGCCATCGCTTTGTTCAGGTTCTTCTGAACCTTCTGCGGATCCTTGCCTGAGCCCAAAGTCTTGCTCGCTTCGCCGCGCCAGATCTGCTTCTTCGTGGCGACGTCGTAGATGTCGCAATTCAACGTGCCGATGTTGATGGTGGATGAAGTGGTCGTGGTGGTGGACATGCCGCCCCAACCACGCCAGCCGCCCCAGCCCCAGTAGTCACCGCCGGTGCTGTAGGAGTTCCACTGCTTCTCCTGATCGACTGCGACCTGGTAGGTGACGTAGAGATCGGGATTGTCTTCCGTCTGCGTCAAACCCTTCGTTGCGAGCTGCGTGTCGATGGCCCGTTTGATCTGCTCGTCCATAATCGAGTTCGGGTATTGAGCGTTTGGCACACGCACCCACTTGTAGGTCTTGTACTTCGAAAAATCTGTCCCTTCCATGAAGTTGTACTTGATGGTTTGCGCTGCCGCGACACCCGCGCAAACGAAGACCAACGCGGCGAGCACGCCCATTCGCGAAATCCTGCTTGTCATTTCAGGCACTCTCCTTCCTGCAATCCTTTAGCTTTGAGCGGATTCTAGAATCCTTTGGAAAACGGAATAACTGTCACTTTTGACAGGCGAGATCCGGCGCGGACGCGTGCGACAAGTAAGGCCAGTTTCAGGAGGTTCGATGAATGATTAGCCACCAACTGCCGCGGAGATTCCGCCGTCCCGTCGTCATTTTTTTGCTCGTGGTTTTCTCTGCGCTCACAGCAATCGCTAAGAACGTCGACGACGTTGTCATTCTCAAAAACGGCGATCGAATGACGGGAGAGATCAAAGAGCTCCAACGCGGCGAGCTGAGATTCAAGGCCGACTACATGGCCGAAGCCGTGCGGCTCGACTGGGCCAGGGTGCAGAGCCTCGAGAGTAAATCGACTTTTATGATCTGGCTGGTGGACGGAAAACTGGTGACCGATGTGATGCGTCTGTTGCCGGCAAACTCGGACGAGATCCCAAACTTCGTCATCGGCACAGCGAGAGAATCGATCAAAGTGCCGCAGCTCGACGTGATTCGCATCACACCCGCGGACCGGCGCTTCTGGACGCGTCTCGAAGGCTCGGTTGATTTTGGTTTCAGCTTTACCAGCGGCAACGATCAGTATCAAACGCAGCTTGCCGCCACCACTACTTATCGCACGGGCGATCATTCATTCACTGCTTCGATCGACTCTTCGTTCAGCGGACAACCACAGGGCGAGAGCTCCAGACGCAACCAGTTCACGCTCGACTATCGCAAACGATTGAGCGATCGCTGGTACGCCGGTGGACTCTTCGACCTGTTGCGCAGCGATCAGCAGAGTCTCGAGCTTCGCACTTCCGTCGGCGGTTTGATCGGCCGCAACCTGAAGCAGACAGAACGTACGAGACTTTCCGTTTTCGGCGGTGTCGTCGGCACTCGCGAACATTACTCAGCGGCGGCTGGCCAGCCGCGAACGACGAACGCCGATGGTTTGGCGGGCGTCGACTTTCTGACGTTTCGCTTCAGCAGAACCGACATTCGCTCGCGTTTTAGTCTGTTTCCGAGCCTGACTACGCCGGGCCGCATGAGAGTGCAGGCAAACTCGGACCTCAGCATCAAGATCGTGAAAGATCTCTGGTGGGGTTTTCACGTTTACGAAAGTTTCGACAGCCGGCCGCCGGTGCGGGCCGACAAAAATGATCTCGGCGTGAGCACTTCGCTCGGCTGGAAATTCTGAGCCGCGCGCCCCTGTAAATTTTGCCAGTAGGTCGAGATCCTGCTGTCACATAAAATTGCTCATCGCGTTGCATGCTTACCAATTGTTCAAACGTAGTCACTCGCGCCGGTCCAGCAAGGTTTTTCCAAGGTAGAGGCAGATGAACACGTATAACAACTTCGGTACCCGACCCGGCTTGAATGAAGTCTGGACGATCTTAGACGTTGATCTCGGCGCAGTTTCACACCAGGGGCATGTGCGCGAGAATAACGAAGACAGTTACCTCGTGATGAAGTTCGGCCGCTCGCTCGAGAACCTGCTGACGAACCTCGATGAGGAGCTGCTCGAAAATGACTACTTCATGAACGGCTACGGCATGTTGATAGCTGACGGCATGGGCGGAATGGCCGGGGGCGACGTCGCGAGTAGACTGGCGCTCAGCAAGCTCATCGAGCTGATCCTCGACACTTCAGACTGGACGCTAGCACTGCAACGCCACGAGCACCTCACGACGGTGTTGGAACGCATGACCCAACGTTTTCTCCTGGTCGACGATCTGCTACGAAAGGAAGCTGACAACGACGACCGGCTGCAAGGCATGGGAACTACGCTCACTGTGGCCGGTGCTCTCGGCAACGATCTGATCGTGGGGCACGTCGGTGATTCTCGCGCCTACCTCTTCCGCGGAGATAGTCTCAAGCAGTTGACGACCGATCACACGCTGGCGCAGGCGTTGATCGATGCCGGTGTGGCTGATCCCGGCGACCCTGCCTCGCGGTCGATGCGCCACGTCTTGACAGCCGCCGTCGGCTCGCTCGGAAAACACGTTGTGCCCCAGGTTCAATGCGTGAAGTTGCAGGGTGGGGACAAACTACTGCTCTGCACGGACGGCTTGACGGAGGCGGTCGAAGACACAACCATTTCCCAGATTTTGCGCGAAGCAAAATCCGCGCAGGCTGCCTGTCAGAACCTCGTCGATCTGGCTCTCACGGCAGGTGGGCTCGACAATATCACCGTCGTGCTGGCTCACTTCGTCTCACTCGACGCGACTTCGTGAACCACACTCACGCTCCGCGCTCATTTTTAAGCGGTGCGAGCCGGAATAATTCCTTCTTGGCTTCTCGCTGGCGTTCAATCCACGAAGTAACCGTTTGGAGTATCTCTCGTCTGACCTGAATCTCTGTTTTCAGCTCAGATGCGTCGGGGCTTTCGCGCTCTTCGTCGAGAGCTTCCCGGTCTTCGCGTTTGACGATTTTGATAGTTCGGTCTGCGGCGGACATATCGACTTGCTGAAGAATCTAGGGATTTCGACGCCCATCAAACACTGTCAGAATTGACAGTATTAACCCTCGCAATCAGTGGCTACTATCCCGACAGTTCAGGAAAGGAGCCACCATGAGAGTTACCAGGAATGCGTTTACGAAACTGCACGTGCTGGCTGTCATTCTTTGTTTGACGGGCACGGCAGAAGTGTTTGCGGGAAGACTCACGACTACCAATCAAGATCAACAGACACGGAGCGTCCCCGCCGGTGAGAAGGTCAGCAAGTTCAAAGGAATCGTGGTCAAACGCGAGCCGGATTCGTTTACGATGTCCGACACGATGGGTGGGCCACTCACAACCGTACTCCTGACGGCTGACACTGAAGTTAAGAGTCACAAAAAGGGAGTGTTTCGCGGTTCGAAAGAATATGGACAGAGCTACATTCTTCGCGGTCTCCGGCTCGAGGTTGACGGCACCGGAAACTCCGAAGGACAGCTAGTCGCCGACAAGATTCGTTTCGACGAACAGGATCTGCGTGCCGCGCAGGCTCTCAAGTCGACTGTCGATCCGATCGAAGCGGAGATGAGCGAGAAGTTCAAGCAGCAGCAAGCGGAGTCGGAACGACTCGCGGGACAGATTGAAGAGAACCGCGCGTTGACGTCACAAGCGCAAGCTTCCGCGGATGCCGCCGCCGAAGCAGCCAGGAAAGCGCAACAGACTGCCGACTACGCGAACAACCGTATCAACGGATTGGATGACTTCGATACGCTCAAGACGGTCACTGTGAACTTCGCCACCGGAAGCGCCACGTTGGGCCCGAAGGCCAAAGCAACGATCGACGAAGCTGCGGCGTGGGTGAAGACTCAGAACACCAAGGGTTGGGTGATGGCTGTGATCGGCTACGCTGATTCAAGGGGCCAATCACAACGCAACATCGATCTAAGTGAGCGACGCGCTAACGCCGTCATCTACTACATCGTGAGCAAGTACAAGATGCCGTTGAACCGTTTGGTCCAGCCGTTCGGTTACGGACAACTGGAAGCAGTAGCTGACAACACGACGAAGGCGGGCCGCGCCAAGAATCGCCGCGTTGAGATCCGGCTGATGGTCAACAAGGGCATCTCCGGAAATGTCACCAGCGGCAATTAGACCGGTGGGTGGCAACGGAAAAATTTAGTTTGGAGATGGCAGGGTTCGGGCGACGCGCGAGGCACAACCTGACATCTCTATGGGGGCCGGGCCAGGAGAGAGGACCGGCCCACTTTTTTTGTTCGCTGCGACATGCGGCCTTCGCGGCTCGTGCAAGTTACCGCGGTTTTGTCACTGCGACCCGCAATCGTGATAGCCTTCCTTCTGCACACTGTTCGGACACCAGTCGGCCATCTTCACGATATACGCATCCGGGCGTCGCTCTTGCACTCGATTCAGTATCTGTTGCGCTTCAGTCCTGTCGTTGACGACGGACACGCTCCGATACGACTTTTGCCGAAAATAGAGCGATGCATTCGGAATCCGATATCTTCCGGTTACTGCGGGCCCGATTTCAGTGGCAGCCTCGTTCAAATTCGGATCTCCGCCGTAGACGACGCCCCATTGTATAGTCTGGTCACTACTCTTTTGCACTTCCTGTCTCAGCGTTGCATTGGCAGCGACTGTCGAAGCGACTGAATCCTCTACGTGCGAAGAAGACGCGGTCACCAGGCTGCTCTCCGCACGCGCAGCCTGGATCTGTTCTTTCAAAGTCGTATCGCTGAGCTTTGCCTCGGCCTCTTCCAACAACTTCGACAGTTTGCCATTCTGCACGGTAAGGTCATTGATGGTCGCCTGCGCTTTTACGAGTGTGTCGTCAGCCTGAAGAAACTTGCCCTTCCACTTGAATCCCACAAAGCTGCCTTCCTCGAACCCTGCCTTGCTGAGCAGGTTGTTGAAGGTTCCGGGGAATACGAGCAGTAGCAGGGCGAGGATAAAAAGCGCGACATCACGCAGCAGCGCCACGGAATCCTTGCCGATGGCTACAAAGCTGGAGGCTGACTTGATAGGGCGCTCGCCGGAGTGCGTCTGGCTGAGAGAATCGGAGGTGTTTTTCATGGGTTTGCTCCTGATCGATATGACGAAAGTGGTGCCTGACGTTAGCGGGTAAAATTAAAAAACACCGGCCGAAGTCATTGTATAGCGAGGAGCAGGAACGCGCTGGTGCTCACATTGAGTGCTGCGACTTGAGTTGCTGAATCTCACGGGCGGCGCGGAGGCCGGTGGAGAGGGCGCCGTGGACGGTGCCGTGATGGCCGGCTGTGTTGGTGGCTTCGCCGGCGAAGTAGATTGTGTTTTCGATCGGCGTGGCTAGTTCGGCGAGCGCGCTTGTGCCGCCGACGGGAATGTAGCTGTACGCGCCGCGGGAGAATGGATCGGCGCGCCAGTCGTGCGTGTAGAAGTCGACGAGTTGATCTTCGAGAAACTGGCGCGGCACGGCGAAAATGTGTGACAACGCTTCCAGCGAGTGATCGCGCTGCGCATCCGGACTTTCCGACAACAACTGCTCCGCCCGTGTGCCGCCCGCCCAACCGACAAGCAACGGCGCGTGAACCGGAAGCTGCGTCCACCACGTCGGTGGCAATTCGTCCGGCGCGTGGATAAATGAAAAATCCTTCAAGCTGCCCCGTTGAACATCGCCACTTCCCCCGCTCTCATCTGTAGCGATAATCAGCTCCTGCCAGAACGGCTCGCGGAATTGCAGGATCACTTTCACTACATGGCCCATCGCGAGCTGCCGCGCTGCCTGCTCCTTGCTTGTCAGCCGCGGCACAAACTCCACGTCGCCACTC
The DNA here is from genome assembly GCA_046733615.1 of Acidobacteriota bacterium. GTDB lineage: Bacteria > Acidobacteriota > Blastocatellia > Pyrinomonadales > Pyrinomonadaceae > PSRF01. The sequence goes on along the minus strand of JBKPPP010000042.1, from coordinate 1,208 downwards.
TGAAGCACGCCGAGCGGCAACGTCACAATCAGACGTTGCGCCTGAAACTGCTCGCCGTTGGCGGCAGTAACTTCAACGTGCCCTGCGCGCCAGCGCACCTCGCGCACCACCGTCTGAAACCGGAAACGCACTCCCCGCTCCACGGCCTCATCGTGCAGGATCTGCGCCAGCGCCAGATAACCGTTCACCGGACGAAACTGCTTCTCGTCGTCAATCTCGTCGGCGGCTTCGTTGGTCTCGATCAGTCCCTGCACACCGATTCCGTCCGCGTGCGCGGCATGAAACCCTTCGACGAAGAGCGTAGCCATCGCTTCAAGATCATCGATCCGGTGTTTGCGATTGTACTCGCGAAGAAACTCGCTGAACGGCCGATCAGGCCCATCCTGTTCGGCCATTGCCGCCATCGCTGCTTCGATCTTCGACCAGAACTCGTTCGACTTGGAAAGGATTGCGTGGCGGAAATACCAGTGGCGATTCGGAAGCCGATTGAGCTCGAGACCGCTGCGTTTGACGATTTCGAAAATTTCCGGGGATACGCCGTGGACGAATTCAGCGCCAAGCTCGATCGGCGCTAAAGCCGCGGGATCGTAGTGAGTGTGGATGCGGCCGCCGAGACGGTCGCGCGCTTCGAGTACGAGAATTTTGAGAGGCGATGTGCTTAGCTCGCGCGCCGCCGCCAATCCGGCGGCGCCGGCTCCGAGTATCAGAATGTCGGCGTCATCGCCCACGTTTCTTTTGATCGCCTCGATCACCCTGCCCTGTCGGCACGGTGGTCTTCGCCTGCTTGCGAACGTCCTGGCTCAACGAACGGCCCACATCGTCCACTTCTTCGAAGCGGCCTTTCTCATCGCGCCTGACGTAATTCTTGTTTTTGCCGGTATCGATCAACTCGCGCTTGCTGTCGCTCTTCTTCGCAGCCATTTCTCTTCCTCCCGTGGTGCAGTTTTGCTTCGGCGAAAAAGCAAACCGGGGGCCACTTTGATTTGGTTGGGCCAATACGGGTTTTACTGTACTTTTTCTGAATTAACGGCGTGGCCTTCGTATCATTCCCCGACACGCTGAGCAAATGATTTGCGTAGCGCAGTACGCGCCGCGTGATAACCGCACATGCCGTGCACGCCGCCGCCGGGAGGAGTTGAAGAGGAACAGATGTAGACGCCGGGGAGTGGCGTGCTGTAGGTGCTGATCGTCGGCCGCGTGAAGAGTTG
>JBKPPP010000041.1:0-8018 GCA_046733615.1 Acidobacteriota bacterium | reverse complement strand
AAGTAGGCGTCGGCGAATTCTGAAGGCGAGCCGGTCACTCCCGAAAAGGGTTTTTCGGGAGGAATTTGACCGATGGGAAGCGTACCGCGCAGTTTTGTTTCGGTTTCCGAATCTAAGAAAATCAGATCCGCCGCGCGACCGGTGAGTTGGACAATTAACACCTGAGAACCGAAGCGGAAGCGAACGATTCGATCGACCGGGTCCTTTTCGATTGCGGTAACCGCCTTGCCGCCGAGCCGCGCCTTCAGCAACTGCCCAAACGAACCGAGCTGCACTGACTTCTTCTCCAAGTCCCGCGCTCGCCGCTGAATCAAGTACAGCCGCGGCTTTGCCGGCTCGACACTCACAAACAAAAACCGCGCGCGCAGCCCGAAATCAAACGCGAACGAGTGCTGATTTAGCTGAAATATTTTTCCGAGGTATCTGCCGGTGAGGTTGGTCTGAAGCTCTTCGACTACAAGCTGGATGAGTTGCGGGTGCACTTCAAGTGGCCACGACTGCGGTACGCGTAAACCGGTCGTGCGCAGTGTAACCCTCGCGGCTAACCAAAGCGAACAGAATGCCGACTCCCGTGGCCAATGAAAGCAGGTAGAAGAACGAACGGCCGATCGATTGGCCGCCGGTCGGAATTAAACCGGTCTTGGTGTCGATGACACGCAGCGACAACAGTCGCATGCCCCAGGTGCGTCCGGTTAGCGCTGTCGTCAACGTTAGGTAAAGAAAGGTGACGACTACGAGCGCGCCGGCCAAAACCATGATCGCGCGCGGGTCGCGCAGGTTGTTTCCGGTGAACTGTACGGCCGCGGCGATCGGTGCGGTCGCGAGCGCGCAAAAGATCAGATCGAGCAGCGCGCAAACTATGCGACGAAACGCCGACGCGCTGTTGCGCACGCCGTCATCGACGCGCACGTTTCGCCGTACCGAGTCGAGATAGTTGAGGGCAGGATCGTTCGGGTCGTCACGAATCAAACGCTTCGGCGCCGCGGCGGCTTCGGTTTTGACCGGCTCCGCTTCGCTCGGCGGCGGCACGACTACGAGATGACTTTTCTCGGCCACCGGCGGCGCTTCGATAACAGCGGGGACAACAGCGGCGACAACAGGGGGTTCCGATTCAATCTCGAGTTGAATGGTCGGGGGAACCGTCTCGTTCATGGTGTTTTCTTCTCGTTCCGGAGCATAGGCGATTGCGGTCGCGAGTGATGTTCTCGGTGGACGAGCTTCAAGCGAAGCGCTCTGGTGCGCGCGCTCGATTCGTTTGAGCGCAGCGGCGACGAGCGGATTCATCGCCGGCATTTCTGCCGGTGGCAACAGTTCGAGTTGTGGTGGGTTAACGGCAGTCTCGACGCGCTGGCGTTCGGCTTCCGCGGCTTCACGTGCGGCTTCGCGGGCGCGTCGTTCCTGAACCTCACGGACCCGTTCGCTCAGTTCCTTGCGCCACTCCGGCAGCGTGTTGCGGGCAACGCCGGGAAACTCGATGAGCGTGGACTTTCGTTCCGAGGGTGTTGGGGCGTCGCCAGTGTTCATTTCGTCTAAGCGAATAGACCGTCCGCGCGATTGCGACGCATCCTATCAGGAATAACTTTAAGTGGTCAACGAGAAAATAATGCAGGCGTTGAGGTTGTGGTGTGGCAGTCGCGAGCGCCGGAGTGAGGGATCAGAGTGGGGTTCGGCCGGCGAAGCCCGCGTCGACGTCGTGCCACCATTCGAGTTCGTCGCCTTCGCCCATCTGCCAGCAGAGCAACACGACCCGGCCATCCCGCAGCGACGGGAAATCGACCAGGCCGCGTTCGAAATCTTTGAGTTGAACGCCGAGACTCTCCAATTCCGAGAGCTGGACGGTCAACTCCGTCAACGCTTTCGCGTAGGCCACGCCTTCAGGCAAGCCGCCGCCGCCTTGTTCGGCGGCTTCGGCAGCTTTCTTTGCGTAGTCGCGATAGCGCGAGACTTTCCGGTGAGCCTGCTGAATCTTCGCCACGATCGTCCTAACGTTAGGCAGAAGAGCATTAGCTTCCGGGATCGTGAACAACTTCATCTGAGAAGTTCCCAACCAGTCGTTAATGATCGTCGGTAATTCTGATGAACTCCGCGGCCGACTGAAACTGCGCGTCTTCTTCTTCTAACTCAGCTTCGATGACGACGCGCATGGCGTTCTGAAAATTATCGACTCGCGATGCTTCTTGCAAGTACTGCGCGGGCAGATGCTCGTGCAGATCGCGCTCGTCGTAACGCGTTCCGTGCGAGATCTCCTTACGCACCTTGTCGGCGATTTCGCCCAGATCGATGAAGTAGTCGGCGACGTCGATCAGCTTCGGCGCGGTGTTCGATCGGAACCCGGCAATCTCGACGCGGCACCCTTTGTAAGCTACCGCGTTCACAGCGTAGACAAAATCCTCGTCACCCGAGACGAGCACTGCCGTGTCGTACTTGCCGGCGAGCGATAGCATATCGACTGCAATCTCAACGTCAAGGTTTGCTTTGCGCGTGCCGTCGTAGAACGTCTTCAGCTCCTTTTGAATAACGCGAAAACCGTTGCGCCGCATCCAGAGCAGAAAGCCCTGCTGGCGCTCGGCGCCGATGTCTACTCCGGTATAGAAAAAAGCCCGCAACAAGCGGCCGTCACCTAAAAGCACCCGCAGTAATTTGTTGTAGTCGATGTCGATGTTATGGAATCGCGCGGCGTGGAAAAGATTATTACCGTCGATAAAAACCGCGACTCTGCCGCGATGGCCTAACTGCCATGAAACGTTGTTGGTGGGATCGAAATTGTTCATAAACGGACTCCCCTTGTTACCCATTGGAATTGACCCTAGCATGCTGTTTCGCTGTGGTCTGGTCAAGTTGTGATGTCTACAGGTCTGCGATCAGGACACGGCAAGTACACGGTCCGACATCGCGTCGAGATAGACCATCTTAATGGGGGCATTAGCGACATCAATTTCCCAGGCGAGATAGAGTTGCAAACCATCTTTCTGGTTTGGGGAAGGCTGCGCGTAAACGACGAGTTGACGTGCATCGGCGACCGCGGTGGGCGGAAGTGTAAACGTTTGTTGTCTACCGCTCGAGTCCGGCGCTGTTATCGAGTGCTGCTTGACTGAATTCACTGCTGCTTCCGCGGTGACGGTCGGCGTCAGGTTATTCAAGGCCGCCTGGATGCGCTCAGCGTTCGGAATGCAGTTGCTCGAAAAGCCGACGACTTGCCGGTCGGCGCGGAAGCGAATGACCAGGTTGCCAAAGCCGCCACGCAACGGATAGCGAAAAGGCTTCTGCTCGTAGCGCGCGACTTTCACACCCGACGGTTCGTCGGTTCTCTCGACTAGTGACAACTGACCGGGATCTGCGCCGATCAACTGTCGCCATTCGACGATAAAGCGGCGCAACGATTCTCGAGTCTGCTCTTCCGTCTGTTGCGCATCGGCTCCAACCTTCGGCAGCCGGATCGGAGTTGCGCCATTCGCCGGCAGACTCTGCAAAGTGCCCGTGTAAGGGTTCAAGTTAGCTTCCGTCTTACCGACGGCGCCTGACTGCTGCGAAATGCGATACCACGCCAGGGAAGCTTCTTCGAGCCTGCCTGCCGGATCCGCCAGACCGATGGGATAGTTTTCCAGGTTGGACCGCGAATCACTTTCCGTCGGTTGCAACGCGGCACAAGCGCCACTCAGCAGCGCCGCTGCGACTACAAACATTGCGATTGCGTATTTGCCGGTTGCCCGCCGTAAAAACATTATCTCGCCTCGGAATTAACGGCTCGTCGTATAATCAAAATAATTGGAGGAGCTGTTGCCTAAAGATAACGAAAACATTCGTCTGCCTTTGCTTGGACCAACAGAGCCTTCAGAGCCGCAAGGATTCGCGCCGGACCAGATGATTCGCTGCGAAGAGTGCCTGCGAGCGAACCCGCCAACGCGCATCAATTGTTTGTACTGTAGCGTACCTTTGCCGCTGACTGAAGCGTCAGCTCGATTACGTAAGCCGGTGCTTCGTCCGCCCGAGAAGCATCAGTTGGGTTACAACACGATCCTGCTTCCGCAGCGTGCGAACGTTTGCGAAGAAGCGATCGGCGCAGCCGCTACGCTCCTGAAGCTCAAAGACGAAGACCTGCGGCGAATACTAAACGAAAACCTGGCCTTACCGCTCGCGCGCACGGCTTCTCGCGAAGAGTCGGCCCTCATTTTTGAACGGCTCGGCGAGCTCGGTTTTCGTGCCGTAAACATTGCTGACGATGATCTGGGGACGGCGATCAGGCGCGTGAAGTCGATCAGATTTGACGCTGCCGAACTGGTTTTTAATCCCGGCGCGAAAGATGAGTTCAAGTGTGCGTGGTCCGAGATCGTCTTGATCGTGCCGGCGCGATTGGTGAGAAAGCGTGTTGAGCTTAAGGAAGTGAAGACTCGCCGCGCGGAGAATCAGATTCTCGACGCGCGTGAGTTTTTCAGTGATGAAGTGGTGATCGATCTGTACGCGTCGACGAGCTGGGAAACGTGGCGCGTCAGTGCGAACGGTTTCGATTACTCGTGTCTCGGTGCTGAGAAGAGTTTGCTGGCGACTGAGAACATCGCGAAGTTGGACCGACTAATCAGGGCCAAAGCCGGCAAGGCGCAAGTGAATGATTCCTACGCTCGACTGCGATCGATGCTGGATCTCGTCTGGGGTCCGCAACAGGAGACGAAATCGAGTGGCTGGAAGCGCGAGCGGCCGGGCAAGTTGAGCATCGGCATCGCGACGATCAACAGCAACGAAGATCAATTCACGCGCTACTCGCGTCTGCTCCGTTACCTCGCCGCAAAAGAGTCGAACTGAATGTCGTCGCAGCGAACAGACAAGAACCTCGTTTACGGCGTCAACGCCGTGCTCGAAGCGCTGCGCGCGGGCAAACGGCAGATCGAAACGATCACGATTCTTCAGAGTGCGCGGCCCGATCGGCTCAAAGCTCTCTTGGATCTTGCCAGGGAGAAGAACGTTCCGGTGCATCGAGTGCCGCGTTTGGATCTGGATCAAACGGTAGGCGAGGCACGACACCAGGGAGTCGTGGCGCGAATTGCCGCCGCGCATTATGCCGATGCGGATGAGTTGCTGGAGACGCTTGAAAGAAGAGTCGGCACCGACGATCCGCCGCTGGTTTTGGGACTGGACGGAATCGAAGACCCCCACAATCTGGGCTCGATCCTGCGTACCGCCGAGTGTGCGGGCGCGCATGGCGCTTTCATTGCCGAACGGCGCGCGGTCGGATTGACGGGCACCGTTGCCAAGGTCGCAGCGGGCGCGCTGGAGTACGTTCCGGTGGCGCGCGTGACGAATCTGGTGAGATTGATAGAGCAGTTGAAAGAACGTAACATCTGGGTAGTCGGCACGGCCGCAGACGCCAGGCAAACGTACACGGAATGGGACTGGACTTTACCGGCGGCGATCTTTCTCGGCAGCGAGGGCCACGGACTTCACCGCCTGGTGCGAGAACATTGTGACACGCTGGTCCGTATTCCCGTGATTGGCCGGTTGGAATCCTTGAATGTTTCGGTAGCGGCGGGTGTGCTGCTGTATGAGACGCGACGACAACGAACTGCGGCGCGCAAAACCGCCACCGGTTCTTTCGTGATCGATGGTTGACTCCCCGAGGTGGGAAGCAGATGTTCTGTCCAAAATGCGCAACACAGAATCTTGAAGGCGCGAGTTTTTGTCGCACCTGTGGGGCGAACATTAGTCTCGTGCCGCAGGCTTTGACGGGCCAGCCGTTGCAGGCTCCTCCGGGCCGGCAGATCATTGTGGAGCATCACGGCCGGCGGAGGCGCAACCGGGAAGCGACGCTCGACTCGGCGTTCAAAAACATCTTCATGGGCATCGCGTTTTTGATCGTCGCTATCGCGCTTTCGCGAACCATTGGACAAGGGTGGTGGTTCTGGATCTTGATACCCGCCTTTTCGATGATAGGGACCGGCATCGCGCATTTCATTCGCGTTCGCGAACGCGCCGGACAGGCGCAGATGGCCGGATCGCAGGCGCCGCCGGTTGGACCGCCGGAACAACCGCCGACGTTCGCGCGCAGAACGGACGAGCTGCGGCCGCCGGTTCCGAGTGTCACTGAAGGCACGACTCGCCATCTCGGAGTTGAAGCTCCCACGCGTCATCTCGACACCGTCGACCGGAAATGAACGGGCGCGTGCGTGTCTGTGTTCCTGTTTGCGCGAAGAGTGTCGCGGAATTGGAGGAGCAGTATCAGCGCGCGCAGCAGGTGGCTGACATAATCGAGTTGCGGCTTGATTGTCTTGAATCTGAGCTCCCTCAGTTAAGTCAACTTTCGCAGCTAAGTAATCTTTCCCGTCCTACAATTCTCACCTTTCGTCCTTCAGAGCAGGGTGGCTATCGCCGTTTGAGTCGTGAAGAGCGCGAGGCCTTTTGGAGAAACCATCTCGAAGCCAAATCGTTCTGCGACATCGAACTGGATCTTACCGCCGGGGCCACGGTTGAGTTTGACTGGTCGCGCGTGATTGCGTCGCATCACGATTTCAAGGGCGTTCCAGACAATCTCGATCAAATCTACAAGCAGCTTGCATCGACACCTGCGCGGATTCTCAAGATTGCGGTACAGGCAAATGACATTACTGATTGCATCCCGGTGTTTCGCTTGCTCGAGCGTGCACGCGCGGACGGTCGAGAGATCATCGCGATCGCGATGGGCGATGCCGGAGTTGCGACGCGTGTTCTCGGACCGGCGCGCGGATCGTTTCTGACGTACGGCTCGTTGGCTGATGAAACCGCCACTGCGCCGGGCCAGGTCAACGCGCGACAGCTTCGTTCGGTTTATCGCATCGACGAGATTGACGAGGAGACGACGATCTGCGGACTGGTCGGTTTGCCAGTAATGCACTCGGTGTCGCCGCACATGCACAACGCGGCGTTCGCGGCGGAGCACGTGAATGGCGTTTACCTGCCGTTTGAGGTGAAAGACCTCGACGGGTTTATGAAGCGCATGGTGCGATCGGAGTCGCGGGAGTTCGACTGGAACCTGCGCGGGTTGAGTGTGACTGCGCCCCACAAGTCGAGCGTGATTGGATTTCTGGATTGGATTGAGCCGGAAGCGCAGCAAATAGGCGCGGTCAACACGATAGTAATTAAGGAGAACAAACTGCTTGGCTATAACACCGACGTGCATGGATTGGTCGAGCCGCTGTTGAGAGCGGTCGGCTCGTTGACGGGCCGGCGCGTCGCCGTGATTGGCGCCGGCGGTGCGGCACGTGCCGCTGTTTGGGCGATGAACCAGCACGGCGCGCGAGTGACGCTGTTTGCGCGTGACGTTGGCAAAGCCCGGTCGGTACATTCTGATTGTCGGGAACTGGCAAACGCCTCGTTCAGTGACTACGACGTCGTGATCAATGCAACACCAGCAAGCCCTGCGGTTGCCGAGCAACTCGCGGGCGCACGGCTGGTTTACGATCTAATCTACAATCCCAGCGAAACCGAATTTCTAAACCAAGCGCGCGCCGCGGGCTGCCAAACGCTCGGCGGTCTCGAGATGCTCGTCGCCCAAGCCCGGCTCCAGTTCGAGCTCTGGACCGGAAAGAAACCCACCGCCTCAATCATGCATGACGCAGCCGCTGCCGCTCTCGGGCAGTGATCCTGTCCTGTTATACTGGCTCGCGAGTGAACGATCGTTACAGCAGACAGATTCTTTTCAGCGGCATCGGCGAAGAAGGCCAGCAAAGACTGCTCGGCGCGCGTGTGCTGATCGTCGGTTGCGGCGCGCTGGGCACTGCTCACGCCGAAGCGTTGTGCCGAGCGGGTGTGGGCCGTCTCCGGCTCGTCGATCGCGACTTCGTCGAGCCTTCGAACCTGCAACGGCAGACGATGTTTACCGAACGTGACGCCGAAAACCGTTTACCAAAAGCCGTCGCGGCCGCAAATCACCTCCGCGGGATCAATTCAGAAATCGTGATCGAACCACACGTCGCGGACGTCAATTACTCGAACATCGAACAGTTGCTCGACGGCTGCGACTTGGTTCTCGACGGCACCGACAACTTCGCCAC
>JBKPPP010000040.1:0-3676 GCA_046733615.1 Acidobacteriota bacterium | reverse complement strand
CGTCGTCCTGAATTCCTTGCCGCAACTCGACGAATCTGCCGCAGAACTGAAACAGTTTTTGCCGAAGAAGAACGACACAACGAAGGAGTCGAATCAATGAAAGCAATCATCGCCATCGCCTTCGCCGCGATGTTTCTAATTGCCACCGCTGTCACTGGCCAACAACCGGCACAGCCACCGATGCACCCCCACCCCCCGAACACGCCCGGAGATCCAAACGCGCCGCAGATGCCGCATCCGCCGCCGCCGCAGGATCCGCTCGCTCATCTCATGTTTCCGCCCGACATGATTCTGAACCACGCGCGCCAGCTCAATCTCACGGAGGACCAAAAAACGTTCATGCGCAGCGAGGTGCAAAAGGCGACGGCGGCTTTCCAGGACTTGCAGTGGAAACTACAGGACCAGACCGAAGCGCTTCACGAGACGATGAAATCCACGTCCGTTAACGAGCAGCAGGCGCTCGCCCAACTCGACAAGGTCCTCGAAATCGAGCGCGAGATCAAACGTTTGCACATCGGTCTGGCAGTGCGCCTAAAAAACCGCCTGACGCCCGAGCAGCAAGAGCAGCTTCACAAAATGCGAATGGATCACGACATGCGAATGCCCGGACCGGGCGCACCCGGCGGCCCTCCTGACGGCCCGCCGGCTCCGTAAACAAACGCCCTCGCCCAGGTCAATACAAAAGCCCGCTCGATCAAAGTTCGAGCGGGCTTTCTCGTTTCCTCAACTGCCAGGCGATCTAGCTGTTCGCGGATGGCAGCCGTTTGCGCTGGAGATTGTTCGCGTAACACTCTTCCAGATGCTGGGCGCCGTCGGCGGTGATGTACATGCGTGCGTCGTCCGTGTTGATCAATTTCTTCTGCGTCAGAAACCAGATCGTGAACTCCAGATGTTCGCGCGGGCGGCCGATCATTCGCTCGAGCTCCTGCAAATAAATGCCCGGACTCTGCGGCTCGAGCCGCCGTTTCGTGTACAAAACTTCCAGCACCGTCAGCCGCACCACCTGCTCCAATTCAAAATTGTTCTCCGACTCGGGCCCCGCCGCGACCACACGCCAGCGATCCTTCTTCCGTTGCTGGCTGGTGGCGTCGTAACGCGCCCGTTTTTCCGGATTGGAGAGCACCTGGTAAGCCTCGGTGATCTCGCGGAAACGAGCGTCGTTTCCGGTCTCCTTGTTATCCGGGTGGTATCGCTGCGCGAATATCCGGTAGACCCGATTGATAGTTTCAGTCTCAGCGGTATCGCTCACCTGAAGCAGTTCGTAATAGTCGACCTCTCCATTCGCTGACATTCATTTGTCACCTTTCTTAAAATCAGGCGGGGACGAATTCCAGAGCAGGGGAACTCGTGACTACATCATAACCCAGCCGCAGGCCCGAACAACGACAATTTTCCTTCGGCGGAATCTGCAACCTCCCCGCGCCCTATTGCGTACACCCGTTTTCAACTAAACTGGAACCCTGGCTATCCTGAAGACTCCAACAAAGAAAGAGGTTTTTATGCGTTCACCCGCGAAAGTCCGCAAACTGCGCACTCCCTTCGGTCATCGCTACTTTTTAGTCATTCTCAGCCTCGCAGCCGTGACTCTGCTGGCGCTCGCTCCGCTGGTCCGGGCCCAGGCGCCGCCCCTGATCGACCGCGACCTGTTCTTCGGCGATCCCGAAATCTCCGGCGCGCGCATATCTCCGGACGGGGCTTACATCGCGTTCGTGAAGCCGTTCAAAGGCACCCGAAACATCTGGGTGAAACGCACCGCTGATCCTTTTACCAGCGCCAAACCGATCACTGCCGACACGGCCAGGCCTATCCCGAGCTACTTCTGGTCTCGTGACGGCAAATATCTCCTCTTCGTCCAGGACAAAGCGGGTGACGAGAATTACCACGTCTACGCGGTGAATCCAGCAGACAGTCCGGCTCCGGGCCAGGAAGTTCCCACCGCACGAAACCTGACGGACGTGAAAGGCGTGCGTGCTGTCATCTACGCCGTTCCGCGCAGCGAGCCTGATGCGATCTACGTGGGCATCAACGATCGCGACAAGGCCTGGCACGATCTTTACAAGGTCAAGATCTCGACCGGCGAGCGCACGCTCGTCCGCAAAAACACAGAACGCATCACCAGTTGGATCTTCGATCTGAAGGATCAACTTCGACTCGCCACCAGATCGGCAGAGAACGGCGACACGGAAGTGCTCCGCGTCGATGCAGACAAGTTTACAAAGGTCTACTCCTGCACCGTATTCGAAAGCTGTGGTCCGGTGCGTTACCACAAAGACGGCGAACGCGTCTACTTCATCAGCAACAAAGGCGCCGGCGTCGATCTCGTTCGCCTCGAGCTTTTCGATCCCGCCACGGGTAAGGAAGAGCTGGTCGAGTCGGATCCGCTGAATCGCGTCGATTTCGGCGACGCTTCGTTTTCCGAAGTAACCGATGAGCTGATCGCCACCAGCTATGAAGACGAACGCGAACGGATTTACTGGAAAGACAAAAACTTCGAAGCCGATTACAAACTCCTTCAGAAGCAGCTTCCCGGGAAAGAGCTGGGTGTCGTTTCGTCGACCAAAGACGAAAAGCTGGCGCTCATCTCCGCGAACAGCGACACCGATCCCGGCGCGACTTACCTGTTCGATCGCAACACGAAGAAGTTGACGCTGCAATATCGCCTGCGCGAAAAGCTGAATCGCGATTACCTGGCGCCGATGAAGCCGGTCAAATACAAATCGTCTGACGGGCTCGAGATTCCCGCGTACCTGACGCTGCCGAAAGGCGTGGAAGCGAAAAACCTGCCGGCCGTTATCTTTCCGCACGGTGGACCCTGGGGCCGCGACAATTGGGGCTACAACTCGTTCGCGCAGTTTTTGGCGAACCGCGGCTACGCCGTTTTGCAACCGAACTTCCGCGCGTCGACCGGTTACGGCAAGAAGTTTCTCGACGCCGGCAACAAGGAATGGGGCCAGAAGATGCAGGACGACGTGACCTGGGGAGCAAAGTATCTGATCTCTCAGGGCATCGCAGATCCAAAACGCGTCGGCATCATGGGCGGCTCCTACGGTGGTTACGCGACACTCGCCGGCGTGACTTTCACGCCCGACCTTTACGCCGCCGCGGTTTCAATCGTTGGTCCATCGAACCTGATCACACTGCTCGACTCGATTCCGCCGTACTGGGAACAGGCCAGAAAGCTGTTTTACGAGCGCATGGGCGATCCGAACACGCCCGCAGGCAAGGCTCAGCTCGAACGACAGTCGCCGCTCAACTCGGCGGCCAAGATCAAAACGCCGTTGCTGGTGGTGCAGGGCGCAAACGATCCGCGCGTCAACAAGCGTGAATCGGATCAGATCGTGATCGCGTTGCGCGATCGCGGGTTCCCTGTCGAGTATCTCGTGGCGCCGGACGAGGGCCATGGGTTTGCCCGGCCTGTGAACAACATGGCGATGTTTGCGGCGTCGGAGAAGTTTCTGGCGAAGTATCTCGGCGGTCGTTACCAGGAAACAATGCCGGCGGACGTGGCGCAACGGTTGAAAGAGATCACCGTCGATCCGAAGACCGTGACGCTGCCGAAGAAGACGGAGATCAGTTCGACGCTGCCGAAGCCGTCAGTCGATCTTCAGCCGGGTTCGGCGAATTACAAGGCGTCCATCGCGATGGGCGGCCAGAGCATTCCGCTCAGCATCAAGAA
>JBKPPP010000039.1:0-16247 GCA_046733615.1 Acidobacteriota bacterium | reverse complement strand
TGGTGGAGGGCGACACCACTGGGCCCGGTTCAGCGCAAGCTGTGTTGTCGGATCCGGCGGTCGAGATCGCGGTGCTGGAAACGGCGCGCGGCGGCATTGTTCGTCGCGGGCTCGGTTACGACTGGTCCGACGTCGGAGTCTTTACCAACATCAGCGAAGATCACCTGGGCCAGGACGGGATCAAAACGCTGGACGACGTGATCTTCATCAAGTCGCTGGTCGCGGAGCGTGTCCGCGAAGGTGGCACGTTAGTGTTGAATGCCGATAGCGAGCATGTCGTCGGGATCGGCAACAAGAGAGCCGTCACACGGCACAAGAAACGGGTGTTTTACTTTTCACTGAACCCGGAAAGCGCGGTCATTCGCAAGCATCTCTTTGCCGGCCGCACGGCGTTCGTCTACGAAGATGGGTGGGTGGTTGAAAAGAACGGCCGCGAGGCACACGGGATCATGGAAGTCGCGTCGGTGCCGGTGACGATGGGCGGCATGGCAGAGTTTCAGATTTCCAATCTGCTCGCGGCGGTAGCGGCTTGTCGCGCGCAGAACGTGCCGCGCGAGGTGATCGCCGGCAGCTTAAAAAGTTTTACTAGTTACACAAACAACCCCGGGCGTGTGAATCTCTACAAGCTGAACGGAGGTCACGTCGTAGTCGATTACGGTCACAACGCGAACGCGTTCGAAGCGATCTGTCGCATGGCGAGCAAGTGGGAGGATCGGCGCGTGACGGGCGTGATCGGGGTTCCGGGCGATCGCGACGATAGTCTGATCGTGCACGCGGGCCGGGTCGCGGCGCGCGGCTTTCACCGGTTGATCGTTCGTGAGGATCACGACCGCCGCGGACGCGCGCCGGGGTCAGTTGCCAAACTTCTCTGTGATGCTGCGCGCGAGGAAGCTCCGCAGACGGACTGTGAAGTGGTGCTCGACGAGAGCGAAGCGCTGCATCACGCCGTCAGAACGATGCAGCACGGCGAAGTGGTCGTCGTCTTTTACGAAAAACTCGAGCCGCTGAGACATGTGCTCGAAAAGTACTCGGCGCAACCGGTGCAAATGATTAGCGGACTCCAGGTGGACGGCAAAGCGCCGAGCGAGGGTGCGCTCAGAAAATCAAACATCCCGGGACGACGGCCGGCGGCGCCCCGCATTTCACAGCGCCGTCGCTCGACGGTGAACGGAGGGCTGATATAGTGAGCGCCAGGAGACTGCTCGCAATCGGCGGCAAAGAGGATCGGGAAAATGGGTCGGAGATTCTGAAGCGGTTTGTAGAATTCTCGGGCGGTGAGCAAGCGGAAATCCTCATCATGACGATCGCCACCCATGAGGTGGCCGAAACGATCAGAGATTATCGAAAGGTCTTCCGCCGGCTGGGTGCTCGTCACGTAAAGGGCTTCGACATTTCGGCTCGCGAAGACACGGCGTCAAAGCGTGGTTTTGCGTTAATCGAAAACGCGAGCGGGCTTTTCTTCTCCGGCGGCGATCAGTTGGACATCGCTTCGTTACTGGGCGGCACCGAGATGCTCAGGCTGATCCAGGAGAAACACGGTCAGGGTTGCGTTATCGCGGGCACCAGCGCCGGAGCGGCGATGATGTCGAGCTCCATGCTGATCTCGGGGAAACCGGAAGAAGGCCCTCGCTTCGGCAACGTGGAGATCGGGCCCGGGCTTGATTTCATTAGGGAAACGATTATCGACACCCACTTCTCGCAGCGCGGCAGGTGCGGCCGCCTAATGACCGCCGTCGCGCATTATCCGCAAAACATCGGCATCGGCATTGACGAGGATACGGCGATTCTCGTCAACAGCACTGAGTTCAAAGTGATCGGAAGCGGCTCGGTGATCGTCGTCGACGGCGGATCGATGACGCACAGCAACTTGAGCGACCTGCAACATGGAGAGCCGCTCGAGCTTCACAATCTTACGCTGCACGTGCTGCCGGCCGGCGCGCGTTTCGATCTCAGGAAGCAAGGGCCGATTCTCGATCGCCGCAAACGCAAAGCCGCGGCGTGATGAGGAGAGTTCGAAAATTACGTCAGGGCTTAGATTTTAGCTCGAACTCGAGAGGCCGCTAGGTCAGCACTTCGTTGTTGCGCAGTGCGGCACGCTCATTCAGAGTCGTGAGCACTGACGGCGACAGGGTGGAGCTGCTTTCCTTCCCTTTCGCTTCGCGTTCGCCAATGCCGCCCGGTGCGGGCAGCAGGAACCTGTTTGCAAACGCGAACACGTCCGTCGTCAACTCGGGAAACAGCGTGTCGAAGAGCACCGCCAGTTTCGCGGGAACGGAGATCACCAGCTCCGCTCGACCGCGTTGAGACGCGCGCACGATCTGCCGCGCCGCATTCTCGGCACTCACCGAAACCAACGGCGAGGCGTCGCTGATGCTGAACCACGCATACTCATAACGATGCTTGCCTTTGAATCCCGCATTGCGCGGACTGCCGGTGCGCATGAGGCCCGGACAGATCGTCGTGACTGCGATTCCGTCTTTGAGTAGCTCAGTGCGCAAACCGCGCGAAAGCCCGGTCAACGCAAACTTACTGGCGCAATACGGAACGAGATGCGGCACACTCACCTTGCCGCCGATCGAGGAGATGTTGACGATTCGTCCGCTTTTCCTCGCCTTCATGCCGGGAATCACTGCCATCATGGTATTCAACGGCGCCCAGAAGTGCGCGGCCATCGCCTTCTCGAAATCCGTGTGCGTCATAACTTCGAGCGGTCCCATCTGTATGACGCCGGCGTTGTTCACCAGCACGTCGATCCCGCCGAAACGCTCTTCGACGGCGCGAACCATCTCGCTCACTTCTGTGCGGTCCCGGACATCGCACCGATAGATCATCACTTGCGCGCCTCGGCTCTCGAGATCGGCGCGCCCTCGTTCAAGCTCCTCTTCGTCGCGCGCGCAGATCACGAGCCGCGCACCTTCACGCGCAAACTCTCGCGCCAGCACGAGACCCAATCCGCGCGAGCCGCCGGTAATGAGCACGGTCTTACCTTTGAAATCGTATTCAGTTGCGCCGCGGATGAGCGATCTCAACAACCACGCGCCACCGGCCAGCGCGCCTAACGCGACTAGGTTTGTGTTTTTGTTTGCAGTCATTTGCCAGGGCGAGAATGCAACTGCTGCTCCGCTGCCCGCACAAGCACGCGAGCGAGGCGAGAGCGCGCTGGCATCGAGCTTGCCGCTAATCAATTCGCAATTCATTAGTTTTACTTCAGGGCGAGTTTTGCTCTGTTACTAAACAGACGAATGTAACTGACGTACTGTACGAGTACATGCAATTGACGCGCGCGCCGCGACGAGGAAATGCGATGACAAATCCAGCCAAAGACCTTGAAAACAATTTGACAGAATTCACGCAACCCGAACCACTGCTCGATAAGCTGCTGCAATTCGAGCCCGCGACTGCGCCGGTGATCAGTCTTTACCTGGACGCGCGCGCTAACGAGCAGGGGAAGCGCACGTTCGATCCGTTCGTGCGCAAGCAGCTCAAAGAACGCCTGAACACCTATGGCGTTGAATCAGCGGAGCGCACAAGCTTTGAAAAGGACATCGAGCGCATCACGGAATACCTGGAAAATGAGAGTGAGCCTTCGACCAACGGCATCGCCATCTTTGCCTGCTCCGAGGAAGATGATTTCTTCGCAGTCGGAGCGTTTCAGGCGCCGTTTCCGCGGAACCGTTTGTTTGTCTCAGACCGGCCGCAACTCTATCCGCTTGCGCGACTCATCGATCAGTACCGCCGCTATGCCGTCGTGCTCGCCGACACCAATCGCGCCCGCATCTTTATTTTTGCAGCAGGCGAAACGGTCGAAGAGGAGTCGGTGGAAAATGTGAAGACGAAGCGGACGAGTGTCGGCGGCTGGTCGCAGGCCCGCTATCAACGACACGAAGAAAACTATCATCTCCAGCACGCGAAGGAAGTAGTCGACGCCCTCGAGCGAATCGTGCGCGACGAGGAGATCGAGCACGTCATACTTGCCGGCGACGAAACGATCGTGATTCCAATGCTGCGTGAGCAGTTGCCGCAGACGCTGTCGGACAAAGTGATTGACGCAATCAGCCTGGGTATCGACACGCCGGAGCACGAGCTGTTTGAGGAGTCGCTGAAGGTTTTTCAACGGCACGATTCACTTACCGACATGCAGAAAGTCGAACGGCTGTTGAATGAGTATCGCGCGGACGATCTCGGAGTGGCGGGCGCAACGGACACGCTCGCCGCGCTTTCGAACGGGCAGGTCGAAGAGCTGCTGATCGTCGCTTCTCCGGATAAGCTTCAGTACGACGAGGCTGAAGTGCGGAAGGTGTTGGAGCTTTACGAACCTGACGGCACGCTGCCGGAAACGCTCGATCAGCGCACCGTTGCGGACGAGCTCGTGCGGCGTGCGAACGTGCTCTCGTCAGCGCGCGTGACTTTCGTCGAAGACGACGCGCGGCTACAGCAGCTTGGCGGCGTGGGTGCGCTGTTGCGTTATCGAATCTCGGAAGAGAATGCAGTGCCGTACGAACAGAGCGACGCAACGTCGCGTTCGAAGGCGCTTACTACGAAAGCTTAGCAAGGGGGATCGGCGATGTCAGACAAAGATCGACAGAAGAAGGACCACCAGCGGACAGACAAGAAGAACAAGGCGATGCACGAGCGTGAGAACGACCGCACACTCAACGCGCCGGCTAATCAAGCGCGGGCGCAGTCTAACTTGAACCCGCGGGGTAAGAAGCGAAGCGACTAGGAAACACGGATTTGACGGACAGAAAGCCGGATTTTCACGGCGACGAATTCCACAGTGCGAAGCTTGCGCGAAACGAGAGTCTTCAGAAACCGGAAAGCAACGGGAAAAACTGTCCGTCGATTTTTGTGCCGGCGGGAATCACGGGCACGCCTCCCAGCAGCGGATCGTTTGAGGCAGACTGGACGCCGTCGCGAAACACATTGATCACGACTGCTCGGCGCGGCTTGTCCGTGCGGTTCGCGTAAGACCCGTGCACCATCAGCGGGTGATGAAACGAACACTCACCTGCTTTCAGCTCGATCGCCACCGGCTTGAACTTCGCTCGCTGATCGGCTGTCAACGACTCGAACACGGCATCCATCTCATTCGCAAAGCTCGTGCGCGGCAAAAGTTGCCAACGATGACTTCCGGGCACGTAGTGCACACAACCATTCTCACGCGTCGAGTCATCCAGCCCGATCCAACATGAAACGTGCGCCATGGGCGTGGTTCTGGTCCAGTAGGAGTAATCCTGGTGCCAGAGCACGATCCCGCCGTGTCGCGCCGGTTTGTAGAAGATCTGATCGTGCCAGAAACGCACCGCGCCGCCGAGTAACTGCGCCGCGGGCACGACGAACGCCGGATTCCAGAGCAGATCGTGCAGGCCTGGCGTGATGCGCCACGCACCGAGCGCGTGAAAGAGGATCTGCGCCGGATCCGCGGATTCATTCGCATTGAACTCGTAGAACAGATGATGACCGGGATGCGCCGGGTCGACTAACGCCCGCAATTCCTCACGCAGCACCGCGAGCTGTTCATCGTTCAGCATTCGGATGCCGGCCAGGTAGCCGTTCTCTTCATAGAAGGCCAACTGTTCCGGGCTAAGTCGATACTGCTGAACGTCTTCGCCCGCAAACAGACTGCTGATTGGGTGGTGATAGCGCGACAGGTCTTCAGTCATAACGAGACTCGACAGGTTAGCGGGATTCTAGCGTCCCGCCGGAAATATTCAAATCACCTGCACCTGGACCGAGATTTTTTGCGCGTTTAGGTAAAGGAACCTTAAGGAGGTGTTCCACAAAATGCTCGACAGATATACTTATCAGTCTGCCCTCGCGGCCTCGGAGCTGATCCATTGGCGCGTGGAAGACATCATCGGTGGCGAGAAGCGCCTCGATTTCAATAAGCCATTCATGCCTGAATCGCTTGCCCGGGTGGAGCCGTTGTCGTTCCTCGACCAGGAAGAGAAACGGATCCTGAACCAGATCAGAGGCAACGCGTACCTCAGCATCTTCGGGCTCGTCGAGGAGTTTATTCTGCCGTTCGTGCTGGACCATGCCCGCACACATCTTCAGGGCGACGACTATCGCGTGCGTGCGTTGCTCCAGTTTGCCGGTGAAGAAGCGAAGCACATTCAATTGTTCAAGCGTTTCCGGGAGGAGTTTGAAGACGGTTTTGGCACGTCCTGCGCCGTGATTGGTCCACCGGAGGCGATTGCGAGTGCGATTCTGGCGCACGACCCGCTCGGCGTCGCGATCACGACGCTGCACATCGAGTGGATGGTGCAAGGTCACTACGTTGAGAGTGTCAAAGACAACCAGAATCTCGATCCGCAATTCAAGAGCCTGCTCCGCCATCACTGGATGGAAGAGGTGCAACACGCCAAACTCGACACGCTGATCGTAGAAGCGTTGGCGGCGGGACGCACTGAAGAACAGAAGCTGTACGGCGTCGATCAGTACCTCGAAATCGGCGGCTTCATCGACGGCGGGCTGAAGCAACAGGTAGAGCTGGACCTGGAAAGTTTCGAACGCGCAACCAGCCGCACGCTGACGGATGCTGAAAAGGAACAGTTTCGGCAAGTGCAGCTACAGGCGAATCGTTACACTTATCTCGGCACCGGAATGACGCACGAGAAGGTGCTCAACACGCTCGAGTGGCTGTCGCCGGCGGCGCGCGCGAAGGTTGAGAGTATTTCAGGCGTGTTCTGCTAACCGCGTCCGACAAACGAAACAAGGCGCGAGGAGTCTTCGCGGACTCTTTGCGCCTTTATTTTTTCGCCCGGATCTGCAAATCGATAACGACGTCGTCCCGAACCAGATTGTCGGCCGGCCCGGCGTAGTTGATGCTGAAGTTCTTGCGGTTGATCGAAAAGCTCGCGTCAACATTTACCGTATCCGCCGTAGCTGCAATTGTCGCCGGGAAACTTATCGACTTGGTCACCCCGTGCAGGGTGAAGTTGCCGGTTACGGTATGCGATGCGCCCTTGTCACCGCCGGCCTTGATAGCCGTCGAAACAAATGTCGCCTGGGGATACTTCGCAACGTCGAAGAAGTCAGGCGTCTTCAAATGGGCGGTCAGTTTGGGATCGTCGGCAGTGAGTGAATCAGTTTGGATCGTAATATTTACTCGACTCGTCGTCACGTCGCCCGTGTAGTCGATCTCGCCCGAGAACTGCTGAAACGATCCGTGATGGTTGCCCGTGACCTGCGAACCGATGAATTCGATCTTCGAGTTCTGCGGCGTGATTGAATACTTCTGCCCGCCTGCTGT
Organism: Acidobacteriota bacterium; assembly: GCA_046733615.1. GTDB lineage: Bacteria > Acidobacteriota > Blastocatellia > Pyrinomonadales > Pyrinomonadaceae > PSRF01. The sequence goes on along the minus strand of JBKPPP010000039.1, from coordinate 8,992 downwards.
TTGCGGCGAAGCCACTTTCGTCGCCTCACCCGTAACTGCCTGACTCTTATTCGTCGCCGGATTTCCGCACGCCGCAACCAATGTCAGCGCCGACAACACTAGCGCGATTACACCAAAGCGCATCTGTCTTTTCCTCCCGTTGTATTTTCGAACGTGTGGGCCTTCAGGCCGACTCCGGCGCGGTTGGCCCGTCGGCGACCGCAGTCTTTGGCGACCTTTTGGACCTGAAGAAAGAGGTACGGTCCAACACTCTTTCCTGAAACTGTTCCAGATAGAGGTAGATGACTGGCGTAATGTACAGCGTTATGAACTGAGAGACAATCAGACCACCGACCACGACCAGGCCCAGCGGCCGGCGCGATGAGCCATCGGCGCCGTAGCCCAGGGCGATCGGCACCGCGCCGAAGACGGCCGCGAGAGTGGTCATCAGGATGGGGCGGAAACGGTCCATGCTGGCGTCGTGAATCGCCTTGTCCGCCGCTTCACCGTGTTCGACTCGCTGGCGCGCGAAGTCGACGATCATGATGCCGTTCTTCTTCACGATGCCCATCAGCATGAACATGCCGACGAACGCGTAAAGCGAAGCGTCCTGCCCAAACACGAGCAGCGTCAACAGCCCGCCCACGAGTGCGGTGGGCAGCGTCGAGAGCACAGTCAGTGGATGCACGTAGCTCTCGTAAAGAATCGCGAGGATGACGTACATCACAAACACAGCGAGGCCCATGAGGATGGTCATGTTGTTGACGGTCCGACTGAACGTTTGCGCTTCGCCCTGTAACTCGGCGCGGACACCTGGCGGCACGATCTCCGCCGCCGACTTAGTGATGAAGTTTGTCGCGTCGCCGAGCGCTACGCCGGGTTTTAAGTTGAAGAAGAGACTCATGCTGGTGAACTGGTTGAGATGGTTCACCACCTGCGGGCCGAGCACCGATTTCCAGGTGACGAGCTCGCGCAACGGCACGAGGTTTCGGCCGTTGTCTGACTTGATGTAGAGCAGCGAGATGTCTTCAGGTTTCTCGCGCACGGAGTCGTCCATTTCGAGAATGACCTGGTACTGATCCTCGGGTTTCTTGATCAGGTAGAGATAGTTTTGCGAGTAGGCCGTGCGCAACAGCGAAAGGATGCGCGCTTCGGAAACGCCGTAAGTCTTCGCTTGATCGCGGCGGATATCGATGTCGAGGCTCGGCGTGTTGTTGTAATAGTCTGACGAAACGCTGAGAAAGCCGTCGTACGTGCGCAACTTGGCCAACAGCTTCTGACCGACTTCATAAACCTGCCCCGCGTTCACGCCGGAGACGGTGAATGCATACTGGCCTTGCTGCTGGCTCGTGACGCCGGTGCTGATCTCGAGCACGGGAAACGGGCGCATGAACGTCATCACGCCGGGGATGGTGTTGAGCTTGCCCATCATCTCTGCGGTGATGTTCGCAATCGGTTTACGCTCGCCCGGCGGGCCGATGTAGGTAAACGTGATGCCCTGGTTCGACGAGAGGAAGCCGCGGGCGCCGGTAAGTGTGAAGTCAGTGATCACGTTTGGATCCTGGCGGAGCATCTCGTCGACGCGGTCCTGGTATTCCCGCATCTGTTTGGGCGAAGAACCTTCCGCGGCGATGAAGGCACCGAAGATGACGCCGCTGTCGCCCGGCGGCAGAAATGTCTTCGGAATGATTACAAACAGGTAGATCGTCCCGGCCAGACAAATGACCCAGATGACCGGCGAGATCCAGCGATGCCGCAGAAACCACCATAGCGACCCGCCATAAAATGCGAGCACGCGTTTTTCTATTCCGCCGATGACGCGTTCCATCCACGTCTTCCGCGAGCCTTCGCCGCGCGCGCCCAGCATGCGCGCGCACATGAGGGGCGTCAGCGTCAGTGAAACCAGTCCTGAAGCCAGGATCGCAATCACGATCGTAATCGCAAACTCGCGAAAGATTCGTCCGACGAGTCCCGACATGAAGACCAGCGGGATGAAGACCGCAGCGAGCGAGATCGTCATCGACAGGATCGTGAAGCTGATCTCCTTCGCGCTGTTGATTGCCGCTTCGAACGGCTTCTCCCCATGCTCCATGCGCCGCACGGTGTTTTCGAGAAAGACGATCGCGTCGTCGACCAGAAATCCGATCGCGAGCGTGAGCGCCATCAGCGAGAGGTTGTCGAGACTGTAGCCCAGCCCGCGCATCGCCATGAACGTGATCAGCAGCGACAGCGGCAGGGCGACAACTGGAATGAGCGTGTCCGTGACGCGTCCGAGGAAGGCAAAGATCACCATCACCACCAGCACAAACGCGATCACGAGCGTCGTTTGCACGTCCGCCACCGAGTGGACGATGTTTTGCGAACGATCGTAGATGGGCGTGATGCGAATCGAGCCCGGCAGCTCCTGGCTGATTGTCGGCAGAACGCCGTAGATCGACTTCGCTACTTCGACGGCGTTCGCGCCGGCGCGACGGTTTACGGCGACGATCACCGTCGCCGAAGGCACCGGATAACCGCGCACCCAGAAGCGCATGTTGACGCGCTCGTCCTGCACCGACTCTTTAACCGTCGCGACGTCGCGTAGATAGATCGGCGAGCCATTCGTGCCGCCAACGATCAAGTTGCCATACTCAACGGCGTTTTCGAGCTGTCCTTGCGGGCGCAGCACTGACGTGCCCGTAGAACTGTCTAACTGACCGGCGCCCGTGTAGCTCGTGCCGTTTTTGATCGCGTTGCTGAGGTCGTCGATCGAGATGCCGCGCGCCCACATCGCCGACGGGTTCGCCTTGATGCGAATCGCGGACTTTGTTCCGTAGACGTTTACCTGCGAGACGCCCGGCAGAATACTGATGCGCTGGCCCACCTGCGTGCTCGCGTAATCGTAGAGCTGTCCCGACGTGACCGAGTCGCTGGTCATCGCGATGTACATGATCGGCTGATCGTTCGGGTTGCTCTTGGAGTAGGTCGGCGGCGAGGGGAGATCCGCCGGCAGACTGCCGCTCGCTTGCGAGATTGCGGTCTGCACGTCGGTCGCGGCCGCGTCGATGTTCTTGTCGAGCGAAAACTGAAGCGTGAACGTGGCGACGCCCTGCGTGCTCTTCGAAGTCACGACTTCGAGGCCGTTGATCTGCATGAACTGGCGTTCGAGCGGAGTCGCGATGTTGTTGGCAATCGTGTCGGGACTCGCGCCCGGATAGCCGACGAAGACCTGAATCACCGGGTAATCGACGGAGGGCAGATCGTTGACGGGCAGTTGAAAATAACTCAGCACGCCAAACAGGATCACCGAGAGCGTCAAAACAGCCGTCATCACCGGCCGCCGGATGAATGGTTCTGAGAGATTCATGACTTCGATCCATTACCCGCCGTGGCCGGGGATTGCGCTTCGCGTGGTTGTTCGACGAGGACTTTGCCGCCGGGAGTCACGCCGAGCTGTCCATTCGTCACGACGCGCTCGCCTGCCTGCACGCCCTTCTCGATGACGATCAGTTCGCCCTGGCGCTGGCCCAGCGAGACCGGGCGCTGCTCGGCGGTCGAGTCAGGCTTCACGACGTAAACATATGAACCGTTCGCAGACATTTGCGGCGCGGAAGCGGGAACCAGCACCGCGTTCTGCATCGTGCTCAAAACCAGGCGAATGTTGACGAAGCGTCCGGGCCAGAAGCGATGGTCGGGATTCGGCAGAGTGGCGCGCAGCGTCACCTGGCCGGTCTCGTTCTGCACGGCGTTGTCGACAAACGTGAGCTGGCCCATCACCGCGTCGCCCGCAGCGTCCGGCAGATGGACTTCCGCTTGCAAGCTGCCGGATCGCATCTGCTGTTGCACTGCCGAAAGATTGCTTTGCGAGATGGTGAAGTCGGCGTAGATCGGATCGATCCGCTCGATCACGAGCAGCGCGTTGCTGGGAATGCCGTTGCTCGAGTCGCTGCCACTGCCGGGATTGACGACGTTGCCGACGTCGACGAGTCGCTGGCCGGCGCGTCCGTCGATCGGTGAGTGGATGTAGCAGTAGCTGAGTTGCACCTTCACTGTGTCGATCGCCGCCTTGTCGACCTGGATCGTTTCGTCTGCACTACGCACGGCGGCGCGCGCGGCTTCAGTGTTGGCCAGCAGCGAATCATAATCCGCACGCAACTGTTCGTACTGCTCTTTCGCCACCACGCCTTGTTCGACGAGCGTGCGATACCGATCGACCTGGTTGCGTCCCCACTTTTCGCGCGCGACCTCGCGGGCCAGGTTCGCTTCGGCCTGCTTCTTCAACGCCGCGTCTTTCGAGAGGTTTGCTTCTGCTTGTTTCAGATTTGCCTGGAACGGTCGCGGGTCGATCGTGAAGAGAAGCTGGCCTTTCTTCACGTTTGCGCCGTCGGTGAAATGGAGCTGGTTGATGCGGCCCGATACCTGGGGCTGGATCGCGACCGTCTCACGCGCAACGATCTTGCCGATGGCGTCGAGATACGTGGCCACGTCCTGCGTGACAGCCGGAGTGACCGTGACCGGCGCCGGCGGGCGTGCGAAGCCCTGCTGGGCCTTATTCACGCAACCCGCCATCACGGAAGTGGAAAGCACGAGCGCCAGCAACACAGTTCCTGGACGAGGAGTGGAGCCTTCTTTCGATTTCATAAGACTTGTTGGCTGCGTACGATAATACGGGCGACGAAGTTGCTGTGTTAAGAGCACGTAAAAATTTGTTAAGAATTGTGAACCATGAGAATCTTAGCCATACCAGTGGATGATTTTCAAAGGCGGAGGCGACGATGAGCGAGTTCGGAGGAGTTGTACCGATCCTGAATGTGAAGGATATTGCGGCGTCATTTGACTACTACGTCAACAAACTCGGCTTCGAGAAGCTGTGGGACTGGGGCGAGCCGCCGACGTTTGGGTGCGTGCGCCGTGGAAAAGTCCAGATTTTTCTCTGCGCGAACTGCCAGGGTCAGCCGGGCACGTGGATGTCGATCTTCATGGATGACGTCGATGTTCTTTATGAAGAGTACCAGCGCAGCGGCGCGATCATCCGTTCCCCTCCGGCGAATTATCCATGGGAGACGCGCGAGATGCGCGTCGAGGACCTGGATGGACACACGTTTCGCATGGGCAGCGACGCGACCGGCCCGTCGGATTTCGAGTAAGGCTTACGACATCTCGTCGAGCAGGTTGATCAGGTGCGCCTCGCCTTCGTCCACGATCGAGACCTTTTTGGCGAGCTTCTTGTGCGCGGCGAAGAACGCAATGAGGCCCTGTTTTTTGGCTGACCAGTTTGCCCTCACCTTGGTTTTGGGATTCGTCTTCTTTTTTGCTTTCTCTTTCGCCTGCTGCTTCTCCCACTCAGCTTTGCGCCCGGCGTCGATCTCGTCGATCGGATAGGTGAGATGAATCGCGAAATCGTCCTCCTCGCCGCGCTCGTCGAGTAACATCTGCAACGTCTCGCGCTCGGGATTCCCGTGTTCGCCGTTGCCTGAGAAGACGTAATGATCCGCGGTGACGCGCCGGAAGAGAACCGGATCGGCGTTGCGGTCGCTGCCGTGATGCGGCACTTTGAAAACGTCAACGTGCATCGTGCTCTTGCCGCCCTTCTTCAACGGCCCCGCCAGTTCCAGACCTTCGAGCACCTTGTCGCCGCGCGCGTCGCCCGTGAGCAGGATGCGCTTCCCTTCCACTTCCGCCAGCACCACGAGGCTCGAAAGATTCGCCACTGAAGTATCAGTGAACGCCGCCAACGTTCCCGCGGCCGGCTTCTCTTTCTGCTGCGTCTTGAGAAACTTGTCGTGCTCCTTCTGCAACTCCACGACTTCCGGCTGCATGGGACCGATGACCGTAAACTTCAGCCCCTTGCCCATGTCGATGGCCTTCGCTTTCTTCTGCGCAAGGACCAGGCCGCCATTAAACTCCGGATTGATACGCAACTTTAACCCGCGCGTGTCGTCGCGCAAACGAAACCCCTGGCTCACACTCGCCAACACTTTCGCCGCATCAGGATCGATCCCTTCCACATCCGGCTCACCCGAAAGCGACGCAGCACCGAACTGCGCCGTGATCGCCGCCGTCAACTCTTTCGGACTGTTGCCAATGATGTCGTCGAACGTGTTGTGCCAAACGCCCTTGATTTTCAGCGGCAGCGGCCGCTTCGCAGCCTTGGCCTCCAACAGCTCCTTCGTCAGCTCGAGCATGCCGTTGATGTGGTCATCGTCAATGTGACTGACCATCAGAAAATCGACCGGCAGCGGATCGTCAGCGCCGAGCTTGCGCGCTTTGCGAATTTCCGCGAGACGCGGCTTGAGCTGCGGGCCATAGACCTGTCCCGGACCTCCGTCGATCAACCCGAGACCGGGATCTTTTTTCGAGCCGTAGTGAAGAATGAGGCAGTCGCCTTTGCGTGCGCGCCGCACGTCGAGCGTAAAAAACATCCGTGTTCTCCTTAGATACTCTGAAATGCGCGAAGCACGTCGAGCATTCCGTGCCCTTGAAAACTTCGCTCTCTGTTCAGGTCTGTCGCACTTTCGCAGAGAATGCGCTTGAGTCGCTGCGGCTCGCCGATCAGCTCGTCGTAGCGCGCCATCAGCATGGCCGCGGCCCCGCTCACGTGCGGCGCCGCCATGCTCGTGCCGTCGAGCTCGCCCCAGCCGCTGTCGAGTAAACACGACTCGATCCGCTCACCCGGCGCGACCAGATCCGGTTTCAGCCGGCCGTCGCCGGTTGGGCCACGACTCGAAAAGAAACTGACGCCGTAGGTGTGCGGACGATAACGATGGGTCGCGCCGACAGTGATCACGCCATCTGCGTTGCCGGGATCGGTCACGCTGAACGCGGTGTAACCTTCATAAGAACCGTCTTTCGTCTCGAAACGCTGATAACCGAGATTCCCGGCCGCGGCGACTACGACGACGCCGCTCTCGACGAGCCGCTCACACTCGTTACAGATCGGCGTGCGGCCGCAAGCGAAGTTGCGCACGTCGTGCGGAATCGAAAGGCTCAGGTTCGCGCCGTGAATGCTGAGGTAAGTGTGACGCTCGTTTAGATAGCGCAGGTACTGCAACGCGGCGATGATCGCGAATTCCGTGTCTTGCAGGTTCTTGGCGAGCACACGAAAGTCGTAGAACTTGATGTCGGGGCACATACCATCGGCAAACTGCGGGTTGCCGTTCGCGAAGGCGCCGAGGATGCCGGCGACGTGCGTGCCGTGGCCGCTGCTAGGCGTGACCGCGGCCGGATCGATCGTGATGAATGGCTCGACCAGCTCCCAGTGAATCGGACGATCGTTCTCCGCGTCTTCGGCCAGTGCCTTGAGGTTGTCTTTTGCTTTCCTGGCGGACAATTCCTTTTCACGGCCGGCACGCAACTGTTCCAGTCGCTTCTTGATTGCCGGGGTATCGATGTCGATGTTGTCGAGACTGACGATCTGGCGAATGTTGCTGAAGTCGACCGCTTTGAGGATGCGGCTGTTTCCGTCTTTGTCTTTGAACGCCGGATGCCGGCCGTCGACGCCGGAATCCAGGATGGCCCAGTGAATGTTTTCGCACTTCACGTTGAAGAGCGTGCGCGCGGCATCGCCCTTCACCGACGGCACGGAGCGACTCAGTGCCGGCATTGCTTTACGGTTCAACGACACCTGCCAGATCTGCGGCTCGATGTCCTGGGCGTTGAGCTCAGGATCCTTCAGCATCCTGGCGAACACATCGCCGAGCAGCTTCACGATCGGAGCCGGGGTGCTGAGTTTCGCGAGTGCGTCACCCGCGCCGAGGGGCTTCCTGCCGCGCGGCTGTTGCGAGGCCCAGTAGATGATGCCGGCGAGACTGGCGTAACGATCGAGAGATTTAAATTCCGCAAAGGCTGTGGCAGCGAGCGCCTGTTCGTCTTCGTTCTTAGCTTTCGCCCAACGGATGACAGCCTGAATTCTCTTCCGCAGAAGATCGCCGGTGACGTAATCGTGCAGCCCCTCCTGTACCTTGTGCTCGCTCCACCATAGCGTCATCGGCACGATCACGCGCAGCAGCTCTTCAAAATAGAGACGCGCGGCCACTAGTCCCTGAAGATATGCGATCTGCGATTGTTCCTGTCGCTGTCGTTTTGCTCCGAGTCGGTTGAGCCGCCTGGCGATGCGCACGGCGACTGGTCCGGCAGGCTGCGTCCGGTGCGGCGTGATCAGCAGATCGATCGCGTCGGCCGGCTTCATCGCATACGCGATCCACACGTCTCCGAGAACGGGCGAATCCTGCAACTGTCGGCGATCGTCTGTCGGACCGAGGAGAACCAACTCGACCAGGGCTCGTGAAGAAACAGTCATGGTCCATCCCTTCCTTGATTAGTGAGCCAACGCGGATTTCATTCTACTCAAGCTCGATCGGCTGCGCGGAGATCACCTGTTCCGACTCGCGCAGCGACTGAAGCGTCTCCTTATTCAACGCGGCATCGATCTCGATCAGCGCCATCGCTTCACCGCCGCGTTCGCGCCGGCCGAGATGAAACCGGCTGATATTCACACCGCGTTCGCCGAGAATCGTTCCGACGCGGCCGATCACTCCGGGCACGTCGCGGTTGCGCATCACCAGCATGTGACCCTTCGGCGTCGCTTCGAGATAGAAGCCGTCGATCTCAGTGATGCGGCCTTCGCGGCGTTGCTCGCCGTACCCAAAGAGCGTGCCTGCGAGACTGCGCGTCGAGTCTCCGGCGGAGATCTCGGTGCGGATCGCCGGCGCCGCATCACTTGCGCGCACGTAAGTCGTCGTCACCTTGATTCCCCGCTCGTCGGCGATCAGAAACGCATTCACGACGTTCACGCGCGCGCTGACGTCGCGCAGCAGACCGGCGAGAAACGCGCGCGTCACCGGCGTCGCATCTACTTCGACGATCTCACCCGCAAACTCGATCCTGACTTCACTCACCGGCTTGTCGACGAGCTGCGCCTGGAAACGACCAAGGCTTTCCGCCAACGAAACGTAAGGTTGCATCAGGTTGAGCTCTTTCATCCCGATCGCCGGCACGTTGACGGCGCCACGCAGCGCGCCGGTCAGTAAAAAGT
>JBKPPP010000038.1:0-13108 GCA_046733615.1 Acidobacteriota bacterium | reverse complement strand
TCGTACAAGTCGCTCGGCGTGGACCTGTTTCCGAAGATCGACTTGCCGACGATCACCGTTACGGTCGTGAACCCGGGCGCGTCGCCGCAGGAGATCGAGACTGAGATCACCGACAAGGTCGAAGGCGCAGTCAACACGATTGCCGGTATCGACGAATTGCGCTCGACGTCGGTTGAAGGCGTGTCGCAGGTCTTCATCACGTTCCTGCTGGAAAAGAACCCGGACATCGCGGCGCAGGAAGTCAGAAACAAGATCGACCTGATTCTCAACGATCTGCCACTGACCGCCGAACAGCCGATCGTTCAGAAGCTCGACACTGACGCCGCGCCGGTGGTGCGCATCGCGGTCTCTGCGTCGCGCTCGCTGCGCGAAGTGACCGACGTCGCCGACAACCAGATCAAGCAGCAGATCGAGTCGATCAACGGCGTAGGTGACGTGCAGATTGTCGGCGGCCGCCGTCGCGAGATCGAGATCTGGGTCGATCCCGACAAAATGCGCGCCTTCAACGTGACGGTCGCGCAAGTCGCCGATGCGGTGCGGGCGCAGAACCTGGAGCTGCCGGGCGGCCGCGTTTCAGAAGCAACGCGCGAGCTGACCGTGCGCACGATGGGCCGCATCGTCGAGCCGTCCAGCTTCAACGATCTGGTCGTCGCGAATCGCGGCACTTACGCGGTGAAACTCAGCGATGTTGGTTACGCCGAAGACGCCGCCGAAGAGCCACGCACCGAAGCGCGGTTGAACGGCCAGCCGGCCGTGACACTGATCGTCTCGAAACAGTCGGGACAGAACACGGTCGCGGTGGCTGACGCCGTGAAGGCGCGTCTGCAAGAGATCAGCAAAACGCTGCCGCCGGGTTTCAAGACGGAAGTCGTCGGCGATCAGTCGATCTTTATTAAAGCCTCGATCGAAGCGATTCAGACGCACTTGATCGAAGGCAGTATTCTCGCGGCAATCGTCGTGTTTGTCTTCTTGTGGAGCTTCCGTTCGACTGTGATTGCCGGTCTCGCGATCCCGACTTCGCTCGTGGCGACGTTTGGCCTGATGGCGGCGATGGGTTTCACGTTGAACCAGATCACGATGCTCGCGCTGACGCTGATGGTCGGTATCGTAATCGACGACGCGATCGTCGTGCTCGAAAACATCTTCCGGTTCATCGAAGAGAAGGGCGTGCCGTCGTTCCAGGCCGCCATCGACGGTACGAAAGAGATCGGCCTCGCGGTTACGGCGACGACGCTGTCGCTGCTGGCGGTGTTTCTGCCGGTCGGTTTCATGGGCGGCATCGTCGGCCGGTTCATGTCGTCGTTCGGACTGACTTCAGCTTTCGCGATCGCCGTGTCGTTGCTCGTCTCCTTCACGTTGACGCCGATGCTGGCGGCACGCCTGATCAAACGCAGCGACGACGAGAAGGAGCGGGCGCTCGAACGGCATAGCGAGCCGTCCGATCACGGTTCGAAGGAATCGCGTTTCTACCGGCCGATCGATCGCACTTACACGAAACTGCTCACCTGGTCGATGGCGCACCGGTGGGCGATCGTCCTGGCGTGTCTGCTCGTGATTTTCAGCATCGTTCCGCTATTCATGTTTGTCGGCAAGAACTTCCTGCCGGTCGACGACCAGGCGCAGTTTGAAATCAACGTGCGCGCGCCGGAAGGCTCGACGCTTGCCGCTACGTCTACGCTAGCGGAACGAATCGCCGTCGATCTGCGCAAACTTCCCGGCGTGACTGACACGCTGACGACCATCGGCGGCGGCCAGCAGGAACAGGTGAACGTCGCGTCGATCTACGTGAAGCTGGTGCCGATCGAAGAGCGCAAGATCTCGCAGCAACAACTGATGGTCCGCGCCCGTTCCGAAGTGCTGGCGAAGTACCTGAAACAATATCCGGGCCAACTGCGCACGAGCGTGCAGCAAGTCGCGGCGATTTCCGGCGGCGGTTTCCGCAACGCCGACATTCAGTACGTTATCGGTGGTCCCGATCTCAACAAACTGACCGAGTATTCAGACAAGCTGCTCGCGAAGATGAAGACGCTTCCCGACGTAGTAGACGCTGACTCGACATTGATCAGCGGCAAGCCGGAGCTGCGCGTCGTGATCGACCGCGCTCGCGCGGCGGATCTCGGCGTGAGAGTGGGCGATATCGCGCAGGCGCTCAATTCGCTGGTCGCGGGTCAGAAGGTTTCGACGTTCAACGCCGGCACCGATCAGTACGACGTGCGCGTGCGCGCGATTGGCGAGTTCCGCACGAGTGTCGAGGGCTTGAAACGAATGATCGTCTCGTCGGCGAAGATCGGCTGGGTCAGTCTCGACAACCTCGTGCACGTCGAAGAAGGAACCGGACCTGCGGCGATCGATCGTCTGAATCGCCGGCGGCAGGTGACGCTGCTCGCTAACGTCAGACCCGGCGGCTCGCAGGCGGCGGTGATTCAACAGATGAACCAGTTTGCGAAAGAGATTCAGATCGATCCGGCGTACTCGACCGGTCTCGCCGGGCGCTCGAAGGAGCTGGGCCGCGCGGGTTACTACTTCGCGCTGGCGTTTCTGCTGTCGTTTGTCTTCATGTACATGGTGCTCGCGGCGCAGTTTGAATCGTTCATTCACCCGATCACGATTCTGCTGACGCTGCCGCTCGCGATTCCGTTCGGCATCCTGTCGCTGTTGATGACGGGCCAGACGGTGAACATCTTTTCCGGACTCGGCCTGTTGCTGTTGTTCGGCGTCGTGAAGAAGAACGCGATTCTTCAGATCGATCACACGAATCAACTGCGTGCGCGCGGCATGGAACGGCTCGAAGCGATCATCCGCGCGAATCGCGATCGTTTGCGTCCGATCCTGATGACGACGATCGCGCTCGTCGCCGGCATGTTGCCGTTGACGATCTCGACTGGCCCGGGCTCCGGCACGAACCGTTCGATCGGCGTGCTCGTGGTCGGCGGCCAGACGCTCTGTCTGTTGCTGACGCTGCTGGCGGTACCCGTCTTCTACTCGTTGTTTGACGACCTGGCGAAGAGCCGGCTGTGGGGGTGGATGCGTTTGCGTTGGCAGCAACAGTTTGGACGTTTGCGGCGGCGGACTGCGAGCGCAGTGACGTCGTTGTTAATGAAAAATCTGTGGGTGATTGCCGTGCTGCTGCTGCTCGGCGCGCGATCGATTTCAGCTCAACAGGTCGAGCAGTTGACGGTTCCACCCGTTGCGCCCGACTTCCGCGCTACGCAGAAGCCGATGCCCGACCTCCGTCGCGAAGGCGTCGACATGAACCGGCAGCGACCGCTCTCGTTACGCGAAGCGATCACGATGGCGCTGGAAAACAACCACGACATAGAGGTCGCGCGCGAGAACGTGCGGATCGCTGAATTCGATCTGCTCGGGGCGAAGGGCGCTTACGATCCGCGACTGACGACGAGTGCATTCTACGAGCGCGCCGAGAACCCGATCTCCAGCTTCCTGAGCGGCGGCCAAAACGGCTCGACCGTGCAGAGCGATTTCGCGGGCACTGCGCGTCTCGAAGGTCAAACACCCGTGCTCGGCGGCAGTTACCGTTTGGATTTTTCGTCGAGCCGCTTCACTACGAACAACCAGTTCACCGCGCTCAATCCGCAGTTTCCGACCGCGCTGTCGTTTACTTACACGCAGCCACTGTGGCGCGGTTTGAAGATCGACAACACGCGCCGGCAGATCGAGATCGCGCGCAAGAACCTGTCGCTGACTGACGCGCAGTTTCGGCAGCGCGCCATCGACACGATCACCAACGTGCAACGCGCTTACTGGGATCTCGTCTTCGCGCTGCGCAGTTTGCAAGTGCAACGCGACGCCGTTTCAGTGGCGCGAACGCAGCTCGAGCACAACAAACGTCTCGTGCAGGAGGGACAGCTCGCGCCAATCGACGTCGTCGCGGCGGAAGCGCAGATCTCCACGTACGAGCAGGGCGTGTTCAGTGCGCTCGAGGAAGTCTCCCGCGCGGAGAACAATCTGAAGAACCTCACGGCCGAGAATAGGCAAGCGGCGTTTTGGACTGAGTCGATTGTCCCGACCGATTCGGTGGATCTCGCGGTGCCGAACATCACGCTTCCCGATGCGTTGAAAACGGCGATGGAGAACCGTCCGGAGCTTCAGCAGTCGAACGTCGTGCGCGAGATCAACCAGATCGACCAGCGCTACTTCAAGGACCAGACCAAACCGGGTATCGATCTCGTGAGCACCTACGGAATCAACGGTCTTGCCGGCTCGGTCAGCACTGCGGGTGTGAATCCGTTTACCGCGTCGAGCTTGCAGGTGCGGCAGCGCGTGGATGAGCTTTCGACGCTGGCGGGACTCGAGCCGCTGCCGGTTGTGCCGCCGCAGACTTTCTCGCCGGATCTGCTCGGCGGTTTCGGACAGTCAGTCGAGAACCTGCTCGCCAATCGTTACGGCAACTTCCGCGTCGGTGTTCAGATCAGTTTGCCTTTGCGCAATCGCACTGCCGAAGCAAATCTCGGCCGTTCGGTGGTCGAAGGCGAGCGCATCGCGACGCAGCGCGAACAGCTCGAACAGTCGATTCAGGTTGAAGTGCGCAACGCGTTGCAGTCGATGCGCAGTGCGGAGTCACGTCTGCGCGCGGCGGTGGCGACGCGTGAAGCCAACGAGCAGCAGTTTGCGAGCGAGCAACGAAAGCTCGATGCGGGACAGTCGACGACGTTTCTCGTATTGGAACGGCAGACGGCCTTGACTGAAGCGCGCGGGCTGGAGTTGAAAGCGCAGACCGACTTGAACAAAGCGATTGCTGATTTACAACGGGCGACGGGGAATGCTTTGCGCGCGAACAGCGTGGTGGTGAACGCGCGCTAACCAACTGTTCGGCCACGGATTCACACAGATGAACACAGGTTCAGACTTTCGAAGCCTGTAAGCGTGTTCATCTGTGTGAATCCGTGGCTAAAGCTCAGAAGAGGTTCTCGAGCAGCAGGAACGCTCCGTAGATACTGACGCCGATCACGATCGTCGCCACGACGTACCACGTGGGCAAGCGGCTTCTACAGGTACGGCAACGCGTGAGCAGCCAGCTTGCAGGCCGATCGCAGTTGTGACAAACCATTAGTGCTCCAAACTCGGGGGTGATTCTTTGTGCCAGAACCCGGTTTGGATTTCAAGCACGGCCGCGGAGTTGGACGATTATTTTTTGATTGTGATCGGCTTCAGGTTGGTCCACAGGGGCCAATGGTCTGAGATTTCCACCTGCCGATCGATGCCGCAGTTCGTAGCCTCCAGACCGCGCAGCCACACCCAATCGAGCCGGAACTCGAGCGGAACAAAAACGACGCGACGATGAAAGGTCGTCTGCGAGGGAAAGGGCGTCTTCAGTCCGGCATCCGAAAAGAACTTGATCGTCTTGCGTTCGGCGTTCGGTTCCCACGTGTTCAGATCGCCCATAATGATCGCGGCCATGTCAGCCGGGTAACGGCGCAGATCCTCCACCACCGCGTTGTACTGCTCCAGTTTTTTATCGAACGGAATTCGCGTCTCGGCGTGGGCCGAGTAGATGCGCCACTGTCTCCCGCCGATCTCGACCGTCGCGCCCAGGGCCACGCGCCGTCTGCGATTCGGACCTTCGTGCGGCAAGACGATTCTGCGCACGTCTGACAACGGATACACGCTGAGGATCGCCACGCCTGTCTCTTCCTCGTCGCTCGCCTTAGGCGCCGGCGGCGCGGCCCACGCGTAGTGCATTCCCAGCTCGTCGGCGAGCGTCTTCACGGTGTTGCTGTTTCCGGTGCGCTTCTTGCGGCGATCGACTTCCTGAAGCGCAAGGATCGCGGCGCTGCCGATCTCCGGATCTTCGTGGAACAGTTTGGTCAGGCGCTTCAAATCGTCGCCGCTGCGCCAGCGAATGTTGTAGCTCAGCACCTTGATCTCGCGCGTTTCGGCTGGAGGTTTTCTCAGCGTCGCGGCTTTACCGGATTCGAGCAGAGTCGAGTCGAGGTCCGGCGGCTTGGCTCCGCTGGACGGCAACACAAATTGCAGCAGGAGTAGAGCGACGAGTAACACGTGTTTTTGTTTCTCCTGAAAGAACATTTACGCACGTGGGGACTGCGGAGTGGGCGGTATTCTCCGAAAAACCGGTGTCGGAAGTATAGACAAACGGTTGCCTTTCAACTGAAGTGCCATGACAAAATATTCGAACAGGCAGTAAGCTAAACCCTTATGAGTGCCAACGCGATCCCGGTCGATGTGCTCGCCGTTTTTTCGCATCCCGACGACGCGGAGCTGTCCGTCGCGGGAACGCTGCTCAAACTGAAAGCCCTCGGCTATCGCACCGGCGTCTGCGACATGACGCGTGGCGAAATGGGCACTCGCGGCACGCCCGAGATTCGCGCCCGCGAAGCGCTCGACGCCGCGCGCATCCTCAAACTCGATCTGCGCATCAACCTCGAGCAGCCCGACGGGCACGTTTCGCCAACCGAGGTCGCGCGCACCGCGCTTGTTCGCGTCTTGCGAACGCACAGACCGAAAGTGCTGCTCACCACGCACGAAGACGACCCGCATCCTGATCACGCGAACACTTCGATCATCGTCAGGCAGGCGGCGCGGCTCGCGACAATGGGTCGTTACGACGAGGAGTCGGGATTGGCGCCGGTGCCGATGCCGGCGATCATGCATTCGCTGTTTTCGCGACGGATTGTTCCCTCGTTCGTCGTCGACGTTTCCGATTTTGTCGAGGAGAAGATGGCTGCGATCAAGGCCTACAGGTCGCAGTTTTACGATGCGGAATCGAAAGAGCCGGTGACGCGCATCAGCGACCGCGGTTTTCTCCAACAGATTGAAGTACGCATGGGCTACTTCGGATCGCTGATCGGTGTCGCAGCGGGCGAGCCGTTTTTCGTGCGCGAGGCGTTGAATGTGGACGATCCGCTGGCCCTGCTCACACGCCCCATGAACATCTACTCTTAATTCCGCGCTGCCGCCGGGGCCTTTTTCTTTGGTTCCAGAATGGCCCGCGCAATGGCGATCGTCGCGACCGCCCGCGGTCCTTCGGCCTGGAAGCCACGCGCCAACTCCACCGCTCGTTCATAATCCTTCTCCGCCAGGTCGCGGAAGATACCGTCCAGATCGAACTCCGCGATGTCGTTGGTGTAGACGGACGAATGGCCGCCGGATTGGAACTTCAACACGATCTCGCCGTCTTCGCCCGTAAAACCTTCGGCTGAGTTCGCCGCTTTGACTGCATCAAACGCGGCATCCCAAACTCGCGGCGCGTCGATCACTTTCAAGGCGTTCGCAACCGCAAACAACCCGCGCGGCAAACCGGGATCGGAAACTTCGATACGCCGCGCTTCGTCAACCGCTGAGTCGACGAGTTCGAGCGCCTTGTCTTTGTCGGTGGGCGCGAGGATCTTCGCAGTCTCAGTCAGCACCCAGACTTTGTGTAAGTGAGTCAGGTCGCCTTTCTGCACGAGGTCGAGCGCCTGGTCCGTCAGCTTCTTCTTCACCGAATGGATAGCGAGCGACGCATCAACATATGCGCCGACCCCCTTACGTGTCTCGCTGTCTTCAATCTTGCCGGCAAACTCCCGTGACTTCAGATCGCCGCGACCGCTGGCGATCATCGCCAGCTCGATGTAAATCCCGTCTCGTTCGGCTGAAGTCTTCGCATGATCGAGCCGGTCGAGTGCGGACTGCTCCCGGCTGATCGAAGCCTGCTCCGGACGCAGGCCACGGTTGATCGCATCGTCCTCGCGTCGTCGTGTTTCGTCACTAACGATTCCATTCAACGCATTCAGGTGCGCGCGCAGCGACTCGACCAGTTCCGGCGGCGCCGACTGCTCGAAAAACGGAAGCAGCCGTCTGATCACCAGGTACTTTCCATCGACGCCCGCCGTTCCCTGGTCCTGCCCCGGCCCAGGCAGCGGCCGCAGCAGGATCGAACCAGCCGCTTGAAAGAATGCGTTGCGCAATTCAGGACTGACTTCCGCCGGTACGATCTTCGACGCGCTCTGCGAACTACTCATGCCGCCCTTCGTGAAAAACACGGTCAGGTATGGCGTGAAAATGTAGGACGAAAGCATCGAGACGGTATTGGCGTCAGCTTGCGGATTGGTTGTTGCGCTTGCGAGTAGAGCTGCGTAGCGGCGGTCGGCAGCCGCGGGATCTTTCGCGCGCAGATCGGAAAGAAAGTTGATCGATTCAGCTCCGATCACAGACAGCGCCGGATCCGCGAACTGGAGCGCGCGGTCGACCTCGCCCGCCTGAAGCAGCTCTCGCGCGACACTCAAACGTTGGGTCATCGCTTCGTCCAGCCGGCCGGGCCGCCGTGTCGCGGAAGTCGCTTCTTCGACTTTCTGCACCTTCAGTTTTTCGAGAAACTCCTCGCCCAGCACTCGATCGCGTTTCACCGCCAGCCGCAGAACTTCCCGGCGTAGGTTTGGCGGCAGGTTGATCGCGTAGCCACCGCCGGTCTTCGCGCGCTGTTGGCGAATCTCTTCCTGGAGTTTTCGATCGTTCTCCTGATCGGCAAACTCCGCCGCTTCCCAGGCCTTGCGAAACAGCAGCCGCCCTTGTTCCGCGTCTACTTGCCAGAGTGCGTCGGCGATGCGCGCCAGCGAACGCGCTCGCAGCGTCTGATCCTGAAACGAGCGCGCGTCGGTGGAAAGCGAGATGAGCAACGAGCGGGCCTGCGACCGCCGCACCTTCAGTTGTTGTTCGGCGTCAGCCGCCCTCGCTGTTTTACTTGGCG
This sequence comes from Acidobacteriota bacterium, assembly GCA_046733615.1. Lineage (GTDB taxonomy): Bacteria > Acidobacteriota > Blastocatellia > Pyrinomonadales > Pyrinomonadaceae > PSRF01. The sequence goes on along the minus strand of JBKPPP010000038.1, from coordinate 4,404 downwards.
CGGTGGTTTTCGCGGGTGTCGAGGGACGCGTTTCCGGCGTCTGGGCGGCAGCGACAAACACCGAAGCAAGCAGCAACAGCAGCAGTGAGATCTGTTTCATTTTTTCTGCTCCAGGACTGAGCGAGCGATGGCTAACGTCGCGACCGCGCGCGGCGCTTCACCGGTAAACGTCTTCGCGAGCTGAACTGCGCGCAGCAGGTCGGCGCGAGCAAGATATCTGAACACCGCGAGCAAGTCGAAATCTTCGGCAGTGCTGTTGGTTGTCACGACCATCTGCTTTGTTTGCACGCGCGCCGAGATGCGACTGTCTTCACCGGTGAAAGCCTCCGCGCCGTTTGCGGCTTTCACAACTTCCGCGAGTGTTTCCCACGCGCCTACCGGATCAAGCTCCGCCAGACCGGCGGCGACCGCGGTCAACGCACGCGCGCGATCGGGGTCGCTCTGGCTGATGCGCCGGCTCTCCGCGAGTGCTTCTTCGAGTAGATCGACGGCGCGCGAACGCTCCGCAGCCGCGACGAGTTTGGCGGCGCTGGTCAATGTCCACACTTTCTGAACGCTCGTAAGTTCCCCGGATTTGGCCAAGCGCACGGCTTCGGTCGCGTCTTTCTTCTGAATGGCGCGTGAGGCCAGTTGGAAATCGGTGTAAGCCTTCACACTCTTGCGCAGTTCAGTGTCTTCGATTTTGTCCACGAGATCGCGCACGCGCGGATCCGCGCTGTCGGAAAGCGCGACCGCGTAATCGGCGTAGATCGCGTCGCGATCTTCAGATTTTGTGGCGCGATCGAGCCGCTCCTGCATTCGCTGGAACGCGTCGGCTTCGGGCGTCGGCGACTCAGGTTGAATGCCGACATTCACCGCCCGATTCTCGCCCTGCTGAAACGAGCCGGGCACGTACGAAGCGAGCGCCGTCATCTGCGTGCGCAGCGACGCCGACATGTCGGGCGCGTACTGATCGAAGATCGGCAGCAGTCGTTTGATAACCAGAAATTTGCCGGTGTGCCCGGAAGTGCTGCGGTCCTGATCGGGCGCGGGTGACGGTTGCATCAGGACCCGAAACGCGGTTCTGAGAAACGCGGTTCGCAACGCGTCGTCGACGGCTGCCGGCGGAACGTTCCGTCGTTGAATGCTCTGGTTCGCGCCCCCGCTCGGTTCGAAAGTGACGTAGAGAAACGGAGTAAAGAGATAAGAGGAAAGTCCTGAGACCGTGTTTGCGTCAGCGGACGGATCGCGCGCGACTTGCCCCAACAGCGCACCAAAAGCATTGTCGGCAAGCACGGCGTTCTTCTCGCGCAGCGCGGAAAGAAAGAAGATCGCGTCGATGCTCACACGATCGAGCGCCGGCGCGGCAAACTCGAGCGCGCGTTCGATCTCGCCGTCTTCGACGAGACGCCGCGCGACTTGCAGCCGCTTCGAGGCGCCCAGCAGGTTCTCGGAATTATTTCGCCGCCTGTCGGCCGACTCTTCTTCACGCGCTTTGGCGTTTGCTTCGTCGAGCGCCTTGAGAAACTCTTCGCCGAGTTTCCGATCGCGTTTCGCGACCAGGCGCAGGACTTCGCTGCGCAGATCGGGGCCGCCGCGAAGGACGACCGGCCCGCCGCTGTCCTGCAATCGTTTTATCTCCCCGGCTCTTTGTTTGGCGGCTTCGCTGTCGGCGGTATCGGCCGCTTCCCAGGCGCGGCGAAACAGCTCGCGGGCGCGATCGGGATCCGATTCCCATAGCGCGTCTGCCGCGCGGGCTTGAACGCGTGCGCGGCGCGTCAGGTCTTTGAAGTTGCGGGCGTCGTCTGCGAGGGTCGTGAGGAGTGAAATCGCGATGGTTCGCTGTTGCGCCGCTTCGGCGTCAGCCTCCTCGCTCTTAGCTTTGCCGGCCTTCGGCTTCTTTTCCTGATCGGAAACTTTGGTGACGGCGAACGTATTTACGCACAGGCTGAGAAAAACACTTAGAGCAACGGGAGCGACACGTCGTAGGCGAAACATAGAAACTCCTGTTGAATAGGATGCGGATGGATATAGCCGGACAGTTCACACGAGCAAAGACGGGATCAGTTCCAGAAACATCCAATCTTAAACCGCGACGACTTCCAGCTCGGGATCGACTTCCTGCTTGAGCATGCTTTCAATCGCCATCAGGGTGCCGGTTAGTGAGCTCGGGCAACTGCCGCAGGCGCCCTGGTAGCGAATACTCAGCGTGTGTTCGTGCAAACCGAGCACTTCGAGATACCCGCCGTCGCCCATCAATGCCGGTCTGACTTTCTCGTCCAGGATCTCGTTGATTTGCAGCAGGCGCGGATCGTCGCTGGTCACGGCAGCGATGGGCCCGCCAACTGCTGCTGCGGCTGCTGCCGCAGTCGCACCGCCGTTCACGGCGTCAGCCGCGCGAATCGGAACTGCCAACGCGGGCAAAAGATCGTCCCAGTCGCCTTCTTCGTCTTTCTCGATCGTGATCATCCGGTCCATGTAGAACACCGAGACGACGTGTCCGACGTCAAACAACGACTTCGCCAAAGAATCGTTTTCAGCTTGTTCCGCCGTGCCATACTGCTTCGCGACGCCGTTGCTGACGGGTTCCCGCAGAATGAATTTCACCGCGTTCGGATTTGGTGTTTCCTGAATATCGCTAATCTTCGGCATCGCAAAGCTCCCCTGCTATTTGTAATTCCGCACACATTATAACGAGTTTGTTGAGGATTCGCAGGCTCCGAGAAATTGTCGGCGATGTCGTTGCAAGAAATGTTGCTAAAAGTCAAAAGCAGGCATATACTCCCCGCCTCACTTGCCCCCCTCTCAGAAGGTGAGTCAAGTTGAGATAGAGGCAGGCGATAGCGAGGGTCGCCTGCCTCTCGTTTTTTCTGCCGCTCAGTTGTCCGTTCCGTGGTCGGTTATAATCGCGATTCAACAACTCCCGAAACAGACATCTGACTACTGACGAGCATGAACATCGGCATTACGGTTTACCCTACGTACGGCGGCAGCGGCATCGTCGGCTCCGAACTCGGCAAGGAGCTCGCCGCGCGCGGACACACGGTCCACTTCATCTCTTCGGCGCTTCCCACTCGGCTGACTCAGTTGAACGACCACGTGCGCTTTCACGAAGTGGAGATGATGTCGTACCCGTTGTTTGAGCATCAGCCTTACACACTGGCGCTGGCTACCAAGATGGCGACCGTAGCCGAGGAAGAAAAACTCGACCTGCTTCACGTTCACTATGCAATTCCGCATTCGATCAGCGCCATTCTTGCGCGCGAGTCGCTGAACGGAAAACGACGCCTGCCCGTAGTGACGACGCTGCACGGCACTGACATCACACTCGTCGGCGCGGATCGTTCGTACCTGCCGATCACTCGCTACGGTATCGTGCAGTCTGACGGCGTCACCGCGATCTCGAATTACCTGAAGGAAGCGACGCGAGAGATCTTTCAGTTCGACGAGATCAAAGTGATTCCCAACTTCGTTTGCCAGTACGACTACCGGCGGCTGGAAGTGCCGGCGCTGCGCGAGTCGCTGTCACCGCACGGCGAGCCGTTGCTGGTGCACGTTTCGAACTTCCGGCCAGTGAAGCGTCCGGTTGACTGCGTCGAGATACTTGCGCGTGTTTTGCGGAAGGGTCTGAAGACGCGGCTCGTGATGGTCGGCGACGGCAGCGAGCGAACAAACGCCGAGCATCGTGCACGCTGTCTGGGTGTTTATGAGCAGTGTTCGTTCGTCGGCAAACAACCGCGTATCGTCGACTATCTTTCCGTCTCAGACGTGCTGCTGCTGCCTTCGGACCAGGAGTCGTTTGGGCTCGCGGCACTGGAGGCAATGGCGTGCGAGGTGCCGGTGATTGCTTCGCGCGTCGGTGGTCTGCCGGAAGTCGTGACTGACGGTGAAACCGGGTTCTTGAGCAACGTCGGCGATGTCGACAAAATGGCCGCCGACGCAGCGCGTTTGTTGAGCGACGAGAAGTTTCGCCGCGAGATGGGCCAGCGCGCGCGCGACTCGGCGATCTCACGCTATCGTACCGACCTCGTGATTCCTCAATACATCCAGTTCTACGAGCAAGTAATCGGGCAATGAGATGACTTCCCTGATTGTCGGCACAGCAGGCCATATCGATCACGGAAAGAGTGCACTCGTGCGCGCGCTCACCGGCACCGATCCCGATCGACTTCCCGAAGAGAAAAAGCGCGGCATCACGATTGATCTCGGTTTTGCGGATTTGCAGCTCGACGATCTGCGTCTGGGGTTTGTCGACGTACCGGGCCACGAACGCTTCGTCAAGAACATGCTGGCGGGAGCGCACGGCATCGATTTGCTCGCGCTGGTAATTGCGGCGGACGAAGGCGTGATGCCGCAGACGCGCGAGCACTTCGACATCTGCCGTTTGCTTGGCGTGCGCACTGGTCTGGTCGTGATCACGAAGAG
>JBKPPP010000037.1:0-11080 GCA_046733615.1 Acidobacteriota bacterium | reverse complement strand
GGCGCTCGAGCGGTTTGGCCGTTCGTTGTTGTTTGCCGTCAACCAGGAGTACGCGACGCCCGAGACGGAGTTGAAGAATGACGATGAGCTGGCTGTGTTTCCGCCGGTGAGTGGCGGCGCGGATGGCTCTGAGTGCACGGATGATTCTGAGTGCGCGCATGATTTCTTCGAGTTGACGACGGAGCCGATCGACGTGGGTGCGATTGCGCGGCGGGTGGTGTTGCCGGAGTGTGGCGCAACCGTGACGCTCGATGGATTTGCGCGCGAGTGGACGCGCGGCCGCCGTACGAAGTACCTGGTTTACGAAGCTTACGACGGAATGGCTGTGAGCGAGATGCAACGTCTCGGCGCGGAGGCCCACCGTCGCTTCGACATCGCGCACATCGGGATCGTCCACCGGACGGGACAGTTGGAAATCGGCGAGACGAGCGTCGTGATCTCCGTCAGCGCGCCGCATCGCAAGGCGGCGTTCGAAGCCTGCGAGTGGGCCATCCGCGAACTCAAACGCACGGTGCCGATCTGGAAGAAAGAGGTCTATGAAGACGGCGAGGAGTGGGTCCAACTGCAAGAACCCACTCCCTGATCTGCCACGGATTTACACGGTGGCTGGTGCTTTAACTTGCCAGCGCTTTGAGTCGAAGAGCACGGAACGCGCGGTTAGAAAGCAGCCAGGAGCAAGCGCGAGGCGCGCTGCCCTGTTCCGGATTTACGCTTGCTGGAGCTTTAACTTGCTGGCGCTTTGAGTCGACGAGCGCGGAAAACGCGACCAGAAGGTAGCCAGGGGCGAGCGCGAAGCGCGCTGCCCCTGGATCACCGGCAAAGAAAATCCCAGGCCCGACGGGCCGACAGAAATCTCCGAAACACAATCCGTGACTTAACTCGCCGGCGTTTCTTCGTTCTCTTCCTCAGCCGCCGCTTCGACGAGCGAAGCGCTGGTCACCTTGTCGCCCGCCTCGGTCTTGATCAGTCGCACGCCCTGCGCGCTGCGGCCCGTCTTGCGAATGTCAGCCGCTTCGAGCCGGATCAACTTGCCCTGCTGCGTGATAATCATGATCTCCGACTCATCCTCGACCGGAAACACTGCCACCACTTTGCCCGTCTTCTCGGTCGTCTTCATGTTGATGACGCCCTTACCGCCGCGCGCCTGCAGACGATACGTCGTGATCGGCGTCTGCTTGCCGTAGCCCTGCTCAGAAACCGACAGCATCCGCTCCTTGTCTTCAGCCGAAACGGCGCAAACTGAAACGACGTAATCGTCTTGCCGCAACTCGATGCCGCGCGTGCCCCGCGTCGCCCGGCCCATTGGCCGCGCATTCTTTTCGTCGAAACGAATCGCGAGACCGTTGTGCGTCGCGATGAAGATGCGCTTCGTGCCGTCAGTCAGGATCACGTCGAGCAACCGGTCGCCTTCGTCCACGTTGATAGCGATGATGCCGTTGGTACGAATGTTCTGGAAGTCGGCCAGCGACGTCTTCTTGATCACGCCTTTGCGCGTCACCATCACGACGTAGCGACCTTCGGAAAACTCGCGCACCGGCACAACGCCCGCCAATTTTCGTTCAGTCGGGATGTTGATGAGATTCACTACCGCCTTGCCGCGCGCGGACGCCGCCGCGTCGGGCACTTCGTGCACCTTGATCTTGTAGACCATGCCGTCGTCCGTGAAGATCATCAGGTAGGCATGCGTCGACGCGATAAAGAGATGCTCGACAAAGTCGCCGTTTTTCGCGGCCGCGCCGAACCGTCCTTTGCCGCCGCGTCCCTGTCGCGAATAGGTGGTAATCGGCGTGCGCTTGATGTAACCGCTGTTGGTGACTGTGATCGCCACGTCTTCGTCGGCAATCAGATCCTCGATCGAAAGCTCGACGCCTTCGTCAACAATCTCCGTCCGGCGCTCGTCGCCGAAATCTTTTTTGACTTCCTCGAGCTCCTTCGAAATCACCCGGCGCAGCGAACGCTCGTTGCTGAGTATCTCTTCGAGCTCGGCAATCAGCTTGATCACGCCCTCGTACTCGTCGATGATCTTTTGCCGCTCGAGCGCCGACAACCGTCGCAGTTGCAGATCGAGGATCGCCTGCGCCTGGATTTCGGAGAACGCGAGACTCTCCATCGTCTTTTGCAATCTCGCGAAATAGGTCTTGAACTGAACGTCTGACGGCACACCCTTCCACGTCTTCACTTCACTCGTGGTCTTCAGTTGGCCCATCAGCCACTGCCGCGCCTCGTCGACTGAACGCGAATTGCGAATCAGCGTCACGATGTAGTCGAGCGCGTCGATCGCTTTCGTGAGCCCTTCGAGAATGTGCGCCCTCGCCCGCGCTTTACGCAGCTCATACTCGGTCCGCTTGCGCACCACTTCGCGGCGAAACTCGACAAACGCTTCGAGCATCTGCTTGAGGTTGAGCACGCGCGGCTGGCCGTTGACGATCGCCAGATTAATCACGCCGAACGACGACTGCATCGGCGTCAGCTTGTAGAGCTTGTTGAGCACGACTTGCGGCACTGCATCGCGTTTCAACTCAACGACAATGCGCATGCCGGTGCGATCAGATTCATCGCGCAGCTCGGAAATGCCGTCGAGCTTCTTCTCGTTGATCAGCTCGGCGATGCGCTCGATGAGCCGCGCCTTGTTGACCTGGAACGGAATCTCCGTGATCACGATCGCATCGCGTTCCTGTGCGCCGCGCCCGATGCGATCGATGCCGGCGCGCGCACGCAACTGCAACACGCCGCGGCCTTCCAGGTACGACTTCCTGATCTCTCCGCGCCCGTAAATAAATCCGCCGGTCGGAAAATCAGGACCGGTGACGATCTTCGCCAAGTCTTCGAGAGTGATTTCCGGATCGCGCAACAGCGCGAGCGTCGCATCGACGATCTCGGTCAGGTTGTGCGGCGGGATCTTCGTGGCCATGCCGACGGCGATTCCGTCAGAGCCGTTGATCAGCAGGTTCGGAACGCGCGCGGGCAGCACGGTCGGCTCGCTCAGCGATTCGTCGTAGTTTGGCTGAAACGCAACCGTCTCTTTCTCGATGTCCGCCAGCAGTTCATTTGCGAGTCGCGCCATGCGGATCTCGGTGTAACGCATCGCTGCCGCGGCGTCGCCGTCAACCGAACCGAAGTTCCCCTGCCCGTCGACCAGCGGGTAACGCATCGAAAAATCCTGGGCCAGCCTGACGATCGTGTCGTAAACAGGCATGTCGCCGTGCGGGTGATACTTACCGATCACGTCGCCCACGATGCGCGCACTCTTTTTGTAAGGCTTGTTGTAAGTATTGCCGAGCTCGTGCATGGCCCAAAGCACGCGGCGGTGCACGGGTTTGAGCCCGTCGCGAATGTCGGGCAGCGCGCGGCCGATGATTACAGACATCGCGTAGTCGAGATACGACCGCCGCATTTCGTCTTCGATGTTTATATGATTCCGGTCAGCAGTGGTTTCCATCTAGTAGCCTTTCCAGTACAATCCGCAAGTCTTTTTCGTGCTCGTTTTTTGAGGCAATAGAACAGGGCGGTTCATTAACATTTAGGCCTGTATTTTAGCCTTTTTTACGTAATTTGGCGATTGGCCGAAGATGGTGCAGGAACGAAACTGGAAAAGAATTCGAGACCGGCTCCCACTGCAATTACCGGTGCGAGTTCACTGTCGCGAAGCCAGCGATTTCGAATGGACCGAAATGACGCGGCTCACCAACGTGACTCCCTTCGGAGCGGGTTTCACACTGAAGCGACCGACCGAAAAGGGCCGGCTGTTGCACATGACTATACCCATGCCGCGACAACTGCGCGTTTTCGATCACGTAGAAGATCAATATCGAGTCTGGGCTATCGTGCGGTACACCAGGAGCAAGGACACTGACAAGGGAGTGCGGTTCGAAGTCGGCGTAGCTTTCATCGGCAAACGCGCCCCGGCGAGTTATGACGCTGAGCCCTGGAAGCGTTACAACATTTCAGCCACCGTTCTTGAGCCCGCAGACGAGCCGGAAAAGATACTGGAACCGGTCTCGTCGATCGATCAACGAGCTCACACGCGGCATAACATCGCGGTGGATATGCGCGTCGAACTTGTCGACGAGAACGCAAACGTCGTCAGCAGCGAACAGACCGTAACGGAGAACATCAGCACGCGCGGCGCGACGCTGTTCACGACGCTCGATATTCCGCTGGGCCGTTTTGTCCGGCTCACCAGCGAGCAGTACAACCTGACGGTTCACGCGGCCGTCCGCTCGCGCAGCACCGGCAGTGACGGCGTTGCGCGAATCCACGTCGAGTTCATCGGCAGGGAATGGCCGTTGTAAACTTTTCCGCATCCGCTTATTGAGACTTGCGTTGTTGAGTAACACCAGCACATTGCCAGCGAAGAAAGCAGAGGCACGAACGACCAACGGACGGACGGTGTTTCCGCAGTGGGCACTGGAAATATTGCGGCCCATGGTCGGCGCGGTGAGCCGCGCGTGCTGGAAGATCGAGTTCCGCGGCGTCGAGAACATTCCCGAGCGCGGCGGCGTGATCATCGCCGCCAATCATCAGACGTACATCGATCCGTTCTGGCTTTCGTTGAAGGTCAAACGGCCGACGCGTTACCTGGCATGGAGCGCGGCGTTTCGCTGGCCGGTCGTCGGGAGATGTTTGATCTGGTTGGGCGCGTGGCCGCTGGCGCTCGAAGGGAGCGACCCGGCGGCGATCAGGCGTTCGCTGCAATGGCTGCGCGAGGGCGGCGCCGTCGTGATCTTTCCGGAAGGCGGCCGCAGCACGTCGACCGGTTCACTCGAACGTTTCAAAGCGGGCGCGGTGCGATTGGCGCTGGAAGCGAACGTGCCGATACTGCCGGTGACGATCAAAGGTGGAAACCGGATCTGGCCGCGCGGTTGGCGTCTGCCGCATTTGGGCAAAGTCGTCGTCACTTACCACCAGCTCTATCACCCCGCACAACCAGCCGAGGAAGAGACGCGCGCCTTTGCGCGCCGTGAGAGCGAACGGCTCGCTAAAGTGATCGAGTCGGCGCTTTAGACGCCGTGATGGAGTATCTTCATCATCGCGTCGTGGATTAGACCGTTGGTGGCGAGCACTTTTTTCGTGTAGATGCTGAGCGGTTGTTTGTCGAAGTCAGTTACGAGACCGCGCGCCTCCTCAATCAACAACATTCCCGCCGCGATGTCCCACGGGCTCAGGCCGTCTTCCCAAAAACCGTCGAACCTCCCGCACGCAACGTAAGCCAGATCGATCGCGGCCGAGCCGTCGCGCCTGACAGCCTGCGCGGTCATCGTGAAATTAGCGAAGTCACGCGCGAAGTCCGGACGTTCGCGAACGTTGTAAGGAAAGCCCGTACACAACATTGCCTGGCTCAGATCTTCGACTGACGAGACGCGAATCTTGCGGTCGTTCAGCGTCGCGCCGCTGCCGCGTTCAGCCGCGAACATCTCATCGCGCACCGGATCGTAAACGACGCCGATCTCGATGACGCCGTTGTGCTCGAGCGCGATGGAAACAGCGAAACATGGATAGCCGTGCGCGTAGTTCGTGGTGCCGTCGAGTGGATCGATAATCCACTTCCACTCGCTGCGCTTGCCGCCCGTCAAAGTGGCTTCGCCCGACTCTTCGGCGAGAATTCCGTGTTGCGGGTAGTAGGAACGAATGCGCTCGATGATCAACTCCTCGGCGGCGATGTCGGCTTCCGTAACGAGGTCGATGTCGCCCTTATTCGTTACCTTGGCCACGCCGAGTCGCTGGATCAGCAACCCGCCCGCTTCACGCGCTACGTCAATCGCAAAATTAAGCAACTAGACTCCTCTTGATTTCGCCCGCTTCACACGCGGCATTTTCTGCGCAGCGATCCGCAGGATTTCCTGTACCTGCCGGTCCCAGTATGCCCACGAGTGATCGCCCGGCAGCTCGCGATACTCGTGGGGAATTTTCTTCTCGTACATCAGCGCGCTGAGCTCGCGACTCGAGCGAAACACGAGCGGCAAGTCTTCACTGCCGCAGTCGAAGTAAAAGAATGGCAACGACGAAACGCGCGCTGGCGACAGCTTTTGAATCAGCTCAAACAGGTCATTCGCTTTGCGTGTTTCGCTGTCCACCGGCCCGAACAGCTTCAACGATTCCCGCCAGCTCTCGGGTGTCTCTTGTTCCGTCAAGCGCGCGGCAGCAAACACGCCGCTCATCGACGCCGCGAAGGCAAATGTGAACGGCGACTTCACGCCAAACTTGATCGCGCCGTAACCGCCCATCGAGAGTCCGGCGATCGCGCGGCCGTAACGCGCCTCGATCGTGCGATACCGTTGCTCGACGTCGGGCAGCAGCTCTTTCAGGATGTAACTCTCGTACTTAGCGCTCGCGACGATCGCGCTGTCTGAGTACCAGCCATCGTTGCCCTCAGGCGTGACGAGGATGATCTGGTAGCCGGCGGCGTAGTCGGCGAGGTTTGTTCGCGACAGCCAGTCGGAGTAATGGCCCGTCAGGCCGTGCAGGAGATAGAGAACCGGATAACGAGTGGTGCGCGCGGTGTCGTAATCCGGCGGCAGAATGACGTTGTACGGCAGCGTGGCGTTGACGAGTTTGCTCTGCAAGCGGACGGTCTCGACGCGTCCGTAAGCGGCTACTGAAAGACAGGCAACAAAACAGGCGAGCGTGAACAGCCGGGTGATTAGTCGCATAACAGAGGGATGTTGATCTGCTTTTCGCGCGCAGTCTGTTCCGCTTCTTCGTAGCCCGCGTCGACGTGTCGCGCAACGCCGAGACCGGGATCGTTGGTGAGCACGCGATTCAGGCGGCGCGCAGCTTCATCGGTTCCATCCGCGACGGAAACCTGACCGGCGTGCAGCGAATAGCCGATGCCGACACCGCCGCCGTGGTGAAACGAAACCCAGCTCGCACCGCTCGCGGTGTTGAGCAAAGCGTTCAGGATGGGCCAGTCGGCGACGGCGTCCGATCCGTCTTTCATGCCTTCGGTCTCGCGGAACGGCGACGCAACCGAGCCCGTGTCGAGATGATCGCGGCCGATCGCGATCGGCGCCTTCAGATCGCCACGCTTGACGAGATCATTGATCGCCTCGCCCATTTCCGCCCGTTCGCCGTAGCCGAGCCAGCAGATGCGCGCCGGCAAACCCTGGAAGTGAACGCGCTCGCGGGCGAGACGCAGCCAGCGGTTCAGCGTCTTGTCGTCGGGAAAGAGTTCGAGCGCGAGATCGTCAGTCTTGCGAATGTCCTCGGCGTCGCCCGAAAGCGCAACCCAGCGAAACGGGCCCTTGCCTTCACAAAATAGCGGCCGGATGTACTCCGGCACAAAGCCCGGAATCTGAAACGCATCTTTGCAACCGGCATCCATCGCCTGCTTGCGGATATTGTTGCCGTAGTCGAACGCCACGGAACCGGCGCGCTGCAACGCCAGCATCGCCTCGACATGCCGGGCCATCGATTCCATCGAGCGCGCCACGTAACCTTCCGGATCTTTCTCGCGCAACTCCGCCGCTTCGTCGAGCGACAGGCCCGCCGGAACGTAACCGTTCAACGGATCGTGCGCGCTCGTCTGATCCGTGACGGCATCGACGTGCACGCCACGCCGCACGATCTCCGGTAACACTTCGGCGCAGTTGCCGATCAGCCCCACCGATACGGCACGCTTTTGCTCGCGTGCGTCCTCGCAGATGTCCAGCGCTTCGTCCAACGTTCGCGCGATGCGATCGCAGTAACCAGTGCTGACGCGCCGCTCGATGCGCGCCGGATCGACGTCAATGCCGAGGAAGACCGCGCCGTTTAGTGTCGCCGCGAGCGGCTGCGCGCCACCCATCCCGCCCATTCCGCCCGATACGACCACTTTGCCCGCAAGATCGCCGCCGAAATGTCTGTCGGCCATCGCGGCAAACGTTTCAAACGTGCCCTGAACGATGCCCTGCGTGCCGATGTAGATCCAACTGCCGGCGGTCATCTGGCCGTACATCATCAAGCCGCGGCGTTCGAGCTCGTGGAAATGTTCCCAGTTGGCCCACGCGCCGACGAGATTCGAATTTGCGATCAGGACGCGCGGCGCATATTCGTGAGTGCGAAAGATGGCGACCGGTTTGCCCGATTGCACCAGCAGCGTTTCGTCGTTTTCGAGCGCCTTCAGTTCACGCACGAGCGCATCGAACGACTCCCAGTTCCGGGCAGCCTTACCCGCGCCGCCGTAGACGATCAACTGGTCGGGTTTTTCCGCAACGTCCGGATCGAGATTGTTCATCAGGCAGCGGAGCGCCGCTTCCTGGTGCCAGCCTTTGCAATTCAGCTGCGCGCCTCGCGGCGCGTGGACGACTCTGTTCATAACAGTGAATCAAACTTGCCGGCGCCGATCGCGGCGACGATCTTCTCGATGTCGGCCGACATCGAGCGATCGATCGTCAACGGCTCAACCAAACCCCGCAGGATCCGGTGCGCTTCTTTCGCGCCGCGCCCGGGCGCGAGCGGCTTGCGATAGTCCAGCGCCTGCGCCGCCGCGAGCAATTCGATCGCTGTCACCAGCTCCGCCAGCTTCACGATCGACCGCAGCTTCGTCGCCGCGGTCATCCCCATCGAAACGTGATCTTCTTTGCCGCCGTCAGTCGGCACGTTGTCGATGCTCGCCGGATGAGCCAGCACTTTCGCTTCGTTCAGCAGCGCAACGGCCGACACCTGCAACATCATGAAGCCTGACGAAATACCCGGCTGCGCCGTGAGAAACGGAGGCAGACCTTCGTTTGCGTCAGGATTAACCAGTCGATCGATGCGCCGTTCGGTGATACTCATCAAATCTGTCAAAGCGATGGCAGCGTAATCGAAAACGAGCGCGAGCGGCGCGCCGTGGAAATTGCCGCCGGACAGGACCTCGCCCGTCTCCGAAAACACGAGCGGATTGTCAGTCGCACTGCCGCTTTCGATCTGCACCACTTCGATCGCATGGGCCAGGGCCGTGCGAATCGCGCCGTGCACCTGCGGCATGCAGCGCAGACTGTAAGCATCCTGCACGCGCGGATCGTTCTCCATGTGCGACTGGCGAATCTCGCTCTCGGCGAGCAACTCGCGCAGGTGCGCCGCGACGGCAACTTGCGCCGCGTGTGGACGCGCCGTGTGAATGCGTTCGTCAAATGCGACCGGTGTCCCGCGTAACGATTCGAGCGTCATCGCGCCGGCGACGTCTGCCAGGCGCACCAAACGCTCCCCGCGATGAAGCGCCAGCGCGCCCACCGCGCCCATCGCCTGCGTGCCGTTGAGCAGCGCGAGCCCTTCTTTCACTTCCAACTGAAGCGGCTCGATCTGCGCGCGTTCCAACGCGACACCGCTCGCGATCCGTTCGCCTCGGAAAAACGCGTCGCCTTCGCCAATCGTCGCCAGTGCGAGATGCGCCAGAGGCGCCAGATCTCCACTGGCACCCACCGATCCCTTTTCGGGAATGACCGGCGTCACGCCCCGTTCGAGCATCGCGATCAGCGTGTCGATCACTAGCGGGCGCGCGCCACTGAACCCCGTCGCCAGCACGTTCGCGCGCAATAGCAACATCGCGCGTGCTTCCGCTTCCGACAACGGCTCACCCAAACCACACGAATGACTCCGCACGAGGTTCAATTGCAACTGCCGCAGATCCCCCGGATCGATCGTCACATCGGAAAGCTTTCCAAAACCCGTGTTGACGCCGTAAACCGTGCGTTTTTCGGCGACGATCTTTTCCACCACCGCGCGCGCTTCTTCCACGCGCCGGCGTGCGGCCGGATCCAGCGCGACCTGCTGGTTTCCTGTCGCGACGTCGACGATCTGTTGAAGACTCAGTTGTTGGCCGTTAAGTTGAAGCATCACGTTGCAGACAGATCGGCTTTACGTTCTCTCACTCAGCAATCTAGTAGAGAAACGATGAAGCGGTCAAAGCTGCTCTTACTGTTACCTGACCTCGACTGGTTTGTCCGGTGTTTCGGAAATATCGATCTTCTTAAACTCGCCTGTCGCCGTAGTCGTCGCCGCGGAGCTGCGCACACGCTGTCGCGCGCGTTTGGCGCGCACGGTGGTGCGGCGCGTCGTCGCGGCAGTCCAGCTCGTCATGCGTTTCAGCGGCCGCAACGAGAACTCATGTTTCGGCAGCACCTCGCCGGTCGCCTCGCGCAGGCGCAAAGTGCCCACCGCGAAAACAGCGATCGCCGCATTGAAAACGATGCCCACCACGAACACGATCCAACCCGGAACCACGCCCACGGTGGCCCGATCGATAAACGCGTCGAAATCACGCGCCGGCAAGGGCGACAAGTAAACTTTCAAATTCCAGCTCAACGCGAGCAGCGCAAAGATCCAGAGATAGTTGCGACGCAGACGGCGGCCAATCGCCTCCCACTCCGTGATGGTGAAATGGGGCGTAATCAGGTCGCCCGCCAGGTGTTCCGCCCACGCTTCGTCGGGGACGCGATTCTCCGGCATTAATATGTGTGCAAAATAACCCGTTTCTAAAATCCGCACGCGGCTGGACCAGATCTCGTAGTAACGATAGCGGCGCGCTTCCATCAAGAGAAAGATCGCCACGAGAATCGAGTTGATCGGGATCACAAAGTGCGGGTTATTCGGCGAGCTGAAAACGAACGAGAGCGTCGCGCCCGCTGTGATGACGGCCCAGTTGGTGGTCGTGTCGAGACGGTTTCGCCAGGTATTCGAGCGCTGCACCTCGCCGCGATAGAAGTGGATCATCGCGGTGTTGAATTCCGCGGGTGATATGCGACGCATGAAGCCGCCGGGTGACTGCGCCGCGGGATCCGCGACAGGCTCGATTACAGGCGGTGTTCTAAGCCGTCCGGTGCCTCTTTCTATTGGGCCGGTGCCTCTATCTGCCGTTAATGGACCGCTTCCTCTTTGACTTGCTTCGGTGGTCATTGGGACCTGAATCGCGTGGGGAGCGCACCTCCAGAGTGGGGCACGGAACTCCGAGAACTGGATAATAACATGCACCCCCCTTCGGTGTAGAAGAAACTGTAAATTCTTACAGTTACTCTCCGGCAGAACGCCCACTAACATCCCCGCTCTCGACAATCCTGTTTTTGTAGTAATTCACGAAGGAGATCTGTAATGAAGCGGATAATCTGTGGATGTTTTGTTGTGG
>JBKPPP010000036.1:0-12284 GCA_046733615.1 Acidobacteriota bacterium | reverse complement strand
CGATCGCGATCAGCATTCCTCCCGCCGTCTGGGGATCAAACAACAACTTGATCAGATTTACGTCCACACTCGTAGCAAGCTCGACGTCTTCGCCAACGTACTCTCGATTCGTGCGGTCGCCACTCGTCAACATTCCCGCCGACGCCAGCTCCAGCGCGCCGTCCAGCAGCGGCACCGCGCCGCCGTTGATCTGAATCGTTACGTTGCTAGCGCAGGCGATCTCCCAGGCGTGACCAAGCAGCGCAAAGCCGGTCACGTCAGTCGCGCCTTTCACGTCAAACTCGCGCATCGCTTCCGCGGCGTATTTGCCGGGCGTCAGCATCGTCTCGACTGACGCCGTGACGATCGCATCACTCGCCCGCTCCTTCTTGATTCCGGTAGAAATCACGCCGGTCCCGATCGGTTTCGTCAGGATGATCGCGTCGCCCGGTTGCGCGCCGGAATTCCTGGCGATCTTGCGCGGATCGATCACGCCGGTGACCGAGTAACCAAACATGATCTGCTCGTTGTCGACGCTGTGACCGCCGACGAGCGTCACGCCGTACTGGTTCAGTGTCTCCAGTCCGCCGCGCATGATCCCACTCAGGATCGACGGATCGACACCTTTCTTTGGAAAACACGTGATCGCCATCGCCGTGATCGGCGTGCCGGCCATCGCCCAGACGTCGTTGATCGAGTTCAGCGCGCTGATACGGCCGTACGTGAACGGATCGTCCACGATGGGCGTAAAGAAATCGAGGGTTTGCACTAAAGCTAGGTCGTCGCGAAGACGGTATACTCCCGCGTCGTCGGCGGTGTCGAAGCCGACAATCAGATTTGGGTCGTTGGGCTGTTTTGGTAGCTCGCTCAAAACCTGAGCGAGTAAGCTCGGGCTAAGCTTCGCCGCTCAACCGGAGCACGACACCATCTCTGTCAGACGCATGGCAAGACCTCCTTTCTTTGTGTAGCTGTGTTTTACCATAGTTGTGAATTTGGCCGAAGGGGAGTTGATTGATGATTCGCATTGGGCCGGCAGGTTGGTCGTACAAGGATTGGGAAGGGATCGTGTATCCGCAGAAGCCAGGCAAGAACTTCGATCCGCTCGAATACTTGGCGCGGTACTTCGATACGATCGAGATCAACAGCAGTTTCTACCGGCCACCGGCGCCGTCTTCGGCGAAGGCGTGGGCAAATCGCGTCGCCCCAAATAAAAAGTTTACTTTCACCGCAAAACTGCATCGCGTGTTCACTCACGAACGCGGCAAAGCCACGGCGGCCGATGAGAAAGAATTCAAAGAAGGAATGGAGCCGCTGCTGAGCGCCCGAAAACTCGGTGCGCTGCTGCTTCAGTTTCCCTGGTCGTTCAAAAACACGCCTGACGATCGCGTCTATTTAACCGGCCTCCTGGAACGATTCAAGGAATACCCGCTGGTCGTGGAAGTGCGGCATGCGGCGTGGAACAACGAGAGTGTTTACGAGTGGTTTGAGGAGCGAGGTGTCGGCATCTGCAACATCGACCAGCCGGTGTTCAAGAGATCCATCCGGCCGCAGGCGCTGACGACCTCGCCCGTCGGCTACGTGCGGCTTCACGGCCGGAACTATCAGAACTGGTTTCGCGAAAAAGCGCCACGCGACGAGCGCTACAACTACCTCTACACGCTCGACGAGCTCGATCCGTGGCTCGAGCGAATCAAGGAAGTTGCCAAACAGACGCGCGAAACCTACGTGATCACCAACAATCACTTTCGCGGCCAGGCGGTGGTAAACGCGCTGGAGATCGAGGCGGCGCTGAACGAAGAACCGGTTCCCGCGCCGCCCCCGCTTTTCAGCGTTTATCCGCGGCTGAGCGATTCAGCGACCGCGGAGAATCCCGATCCGAAGCTGTTTGAATAGCCGCTTCGCGCGCTTACTCTCCGGCGCCAGACGCGACCAACTGCGCAAACGAGACCGGCAAACCGTCCGGATCGATCCCGACCGCCAGCTTGATACCTTCGCCTTCTCGCTGCGTCGGCGGCATCACGAACCGAACACCTTTCGCCTGTAACTCCTTGTAAGTCTCATCGACGTCAGCCACATTGAACCCAATCGAGCACGCACCGGCCCGTTTCGACGGATCACCTTCCGGCGGCGGCCCCGCGACTCCGCCGCCGTGCAGGGCCAGCGTCGTCGTGCCAGTGTCAAACTCCGTCCACTCAGGCGATTGAAACTTCAGCGGTATGCCCAGCTTGTCGCGATAGAATTCAACCGAACGCTGCATGTCGGAAACTACAATCATCGTGTAGTCGAACTGCTTGAACATTGTTTCCCCTCCTCTAGCGTTTTGCGCGCGCTTTGCTGCTGCCCATCGAAACGATCACGTCAAACTCGTCTTTCGTGAGGGCCATCACCGAGAGTTGCGACTGCCGAATCAACGGCAACTGGCTGAGCCGTTTGTCGTAACGGATGGCGGCAAGTTGCACCGGCGTTGCCAGCGGCTTCACCGGTTTCAGATCGACGGCGACCCACTGTGGATCGTCGGCGGTCGGATCCGGATAGGCGCTTTTGACAACTTCAGCCAGCCCGACGACCTCTTTGCCCTTGCCCGAGTGATAGAAAAGCACGCGGTCGCCGACCTTCATGCCGCGCAGATTGTTTCGCGCCTGGTAGTTGCGCACTCCCGACCAATCAGTCTTGCCGTCTTTAACGAAGTTATCCCAGGAGTAAGTTTCCGGTTCCTGCTTCACCATCCAATAGTTATGTTTGTTCTTGGTTGTGGTTTTCATGATGCGAGCTTTCAATTTACAATCGGCCCATGATTAAAGAAGGAACAACCGCCCCTGCTTTCAAGACGACGGACGAGCGTGGGCAGAGCGTTAGCCTGAAAGATCTTCGCGGACAGAAAGTCGTGCTCTATTTCTATCCTAAAGACGATACTCCGGGTTGCACTAAAGAAGCCTGCTCTTTTCGGGACGCGTTTGCCACGTTCAAGAAACGCGGCATAAAAGTGCTGGGTGTTTCGCCCGACAATGAAAAGTCACACCAGAAGTTTGTCACCAAATATAAACTCCCGTTTACCCTGCTGGCCGACACTGACCGATCGATCGCGGAAGCTTACGGCGTTTGGGGAGAGAAGAAGTTCATGGGACGGACGTACATGGGTGTTCATCGAACTACCTTTTTGATTGATGAGAAGGGCAAAATCAAAAAAGTCTTCGAGAAGGTAAAACCCGAAGATCACGCCAGTGAGGTCCTGGACGCATTCGCTGAATAGTCTGCACGGGCAAGAACCGTCGCGTGGGACAGGCGCGAAGCCCGTCCCACGCAAGGAGGCTAGGCTGCCACCCAGCCTCCGATTTTGGAGGGTTCACCTTCCGGGTTCTTACCTGGCATCAATCCCTGCAAACAACTGAAAGAGCTGGGCACGTCGTGCTTGCGAGCAGGCAGACGCGGGCCATCATCGACCGTGGCCGTCTCGCACGACTCGTTAAGAAAATAGAGCCGTGTGTTGTCGACCACCTGCGTTCGAATTTCATGGGTCCAAAGCAGGAGATTGGCGAGAGCATCGCCGATCTCGTCTTTACCGAGTTTCGTTTCCTGGGCGATTTCACGTTGAGTTCGCGAGCCGCGACGAATCGCTTCGCGAACGCGTTCGACGGGAGACAACTTGCTAATTGATTTCGTTGGATAATGCGGGCTGGATGACGAATCGCTTGCGATGAGCTCTGTCATTTCGATCTGCTGCGAGATGTAGCGTTTGCGTGCTGATTTGTATTCCTTCAACGCGCGACGGCTCTGGGTGACTTTCTGACGTATACAACTCTTGCAATAAAGATTTCGTCCATCCTTACGTGCTCGGCAAATTCCAAATTCAGCTAGCGGCAACTCCTGTGAACAAATCGGACAATGTTTTACATCGGGGGCTAACAGTTTTTCCTCTTTCATTTCTTTCGGCACTCCACTGGGCATTAAAAAACATACTGCAATCCGACAAGCGGACAACACTTCACCCTAACCCGGCTCGCTACCCTTCCGGCAAAGGAGATTCAGTTTCAGTTTATTTTTTGGCGAAGATGCCCAACCACCGGGCGATCGCCTAGATTGCCTTACGCGACAGCCGCACGCGCCGCGCCCCACCGTTTACCTGACTCGTTTTCGTTGAAGGTTCCGGGCAATTGCGAGAATAGAGAATGAGTGCTTTTGTCACCTTCCACGAATCAAAAAACAGGTCGCTGACCTTACTTGTTTCTGGCAATCATTGTTCAGCGAGGGAATCGCATTATAGTGATCGAAACTTTTTTTGCAACATCTTTTTCAGATTTGTTTCGATGGAAATTCAGCAGCAAAATTTCGAAAGACGCGATCATTCTATCTCTACTTTTAAGAGATGTTTGCGCTCGCGAATTTCAGTTCACGCGTGATGATCCATGCGCCGAAAAAACTGTTTGCGGCGTGTGGAATTGTTAAGAAATTTCGCGTGCGTTCGGAAAAGTAAAAAGCGTTCGCCTACTGTTGGCGCAAGTGGTATGTAGATCAATTGCCTGGTCCCACAATTAGTAGCAGGCGCATGATTCTTTGGATCATCGACGACGAGTTTTATGTCAAAGTTGGACCACCGCGAAGGTCGCCGTCGCGGAATGCGCTTGAAAGACTAAGACGTTCATACAAAAAGCTTTTTCGCAACGCCGCTGATGTGTGCAAAGTGTTGTAAGTGCGCGCTTGTAACAGCTTTGTAAAAATCAGACCGGTATTTTCCACAAAGATTTCCTCAGAACCTGTGGAAAAGATCAGCGCGACTCGCGATCGCGTAAACGAAACACGAATTTCAATCCTGACCACGTGTTGTCAATCGCGCAGACCTTCACATCGACCAGCCCGCAATTGAGACCGAGGCGTCGCACGCCGTCTTCAACAAGATCCGTTGCAACGCCCGAGCTCTTCTTCGGCCACGCCACCCACAGCATTCCGTTCGTCGCCAGTTTCTCGGAGAGCTTTTTGAAGTCACGGTTGAGCGATTGTTCCGACGTGACGAAGAGCAAAATGATGTCCAGCGGTTTGACGAGACGCTTCACCACTTCCGCTCCTTCCGGCAGCGCGCCGAGGTACGCGGCGAACTCCGCGGGCGCATTGACAAACGCGATGCGCGAGCCTTCTTTGATTCCGAGTTTCTTCGGCAGCGGCGTGCCGGAGTATCCAGCCATAGTTCTTCACCAGAGTCTCAAAAGTTTCCACCACGCGAAACCGACGACGCTCCAGATGATGATCGTCGCCACGGACGTGATCAGTCCGAGCCACCACCAGGTACGCTGCGGCATGTATCCCGCGCCGAAGTAGATCGGCGCCGGAGTCGTGCCGTAGTGAGTCAGAGATGCGCCGAGATTTGAGAAATACGCGAGCGAGAGTACGGCGAGATAGGGCGGCGCGCCGGCGGCGAGAATCACGATCAAAAACGGCACGTACATCGCCGTCACGTGCGCGGTAATGCTGGCGAAGACGTAGTGTGCGTAAAAGTAGATCAACAGCAGCGAGCCGAGCGCGAGCCACCATTTCCACCCGGTCGTGAGTCCGGCCGCTGCTTCGGCGAAACGCTTGGTCAGTCCCGTTTGTCCCAGCGCTTCCGCCATCCGCAGCAGTCCGCCGTACCAGATGAAAACCGCCCACGCAGCTTTTTCAGCGATCACGTCTTCCCAGTCCAGCACTCCCGTGATCAGAAGCACGGCGATTCCGAGCAGCCCGACGACGGCGTAGTCGATGCCGTGCCACTTGCTTGTGATCCAAAGCACGACCACAAAGCCGAAAACCAGAAGCATCAACCGTTCCGACCAGTTGACGCGACCCATCGCCCGCAACTCTTCCGACGCGAACTGGCTTGCCGCCGGCGTGTGCCTGATCTCCGGCGGATAGACGCGATACAGCAGCCACGGAACAATTAGCAGGCTGAGCAGTCCCGGCAGGATTGCGCCAAACGCCCAGCGCGCGTACGTGATCTCGATTCCGGTAACTTCCTGCGCAAACCGCGCGATGATCGGATTCGACGCCTGGCCTGTAAGGAACATCGCGCAAACCACGACATTACACTGGTAGACGCTGGCCATGAGAAACGCGCCGAGCCGGCGCGCGGTCGGTCCCGGGCGCGATTCGTAAGCTTCCGCGAGACTCTTGGCGATCGGAAAGATGATTCCGCCCGAGCGCGCGCCGGTTGAAGGAATGACAGTGGCGAGCACGGTTTCAGTTGACGCGAGGGCGTAACTGAGACCGAGTGAGTGCTTGCCGATGGCTTTGATGAACAGAAACGCGATGCGTCGGCCAAGACCCGTCTTGATCATGCCCCGCGAGATGAAGAAAGCTGCAAGGACGAGCCAGACGACCGGATCGGCGTACCCGGTGAGCGCTTCGTTGATCCGCATCACGTTGAAGAGCGGCAGCGCGGTCACGCCGAGCAAAACCATTGCGGCGCCGGGAATCGGCCGTACGATCGACCCCGTTATCGTCGCCGCGAAGATCGCAAGCAAACTCCACGATTGCGGCGTCACACCGTTCGGAACGGGGATCAGCAGAATCGCGCTGGCGACGAACAGAACGACGCCCCAGCGCAGCAGCCGGCTGCGAAATCCGAGCTTTTCAATGTGATCTTTTTCAGCGTCGGGGTTAATCTGCATCGTTGGGCTCGGGTTTGGCTTCTAAGAGCACAGAACCAAAATGCGGGACAAGATAACCGATAAGCAAACATATTTGAACCGCCGAGTTTTCATGCAGGCCGCCGTGCTCGCCGGCACGGCCACCGCCAGCACGCTGCTCTACCGCGCCCTCAATCCCGCTCCCGCCGAGCCGTTCAAAGGTGAAAAGCTCGACGAAGTGAGCCGCGCGGCCAAAGACGCGGCGCTCAAGGAGGGTTACACAGTCGAGGACAAGTTGACACCGCTCGAAGCGATCATCAACTACAACAACTTCTACGAATTCGACACTTCGAAAGATGGCGTTGCGCCCGCCGCCAAGGGTTTTGTAACCAGGCCCTGGGCGGTGTCGGTCGAGGGTCTCGTCAACAAGCCGAAGGTTTTCGATTTGGATGAGCTGCTGCGTTTTCCGCTCGAAGAACGGGTTTACCGTCTGCGCTGTGTCGAAGGCTGGTCGATGGTGATTCCGTGGATCGGTTTTCCGTTGCACAAGCTGCTGGAGAAGGTCGAGCCGACGTCGCAGGCGCGCTACGTGGCTTTTCAGACGCTGTTCGATCCGAACCGCATGCCGAACCAGCGGACTGGCGTCCTCGATTGGCCGTACGTCGAAGGATTGCGGCTCGACGAAGCGATGCACCCGCTGACGATTCTCGCCACGGGTCTTTACGGCGAGACGTTGCCGCCGCAGGACGGCGCGCCGATTCGGCTGGTGGTGCCCTGGAAGTATGGATTCAAAAGCATCAAATCGGTGGTGAAGATTACTCTGGTCGCGGATGAGCCGCCGACGACCTGGAACATCCAGACGCCGTACGAGTACGGTTTTTACTCAAACGTGAATCCTGACGTTCCGCATCCGCGCTGGAGCCAGGCCACCGAACGCCGCATCGGCGAGTACACGCGGCGCAAGACGCTCCTGTTCAACGGCTACGGCGAGCAAGTGGCGCATCTTTACCAGGGTATGGATCTGGTGAAGTATTTTTGAACTCGTGAGCTAAACGTCGCGACGCGACTAAGCTTGCGTTAATTACAGGTTGCGTTAACGAACAGCTTTCCCGGCGTTGAAACGCCGCGCTACATTCACGTACGAATGACGTTTCCGAAACTCGTTCTCTTCGTCAATTCACTCGTCCCGATCACACTTCTGCTCTGGGACGTGTATTACAAGCGCGTCGGGCCAAACCCGCTCGAGTTTGCCACGCGGACGACCGGTATGTTGACGCTGGTGTTTCTGTGTCTGGCGTTGGCGGTCACGCCGCTGCGGAAGATCTTCGGCTTGAACGCGCTAGTCAAGTTTCGCCGCATGCTCGGTCTATTTGCTTTTTTCTACGGTTCGCTTCATCTGCTGACCTACATTTGGTTCGATCGCTCGTTTAAGCTGCTGAGCGTCGGCGACGATATCGTCAAGCGGCCGTTTATCCTCGCCGGCATGACGGCGTTCGTGCTGATGGTTCCGCTGGCGATCACTTCGACGAACAAGATGGTCAAGCGGCTCGGCGGCAAGCGTTGGGCTACTCTGCACCGGCTGGTTTACCTAGCGGCAATCGCGGGTGTGGTTCACTTCTGGATGCTGGTCAAGTCTGACACGCGACTGCCGCTCGCGTTCGCTTTTATCATCTTTTTTCTGCTTGGCTACCGCTTGTTACTGAAATATTCACCGCCTCCCGCGCCCACCACCAGCACAACTCTCTTCCCGCGAAATTGAGTTCGGCTTAGAATGGGCCAGCCGGAGACGAGCGCCGCAGGCGCGAACGAAGGTAGCCAGGGGCAAGCGCAGCGCAGCCCCTGGATCCGTCCGAAAAGGGATTACAGGCCTGGAAGGCCGACAGAAACGAGCGAATGTCCGAACGACGATCCAATCTGCGAAAGAAAGTGCTGCTCGAAGCGAAGTGGGAAAGCATGAACCGCCGCCACGAAGCGCGTGTCGACGACGTCAGCGTCGGCGGCTGCTTCGTGAACACGTACGGGCACGTCGAGATCGACGAGCCTGTCGATTTGCAGATCCTGCGTCCGGACGGCGAATGGCTGGCGTTGAGAGGCACGGTTGCGAGTTACCACCCGGGCGTCGGATTCGGGATTCGGTTTTCGTCGCTGAGCATCGAGGAGCGGGCGGCAATCAGAAAACTGATGATGCTCGCGAAGGAGCCTCCGCCTTAACGTCTCACGCGTGATGGTCGTGCTTCTTCTTGCGGCGCTTCTCGTCGTAGAAAAGGATATTGAACGCGAGGAGGAGGCCGGCGGCCGCCGCAATCAGAAAGAAGATCATCGCCAAACCCGGATAACCAAAGATGCGAAACGAGGTTTCCACTCGCATCAGCATAGCCGCCCCGACAATCAACGCAGCGACAACCAACCCGAGCGTGATCCGGTTCGCTACCTTCTGAAGTCCCTCGAGCACGACCTTCTCGTCAATCGCGTCGACCTTCAACCGCAACTCGTTGTCGCCGATCGCGTCGAGAATCCTGTTGACGCGGGCGGGAAACTTCTGCGCAAACTCCTTGAACTCGACGACGCCACTGAGCAGGTTATTTGGCGCAACGCTCTTGAGGATGTTCTGTTCCAGAATTTCGTTGGCGCGCTCGCGAATGATGATGTTCGGATCGAACGTCGGATCGAGCGAGTAGACCACGCGATCCAGATTCAGGAGCGCCTTGGCGATCATCGTGAATTCAGGGGGCAGACGGAACCAACAGTCCGCGGCGGCGCGCGTGATCTCAAGCACGACTTTGCCGGCGTTCATCCGGCTCAGAATCGCATCGCCGTTTTCGACGACGAGATCGGCGATGCGCCGTTCGAACGTCTTACGGTCGAAGCCCTCCTTCGCCTCGCCCATCCTGATCGCGGCTTCGGCTGCGCTATCGCCATGGCCTTCACTGATGGCGAGCAGCAGTCGCAGCAAGTTGTCCTGAAAACCGGGCCCGACGCGCCCGACCATGCCAAGGTCGAGCAGACCAATGCGATCGTCGTCAGTGAGGAAGACATTCCCGGGATGCGGGTCGGCGTGGAACAGACCATCGACCAGGAACTGTTTCAGATACGCGCTAAACAATTCATCAGCCAGCAACGCACCGTCGATCTCGAGCAGACGCAGCGGGTTCAGCGCCGTGATCTTTTTGCCCGAGATATACTCCATCGTCAGGACGCGCGTGGTCGTGTAGTCGTCGATCGGCTCAGGAACGACGGTGTGTTCAAACTCGTCGAGACTTTGACCGATCGAGTGGAGGTTATTGGCTTCGATCGTGAAGTCGAGCTCGCGCAGGAGACTTTTGCGCAGGTTGACGAGCATGTTGTCAAACTCGTAACGGCGGCCCAGCTCTGTATGCTGGTCGAGGAAATGCGCGATCTCGCCCAGCGCTTCCAGGTCGCCTACGATCAGCTCGCGAATGTCCGGACGCTGGACCTTGACGACGACCGCCCGCCCGTTGCGCATCCACGCGCGATGCACCTGCGACAACGACGCTGCTGCCAGCGGAACAGGATCGAACTCCGCAAATGCTTTCGAGATCCTAACGCCCAGCTCACCCGACACGATCCTTTCGACCTCATCATACGAGAACGGTTCGATGTGGTCCTGAAGTCGTTCGAGAGCGTCGAGGTACGGGCCAGGTAAAAGATCGGCGCGCGTTGAAAGTAACTGGCCCAGCTTAATGAAAGTCGGCCCAAGCCGCTCGAGATCTTTTGCGAGCTCCTCGGCTGGCGCGGCGGCGCCTGACTCGACCGCGATCTCGTCCGGCAGCACACTGTTCTCCAGCCCTGCCGCGCTGATCAGATCGGAACGGCCGTACTTGATCAGAAGCATCGCGACGTCTTTGTAACGCTTCAGTCGCTCGGGCTTGAATGAAACTACCATTTCACGAAATGTTTAGATGGACTTTTTGTCGCGTAAGCAACGGAAATATTACGTAAGGTTCACGCGAGCGTTGGTCCGATTTCGAGTGGCGGGTTCAGGGCGTCTGCGGTTTCGCCGCGACCGCCGCGCGCTCGATCGCCTCGCGCAAACCTTCAGCGCTCAACACGCGTAGCTGCACGCCGTTGATGAAGATCGTCGGCGTGCTGCCCACACCGTACATCTCGCCGTCTTCAATGTCGTGCTTCACTTCAGCAGCGTACACGCCGCGGTCAAGCTCTGCGTCGAACTTCACGCGGTTCAGGCCCAGCTCGGTCGCGTACTTCTTCAGCGACGGCACATCGAGCGCCTTCTGCCGTTGGAAGAGCAACGCGATGTACTCGAAAAATTTGCTCTGCGCGTTTGCCGCGTCGGCGGCTTCCGCCGCTTTGCGCGCATTCGCATGTTGGTTCAACGGAAAGTCACGTACGACGAAACGGATCTTGTTGCCGTAAGACTTCAAAACCTCTTCCAACACCGGATGCATCGCGGCGCAAGCGGGACATTGGAAGTCGGTAAACTCGACGATCGTGACCGGCGCGTTGAGATCGCCGCGCGCGGGATCGTCATCTACGCTGACGTTCTGCACCGGTTGCGGCGGCTCGGAGATGAGCCAGCGAATGTCGGCGTTTTTGCGCAAGCGGTCTGACAGCTGTTTCTCCAGCCGCTGCTTGTCTTCGTTTTGCAGGTAGAGCGCCACCTGGTTGCGAACAGTGTTCAAGTCGCCAGTTATGCGCGCTTTGTTCTCCTCGTAAAACTTCGCGACTTCCGCCTCTGTCGGCGTGTGCACCTTGTCGCTGATCTCAGTGCGAATGATCTGCTCCGGGCCAATCTGTTTGCGCTTCGCTTCTTCGAGTAGAAGCATGTTGTCGACGCGCTCGTCCATGTCCTTCTTCATCGCCATGTACGCGTCGAGTCGCATCTTGTAGCTGATCGGCTTCATTCGTTCCTTCAACTGCGCGGCTTTCAGCGGCACACCGGCAACGGTCGCGAGCACAGCATCGTCGGCGAGCGTCGGAGAATTCACGTCCACGCCCATCACGACGCGATTGGTGGTTCGCAGCCGCTTCACGAGATCATCGGCGAGTTTGTTTTCCGTCTGGTCGTGCAAGTAAACGGTGACTTGTTGATTCACCACCGCCGGATCCATTCCTTCAAACTGCGCGCGGTTCTCGTCAGTAAACTTCTTGATCTGCGCCGGCGTCGGCATGCCCACGCGACTGCTTACTTCCAGCTCGTAGAGACGATGCGTGCTGATGCCACGCTTCTTTGCTTCAACTTCGAGCAGCATCGTGTTGATTTGCAGATCGAGAACACTGCGGCGCGCGTCGGCGATCTTGTTTTCGAGTTGATCGATCTCCTGTCGCAACTGCTGATCCAGGTCGGCGCTGGTCAACGTTTGGCCGTTGATGATGACGATCGGAGTTGGCGCTACGGAAGCCGTTGCGGACGGCGCGGCAGTTTGTGCGCGCAAGACGGAAGTCAGCGACAGCAGAAGAAAAAACGGGAGGAGGCGGATTGAAGGTTTCATAGGGGCTTACGGAAATTCCGGGTGAATGATAAAAGACGTCTGATTAGAGCACAAACAGACGATTGGCGCTGCCTCGGAGAAAAGCAGCGCCAAGCGGGAATCAGTTTTGTCTTGCAGCTCAGTGGTTACGAATGATGCTGCGCCGTCGTTTCTTTACGGGAGTGCGAATCGATAGCAGGTCGCTGTGACGGCCGTTGAGAATGAAGGCGAGTCCCTGGTGAGTCACGCCCAACAAACGAGC
>JBKPPP010000035.1:0-6092 GCA_046733615.1 Acidobacteriota bacterium | reverse complement strand
CAGAAAGGTCTGCTCTGGTACAGCACGTACAGAGTTCGCTTCTCCGGTCTCTACACCTTCCGCAATCCCAGCGACAAAGAACAGACTGTCATTTTCCAACTGCAATTTCCGACCGCGCAGGCCATTTACGACGACCTGACTTTCACCGTCGACGGCAATCCAATCGCTTTGACCAACGAAAAGAACGCAGCTAAAGCCACGGCGAAAGTCGGTCCCGGCCAAACGGCTCAACTCCAGCTCGGCTACAGCTCGCAGGGCCTGAACGAGTGGCGCTACAACTTCGGCAGCACTGACGTCGCGCAGGTCAAAGATTTCACGCTCAACATGCGCACAAACTTCAAAGAGGTCGACTTCCCTGACAACACGCTGTCGCCGTCGGAGAAGCACGAGACCGGTAAAGGTTGGGACCTGAACTGGTCGTACAAGAACCTGCTGTCGGGCTACCAGATCGCGATGGTCATGCCCGAGAAACTTCAGCCCGGCCCGCTCGCCGGCCGCATCAGCTTTTTTGCCCCAGTATCACTCTTCTTTTTCTTCTTCCTCATGCTCATCATCACGACGATGCGCGGCATCGATCTTCACCCAATGAACTATTTTTTCCTCGCTGCCGCGTTCTTCTCCTTCCACCTGCTGCTCGCTTATCTCGTCGATCACATCTCAATTCACTCGTCGTTTGCGATCGCGGCGGCGGTGTCGGTGTTCCTGGTCGTCAGTTATTTGCGACTCGTCGTCGGCATTCGTTTCGCCAGCCGCGAGGCCGCGCTGGCTCAATTCATTTACCTGGTGATGTTCTCGTACGCGTTTTTCCTGAAGGGTTTCACCGGCCTGGCAATCACGATCGGCTCGGTGCTGACGCTGTTTGTGGTGATGCAGGTTACGGGACGGATTCACTGGGCTGATAAGTTTGCGGTCAAACCGGCAGACGAGCCTGCTGCTGAAATGAACTAGCTGTTAATAAAAGTCTGGTGTCTAACGTCTTAGTGGCGGAGCTATTTGAAAGCGACCGCCGGAAAGGTGTGACCAGTGAACCGAATACTTTCCGAGCCAGTGAAGCGAGAACCGTCGAGTTTTTTCGGGCGCCAGTTCGGACCGAACCTGACGCGAGAACAGAATTTTTTCGACGTGGCGTTCGGCATGGTGCTGCCGATCCTGTGTTTTGTCGCCGATCCGGGTGTGTTGAAGGGCGGAATTTTCGGACCGCCGCTGCTTGGGGACTATCAATTCCTCGTTTACGCGGTGAGCGCGATCGAGATTGCCCTCCTGCTTGCCTGGCTTCTTTTGCGGCGACACTTGACTCCGTTTTCAGCTCCGATCGGGGGAGCTTTACTGGCGGGCGGGATTTTCTCGACAGTGATCGGCGTGCTGCTGCTGCCCTTCAGTCTGCTCGGACTGATCTACGTGATCGGCATCGCGGGTTTCACCCCGCTGTTGACGGGTTTCGTCTATCTGAGGAACGGCGTGCGGGCGCTGAGGGCGCAGCTCAGGAACTCGGTGTTCGGGTTGCGCCTCGCGATTGCAGCGGTCGCGGCGGTGATTGTGATTGGGTTGCCGTTTTTACTGAACCTGCAACTTTCACAAGCGATCTCGACATCAGTCGCAACTTTCGTGAACGGAGACTCGGTTCAATCAGCGGTGGCCGGGGAGCGACTCCGATCGCTGTCCCCGTTCATATCGGCGCAGAACCTGGACACACTGGTGACGGCGTACACGCAGGAAACGAATGCCGGTAAGAAAGAGCAGATCAAACAAATTTACCGGGAGCTCACCGGCGCGGACATCGAACAACGGCTGGCGATCCTGAACGATTGAAAGTTTTTCGAGTCGAACCTGGCAGCTTTTGCTCGCGTATACCGAGCCGGCGCGAGCGGCAAATAGAGTTTTATGAGAGCAATTCTGTCCTTCTACAGCGATGCCTTGAAGATTGCCCTGCAATCGATCTTTGCCCACAAGCTGCGCGCTTTTCTGACGCTGATCGGAATCATTATCGGCGTCTCGTCAGTCGTGACCGTCGGTGCTTCAATCAGCGGTCTCAACACCTACGTCGTCGAGAAGATCACGAAGGTGCTGGGCAGCAACCACTTCATGATCGCGCGCATGGCCTTCTCCGGCCATATGGACGACGATGAGTTTGAGCGCCGCAACCGCCGCAACAAGAGAATCAACTGGGACGATTACGAGTGGGTGCGCGATCACTGTCTCTCCTGCGCTGAAGTCGGCGCCGAGGCGGGCAACGGCGCCGACCTGAGGCAGGACGGGGTCGAGTTTCCGGGAGCGCTGGTTTTCGGCGCGACGGCAAACATGGTCGACATCGAAGACAAGACCATCGAAACCGGCCGCTTCATCTCCGCTGACGAAGTGCAGCGCTCCGCGCTGGTCGTCGTTCTCGGCGGCGACATCAAAGACAAGTTTTTTCCCAATCAGGACGCACTCGGAAAGACGTTGAAGATTCGCGGCCTGCCGATGCGCGTGGTCGGAGTTGAAGAGAAACGCGGCGCGTTCTTCGGCGACTCGTTCGATCGTCACGTCTACATTCCGATCACGACTCACTTGCAGATCTTCGGACGCAACGGTTTGCAGATCCACGGCAAGGCTCGCGAGCGTGAAAACTTCCAGCAGACAATCGAAGATGCGCGCGTCGCGATGCGCATCAAGCACCGGCTCAACGGAAACGAGGAAGACGACTTTGGCCTCGTGAACGTCGAAGAGCTGAACAAGCAGATCGATCAGTTCACCAACACCATCGCGCTCGTCGTCGTTCCAATCACGGCCATCACGCTGATCGTCGGCGGCATCGTCGTGATGAACATCATGCTGGTCAGTGTTACCGAGAGAACTTTCGAAGTCGGACTGCGCAAAGCGGTCGGCGCAACACGGCGCCAGATCCTGCTTCAGTTTCTGATCGAGTCGGCCATTCTTTGCGCGCTCGGAGGCATCATCGGTCTGCTCCTGGCTTGGGCCATCACTACGCTCATCACGACACTGGCGTCGATCACGATGACGATCACTATCTTTTACATCATTCTGGCGATCACGGTGTCGAGTGTTGTAGGCATGATCGCGGGCATTTATCCGGCGTTCAAAGCTGCGCGACTCGATCCGATTCTCGCGCTGACGCACGCGACCTGAAGCTCGAGAGTTAATGAGAGTTCAACTGCCACAAGGTATCCTGCGCGCCACGCTGGCGATGGCGCTCGACAGTGTTCGCGGCCACAAGTTCCGCAGTTTTCTGACTGTGCTCGGAATCGTGATCGGCGTGATGACGGCGATCTGCATCGCCTCACTGCTGACCGGGTTGCGCCAGAGTATCGTGTCGATGATCGAGGAGTACGGCACGAACAACATCTACGCGTTTCACCTCTCGACCGGCCCGCGCACCACCGAAGATCGCGCTGAACGTTTGCGCAAGCCACTGACTGTCGCCGACGCGGAAGCGATCAAGGTGCAGGCGAGCGCAGTTGAAGACATCGCCTGGGTCGCGCCGAATGTCGGCTTTAACGGAGGCTCATTCGACGACAACATCATTTACCAGGGCCGCAACTATCGCTGGGGAAACACGCAAGGCGTTTCACCAAACTACGACACTGTTTACAACGTCAGTTTGAGAGAAGGGCGCTTCATCACCGAGACGGACGATCAGCAGCGTTCGAATGTGATGGTGATCGGCGTCAATGCCGCGGAAGCACTCTTTCCCGGCGCCGACGGCAACATCGCGGGCTCGCAGGTGCGCATGGGCGGCTACAACTTCGAGATCATCGGCGTGCTCGAAAAACGGAAAGCAGGATTCTTCGGCGAGAACGAGGAAGACAATGCCGTCTACATTCCGTTTCGCACGGCGCAGAAGATCGCGCCGGCCAAGGGTTATTTGCTGCTGATGATTCGCGGGCGTTCGGGCCAGGTCAATGAAGCGCTGACACAATCCGAAGAGATCCTGCGGCGGCGACGCGGCGTGAAGTTTAATGACCCAAATAACTTCGACATCAAGACCGCCGACAAGTTTATCGAACAGTTTGACAATATCACCGCGATGGTCGGATTGATCGCCATCGCGATCTCGAGTCTTGGTCTGTTGGTCGGCGGAATCGGCGTGATGAACATCATGCTGGTGAGCGTCACCGAGCGCACGAAAGAGATTGGCGTGCGCAAAGCGATCGGAGCGCGGCGGCGCGACATCGTGCGGCAGTTTCTGTTTGAAGCGATGATGCTGACGTTTCTCGGCGGCGTGCTCGGCGTGCTGCTGGCGGTCGGCGCAAGCCGCATTCTGATGCTCTTGATTCCGAGCTTGCCCGCTACGATTCCTTCTTGGGCGGTGATCACGGGATTGACTGTTTCCATCGGTGTCGGGTTAATCTTTGGCGTGTGGCCGGCGCGCAAAGCGTCACGACTTGATCCAATCGAGTGCCTGCGCTACGAATGAACCGCGACTTCGTCAAAGAATTCTTAACTTACATTCAGGTTGAAAAGGGACTCGCGCGACACAGCATCGAGGGCTACGAGCGCGACCTCACGCGCCTCCAAACCTGGGCCACGCAAAACAAAAAGCAGCTTCCGGAACTGATGCGCGCGGATCTGCGACGCTGGATCGCGAGTCTCTCGCGTGAAGGTTTGGCGCCGGCATCCATCGCGCGCGCAGTCAGTGCGACGCGCGGGTTCTACAAGTTCCTGATGCTTGACGGACACATCAAGCGACACCCGGCGGAAGATCTCGACACGCCGCAACGCTTCGCCTACCTGCCGAAGTTTCTGACCGAAGAAGAGATCAATCGCTTGTTCGCCGCGCCTGATGTTTCAACGCCGGAAGGCGTTCGCGATCGCGCGGTGCTCGAGGTGATGTACGCGGCCGGGTTGCGCGTTTCGGAGATGGTGAATCTGAAGCAGACGGATGTGGATCTGCTCGCGGGTTTGGTGGTCTGTCACGGCAAGGGGAGTAAAGAACGGCGAGTGCCGCTCGGGAAGAGCGCGATTCACTGGCTGCAACAGTACGCCGCTGTAAAGGCGCAGTACGGGAAGCAATCGTTGCCGCACGTCTTTGTGCATCGCGGGAAGCCGTTCACGCGGCATTTGGCCTGGTCGATGATCAGGCGCTACGCGGAACGCGCGGGAATCAAGAATGTTTCGCCGCACACGCTGCGTCACAGCTTCGCGACTCACCTGCTGCAACACGGAGCTGACTCGCGTTCGGTGCAGGCGCTGTTAGGGCACAGCGACATCTCGACTACGCAGATCTACACGCACATCACCGACGTGCATCTGCGTTCTGCCTACGATCGACACCATCCACGCGCGCGCAAGTCTGATCGGTAGTTCTCGATTTCCGATGCCGCGCGTTCCTGTGACCAACCCAACAAGCGTTTCCCGATCTCGGCGGCGGCTTCGATCTGGCCGAGTCCGAGATCCGCATTCAATGCGAGCATCGTGCGGCGGAAGAAACAGTCGGATAAGGAATTCGCGAACTCATTTTCAAAAGCGAATCTCACTTCTGCTGCGAGAACGTCGTCGTTCAAGCGCGCCGCCAGCGCACTGAGCTCGCGCGCTCGCGAACCGTAAACGCGCAGCAACCGCTCCCGAGTCGTTGCATCGAACTCACGAAACTCACGCTCGAAGGAAGCAAAATCCACCGCGCCCGGCAAAGCGACAGTCGCAGTCTTACATTCCGGAGATTCTTGGCGGAGCCGGCGAAACACCAGGTCGACGCATTCCTCGGCGAGACTTCGATAAGTGGTCAGCTTTCCACCGACAACCGAGATCAGATTCCTGAATCGCGGATGCTCGCGCAGGAAATGGCGGCGCGTGATGCTCTGCTCGTCTTTGTCTGTCGTAAACGGCAACGGCCGTACACCTGAATACGTGAAGAGCACCTGCTCGCGAGTCAGCGCGGCCGCGGGAAAGGCGCGATTGGTTTCCAGCAGCAGATAATCGATCTCCCAGTCTTCAGCGGAAGCCTCCTCCGGATTGCCTTCGAAACGAACGTCGGTGGTGCCAATCAGGTAGTTTCCGTTCCACGGAATGATGAAAAACGGGCGGCCGTCGCTCGCCGCTTCTAGATAAACAGCACTGTCCGGCGCGCCCGCAAACGGCGCGATAACGACGTGACT
>JBKPPP010000034.1:0-10232 GCA_046733615.1 Acidobacteriota bacterium | reverse complement strand
CATCGGCCTGCTGGCGTTGCTGCTGCTGCACGACTCACGGCGCGATGCGCGCGTGAACGATCGCGGGGAGCTCGTCACGCTCGAAGAACAGGATCGTTCGCGCTGGAATCGGCGTGAGATCGAGGAGGGTATTCGGCTGGTCGAACGTGCGTTGTCGCTGGGTCGGGTCGGCAACTATCAAATTCAGGCGGCGATTGCGGCGGTGCACGCCGAAGCGGCAAAGCCGGATGAGACTGACTGGCCGCAGATCGTTGCGCTGTACGAGACGTTGATGCGGATTAGTTCGTCGCCGGTGGTGGCGCTGAATCATGCGGCGGCTGTGGCGATGAGTGAAGGAGCGGAGCGTGGCCTGGGTCTGATTGAAGCGATCGGCGCCGGCGGAGTGCTCGACAGTTACTATCTCTTTCACGCGTCGCGCGCGGATCTGTTACGGCGTCTGAATCGGTCGAGTGAAGCAGCGGCGGCTTATCGCCGTGCGCTTTCCCTGACTACGAATCAAGTCGAGCAGAATTATCTGCGCCGCCGCTTGCAAGAATTACCGGCGACAAACGGCCACGGCTGAGTTAAGCGACTCCTACCTTGGTGCTGCGGCGTTCGAACAGCAGCGTATCGCGCCAGACTCCATCCCGCTTTCCAATGCGCTCGCGACGCCCAACCTCACGAAACCCACAGCGCAGATGCAACCTGATGCTCGCGGCATTCTCAACCATGATCGAGGCTTGAAGCGTCCAGATCCCGTTCCGCTCTGATTCGTCGATCAGAGCTTCCAGCAGAGCGCGGCCAATGCCCTGCCCGCTCGCGCGTTCCGCCACATAAACAGTCAACTCCGCCACGCCGCGATAGACCGATCGCTTCGACACTGGACTCAACGCGGCCCAACCCAACACCCGCTCGCCATCTCTCGCAACGAGTCGCGCGAAACTCAGGTGCCCCGCGTCCCACGTCTCCCACGACGGCGCTTCTGTTTCAAATGTGCTGTTCCCCGTCGCGATGCCCTCGAGATAGATGGCGCAAACCTGCTCCCAGTCAGTGGCGTTCATGTGGTCTATGACATAGTCTGACATGCGTTTTCGAGAAGCTAACGTCGAGGAGACCGCCACCCGATGAAATTCGCCAAGCTCGTTTTTCTAGTCGCCGGAATCTATGGACTGATCGTCCTGCTGCCGATGTACTTGCTGGAAGAGCGCACGGGCCACGACAATCCGCCGCCCATTACGCACCCTGAATACTTCTACGGCTTCATCGGCATCGCCGTCGCGTGGCAGCTTCTGTTTTTGATTCTCTCACGCGACCCGGCGCGTTACCGGCCCATGATGATACCCGCGATCGTCGAGAAGGCCAGTTTTGGGATTGCGGTGCTGATTCTGTTTCTTCAGCAGCGCGTCTCGGGTTTTATACTCGGCGCCGCCGCCGTCGATTCGCTGCTCGGCGTTCTGTTTGTAATTTCGTACTTCAAGACGCGCGCCGCCGTCGCTGCCTGAGCGCCGTTACCTGAAACTGTTCGTCGCATCGACCAGCGCCGCGGCGATGCCGGGTTCGGTTGCCGCGTGACCAGCGTCCGGAATCACCCTGAGCGTCGACTCGGGCCACGCGCGATGCAACTCCCACGCGTTCACAAACGGGCAGACGATGTCGTAACGGCCGTGCACGATCACCGCCGGAATGTGACGGATGCGATCGACGTGTTCGATCAGGTAATTGTCGCTGTCGAAGAAGCAGTTGTTGATGAAGTAGTGACACTCGATGCGCGCCAGCGCGATCGCCTTCTCCGGCTCGGTGAACTCCTCGAGCGTCTTCGGATCGGGCAACAACCGCAACGCGCTTCCCTCCCAGACGGACCAGCGGTGCGCCGCTTCCGCACGCACCGACTCATCGTCGCTCGTGAGCCGGCGATAATAGGCGCCGATCATGTCGCCGCTTTCGGCTTGCGGGATGAGTTCGGCGTACTGTTGCCAAGTCTCGGGAAAGATCGCGCCCGCCCCGGTGCTGTTCTGATAGAACCAGCGCATCTCGTACGGGCGGCAAAGAAAGATGCCGCGCAACACAAGACCGCGCACGCGCTCGGGATGCGTTTCAGCGTAGGCGAGCGCGAGCGTGCTGCCCCACGATCCGCCGAAGACGAGCCACTGCTCGATGCCAAACTCTTCACGTAGTCGTTCGATGTCGGCGACGAGATGCCACGTCGTGTTCTCTTCGAGTGAGGCATGGGGCCGGCTGCGGCCGGATCCGCGTTGATCGAAAAGAATTATGCGGTATGACTGCGGGTCAAAGAAACGGCGATAGTCGGGAACCAGACCGGCGCCTGGTCCACCATGCAGGAAGACGACGGGCTTTCCATTTGGCGTGCCGCATTGTTCGTAATACAGTTCGTGCACCGGAGAGACTCTGATGTGGCCGCTGTCGTAGGGCTCGATCTCACCGTAGAGAGCTTTTGGTGTTTCCATAGTGCTGCGAATTATCGGGTGAGATAGGCTCGAACTGCAATCCGCCTCGGTGGTGAGGCTAAATCGGAGTGGGTGAAAGTCCGAAACGACTTAAACCAGACTGGCCGGCTCTTACAACCCGAACTGGCGCTGGTAATCCCAGCGCCAGCTCGTCGAAGATTCTCGTCGAAGATTAATGTCCGCGCTTGGCGTGACTGCTCTTCGTGTCCGCGTTGTCGCGACTGACGAACTTCGAGAAGCGACTCTCGCCGCCGTCCTGCGTCTCTTCCTGGTAAAGGAACGCGAGATTGTTCTCGTCGAACATCTCGAAGAACTCGTCCCAACTTATTTCTTCGAGCGTGTCTTCACCCGAGTAGCCCGGATAATCTATACGCAACAGAGCGGAGCCGCGCTTTTCCGTTCCCTTCACGATCGCGGGATGTCCGCCGCGCTCCTCGACCCAATTCCTGATCTCTTCATGATCGGTGGTGGTTTTCGATGATGATTTTGATGCTGCACTCGCCATGATTAGCTCCTTGTCTCCCTCTCTCTCAAAACTTTCACTCCTTCAGACCTCGTTGGATCACTCAACGAATTCGGCGCGTTGAGACTGGCCTTCGGATTCACGGAAACTCCGAGCTGTTCCACCAGCTCGCCGCCGAACCAGCCGCCAAGCAACGCGATCAGAAATCCCGCGAACGAGAAAACGAAAGCGGTTGTCGGCGGCGATTGTGGAACCGAATTGCGAAGGAGTAAGCTCACCGCGAACAGGATCAGCGTCACGAGATTAACCAGTCCGTGGTAAAGCCCGATCCGTTTCGCGCGCGTGTTAGACGGAATCCCAAGGTAGTCGATGAGACCAAACGCGGCCGCGATGAGTCCGCCGATCAGTCCGGCGACGATCATCCAAAAAGCGACCACGGGCCAGCGCGCGTTTTGTGTGACCAGATAAATGATGTCGAAAATTACGGCGGTGGATAGAAGACCCAGCGGATAGACAATCAATATCGGGTGGATCGCGTGCCCAAAAATCTTCGCCTTGCTTTCCATGATGCCCCCTTAGTTCGTTATTTCCTGAGGCTTTTGGAGCAACTTCAATGCCAGCAAACCAGTTTATTCTGCTGATCAGCAATTCGACCTTGTTTGGCAGCGGGTATCTTGATCATGCCGCAGCCGAGATCCGCGACTTTCTCGGGAGTAGGAAGCGCGTGCTGTTCGTCCCTTATGCGCTTCATGATCGCGACGCGTACGCCGGCAGCGCACAACAACGTTTTCAACGAATGGGCTACGAGTTGACTTCGATCCACACGGCGGCAGATCCCGTGGAAGCGATCAACGATGCGCAGTCGATGTTTATCGGGGGAGGGAATACTTTTCGGCTCTTGAAAGCGCTTTACGAGTTCGATCTGCTCGACGCAATTCGCCGGCGCGTCGCGCAAGGAATGCCGTACATCGGCTCGAGCGCCGGATCGAATGTCGCCGGTCCGACGATCATGACGACCAACGACATGCCGATCGTGCAACCGCCGTCTTTCGCGGCCCTCGGACTGGTTTCCTTT
Source organism: Acidobacteriota bacterium (assembly GCA_046733615.1). Taxonomy (GTDB): domain Bacteria; phylum Acidobacteriota; class Blastocatellia; order Pyrinomonadales; family Pyrinomonadaceae; genus PSRF01. Next base: position 6,250 of record JBKPPP010000034.1, on the reverse strand, counting down.
CAAATCAACCCTCACTATCTCGACGCGGACCCAAACTCCACGCACATGGGAGAAACACGCGAACAGCGCCTGCTTCAGTTTCTAGAAGAGAACAGCACGCCCGTCGCGGCGCTGCGCGAAGGCGCAATGCTGCGGATCGAAGACGGCGTGACGATATTGAAAGGATCTTCAGGCGCGCGCATCTTTCGCCAGGGGCTCGAGCCCGTCGAGACTTCACCCGGCGATCAACTCGACGCGCTGCTGCAATTCTCCACGCCGACGATCTGAGTAGCTCCGCAGCAATAGATCTGAGCGGCGCAGCTCTTGGTACGCTACGGATCACAGCATCGTTGTACGCTGGCGACCTTCCTGCTTAAATTCCGTTTCCAGTTCAGGCACCTGATTTGCTCAGGGAGCGCCGTGGTCACTCGCTGATTGTTTTTACGAACGGAAAATAAACGAACGTGCTTGATCGTTGTATCGAAACAAAGCGTGCGCTCGTGAAGAGGAATTAAATGACGATCTGGCGATACTTATGACAACTTTGCCGGCGAATATGCGCACTGTCGTAGTTCGCAAAGACGCATCCCGCCTGAATCGCTTTTAGGTTTCCCGATTCTGGCTGCCTCTTCCGTCGGGCCAGAGATAGCTCCAAGCAACGGAAGATCTATCTCCGATAAAAAGATTTCGAATTACTGCTGAAGCAGGAGGTTACTTTCGTGCACTCTTCCATCCCTACACGTATCGCTGACGGAAAACCGGATTCTCCGAAACCCGACCTGATCTGTTTTTCCCATCTGCGTTGGGATTTCGTCTATCAACGTCCGCAACATCTGCTGAAACGCTGCGCGCAGGAACGCCGCGTGTTCTTCGTCGAGGAACCGATCTTCGACAACGGCTCGATGCATCTGGACGTGAGCGAACGCGACCGTAACCTGAAAGTGGTCGTTCCGCATTTGCCGCAGGGTTTGCAGAGCGAGATCGCGACCACAGCCGTATTGCACGAGATGATGCATCGGCTGATTGCGGACCACAGCATTCACGACTTTGTTTCGTGGTACTACACGCCGATGGCGCTCGACTTTACGCGACACCTGCGTCCGCGCGCGGTGGTCTACGACTGCATGGACGAGCTCTCGGCTTTCAAAGGCGCGCCCACGCATCTGACCGAACGCGAACGCGAGCTGTTCAAGCTCGCCGATCTCGTTTTCACGGGCGGCCATAGTCTCTACGAAGCCAAACGTCATCAACACTCTTCCGTTTACGCGTTTCCAAGCAGCATCGATCGCGATCACTTCATGCAAGCGCGCGCGTCGCTGCCCGAGCCGGCGGACCAGCAAGAGATTCCGCATCCGCGCCTTGGTTTCTTCGGCGTGATCGACGAACGGTTCGACGTGAAGCTGCTCGACGACATGTCGCGGCGGCGGCCCGATTGGCAGTTCGTCATGATTGGACCAATCGTGAAGATCGATCCGGACATTCTGCCGCGGCGCGAGAACATCCATTATCTGGGCGGCAAGAGTTATCAGGAGCTGCCGTCGTACATCGCGGGTTGGGACGTCGCACTGCTTCTGTTCGCGCAAAACGAGTCGACCAGATTCATTAGTCCGACGAAAACACCCGAGTACCTGGCGGCGGGAAAACCCGTAGTTTCCACGCCGATTCAGGATGTCGTGCGTCCCTACGGTCAAATGGGATTGGTTCGCATTGCCAGTGACGCTCCCGAGTTCATCGCCGCAATCGAAGACTTGCTTCGGTCACAAGAGAGAAACAAGTGGCTGAAATCAGTCGACGAGTTTCTGGCGGAGATGTCGTGGGATGAAACGTGGCGGCGCATGTCGCGGTTGATCGACGATGCGCTGGCCACGAAGACGCGTGCTGCGCTGCTCGCGCGAACCGAGCAGACGCGCCGCGGTGTTGCAGCATGAAACAGATCTCAGGAGACAAGGGGGAACTCGACAGTGTTTGATTACTTAATTGTAGGAGCAGGATTCGCGGGCAGCGTGCTTGCGGAACGTTTGGCACGAGGCTCGAACAAAAAGGTCCTGCTGTGTGACAGGCGTCCGCACATCGGCGGCAACGCTTACGATCATTACAACGAAGCGGGCATTCTGGTCCACAAGTACGGACCGCATATCTTTCATACCAACTCGCGCGAGGTTTTCGAGTACTTATCACGATTCACCGAATGGCGCTCTTACCAGCATCGCGTGCGCGCGTGTGTCGACGGTCAGATCGTGCCCATTCCGATCAATCTCGACACCATCAATACACTCTACGGCTTGAACCTGACTTCGTTTGAAGTGGCCGATTTCTTCAAGAAAGTCGCCGAGCCGATCGAGCGGGTCAAGACTTCCGAAGACGTGGTAGTGAGCCAGGTCGGGCGCGAGCTGTACGAAAAGTTTTTTCGCAACTACACGCGCAAACAGTGGGGACTCGATCCGTCAGAGCTCGATTCCAGCGTAACTTCGCGTATTCCTACGCGCACCAACCGCGACGATCGCTATTTCACCGACACGTACCAGGCGATGCCGCTGCACGGCTACACGCGCATGTTCGAGAACATGCTCGATCATCCGAATATCAAGGTTTTGCTCAATTGCGACTATCGTGAGGTCGAAAAAGATATTCCGTTTCGGGAAATGATTTATACCGGCCCAGTCGATGCGTTTTTTGACTACCGCTACGGAAAGCTGCCGTACCGTTCGCTCGAGTTCAAACACGAGACACACAACGTTCAGGTCTACCAGCAAGCGCCGGTAATCAACTACCCGAACGAACATCTGTACACGCGAGTGACGGAGTTCAAGTATCTGACGGGCCAGGAGCACGCGAAGACCAGCATCGTTTACGAGTTTCCGCAGAGCGAAGGCGATCCGTATTATCCGGTTCCGCGCAAAGAGAACGCGGCGATTTACGCAAACTACAAAGCGCTGGCCGATGCTGAGGAAGGCGTGCACTTCGTCGGCCGGCTGGCGACGTACAAGTATTACAACATGGATCAGATCGTGGCCCAGGCGCTGACGGTTTATTCGAAGATGCACAGCGTGAAGCGCAAAGATGCCCTCGTCATGGTCAGCGGACTTACTCGCAGCGGCAACGGAAACGGCAAGTCACATCATCTGCCGAGTCCGCGCAGTCAACCGCCGCAGCGTCAACCGGTGACGCAAACGTAAGCGAATTGGTAATGAGAGATTCGGCGTTGCAAGCTCAGCGGCCGCTTGCTGTGTGGGCGGGCGTGGAAGCGACAGTCAATCGGGTCGGGAAAAACTATTCGGATCAGATCGAGCGCAGCGGTCATGCGTTGCGCTTGAGTGATCTGGACCGCCTCGCGGCGCTCGGTATCGAGGCGGTTCGCTATCCCGTGCTTTGGGAACGGACCGCGCCGCACAGTCTCGCCGAGCTTGACTGGCGCTGGGCGGATGAACGCCTCGCATATCTGCGGCGATTAAACATCCGTCCGATCGTCGGACTGCTGCATCACGGCAGTGGTCCGCCGTACACCAGTCTTCTCGATCCGGAGTTTCCCGAAAAGCTAGCGCAGTTTGCCGCCGCAGTGGCCCAGCGTTTTCCGTGGGTCGAAGACTACACGCCCGTGAATGAGCCGCTGACGACCGCGCGCTTCAGTTGTCTTTACGGTCATTGGTATCCACACAAACAGGATGCGCTGCTGTTTGCGCAGGCGCTGCTCGCGCAGTGTCGCGGGACCGTGCTCGCGATGCGCGAGATTCGCAAAGTAAATCCGCAGGCGCGACTGATTCAAACAGAAGATCTCGGCAAGACGTACAGCACGCCGCGGCTCGCCTACCAGGCTGAGTTCGAGAACGAGCGTCGCTGGCTGACGTTCGACTTATTGAGCGGGCGACTGAACCGAAGAAAGCGGATGTGGCAGTACCTGACGCACGTCGGCATCAAAGAGCGCGAGCTGAAGTGGTTCCTCGACAATCCGCTGCCGCCTGACATTCTCGGGTTGAATCATTACGTCACGAGCCAACGGTTTCTCGATCACCGTTTGGGCCGGTACCCGGTTTCATGTCATGGCGGAAACGGTCAACAGGTGTACGCCGACGTCGAAGCTGTGCGCGCGTGTCGGGCCGGAATGCTGGATCCGAAGTCGCTGTTCGAGGAGGCGTGGCAACGTTACCGGCGGCCGATCGCGATCACTGAAGCGCATCTTGCCTGCACGCGCGAAGAGCAGCTTCGCTGGTTCAAAGAGATCTGGGACGCAGCACAGTCGCTGCGAAGCGAAAAGGTTGACGTGCGCGCCGTGACTGCGTGGGCCGCGTTTGGTTCGTTCGATTGGAACAGTTTGCTCACGAAGGAGGATGGCTGCTACGAATCCGGCGTGTTTGATCTGCGCGGCTCGGCGCCGCGACCGACGGCGCTGGCGAAGATGATGCAGAGGCTCGCTTCCGGTGAAAGCTACGATCATCCCGTGCTCGACAGCTCCGGCTGGTGGCGCCGCTTTGATCGGCTGCACCCGCGTCCGGCCAACGACTCACAGGAGATCACCGCCAGCGTCCGACATACGCGCTCGAACGGCGACCTCGGCCGCGCTCTCTTGATCACCGGAGCCACCGGCACGCTCGGCAGGGCCTTCGCGCGCGTCTGCGAGCAACGCGGTCTCTCGTACTACCTCCTGCCGCGCCAGGAGCTGGACATCGCCGAGCTGGAATCGGTGAAGACCGCCGTCGAACGTTTCGAACCCTGGGCCATCATCAACGCCGCCGGTTACGTGCGCGTCGACGATGCCGAACAGGACGTCGATCGCTGCATGCGTGAAAACGTTTCCGGGCCGGCAAACCTCGCTTCCGTCTGCGCGCTGCGCGAGATTCCGCTCGTGACTTTCTCTTCGGATCTCATTTTTGACGGAAACAAGAACGAGGCCTACGTCGAACGCGATCAGGCTTCGCCGTTGAATGTTTACGGCCAGAGCAAAGTGCGCGCGGAAGAGGAAGTGCTCAAATACTTTTCCGACGCGTTGATAATCCGGACCAGCGCGTTCTTTGGACCCTGGGACGAATTCAATTTCGTCAACGCAGTGCTGCGGTCTTTATCGAGCGGCAAGCCGTTTATCGCGGCGGACGACGTGACGATCTCACCCACGTACGTTCCACATCTCGTCAATGCAGTGCTCGACCTGCTGATCGACGGTGAACACGGAGTTTGGCACCTCGCGAACAGCGGTGCGGCAACCTGGGCGCAGTTTGCCGGACTGGTTGCCGAGATGAATGGCGGCAACCGCACACAGGTGCGGGGCCGGCCCAATGCTTCGCTCAGCCTGGCTGCGCGGCGCCCTCCTTTCAGCGCATTGACCAGCGAACGTGGTACGCTGATGCCGTCGCTCGAACGAGGTCTTGAAAACTATTTCCAGGATCGACAACATGCAAAACTCCGGCAGTGCGCCTTCTGACAGTCGACCCGCGATTCCCCGCCCCGAATATCCACGTCCACAATTTGTTCGCGAACGCTGGTTGAATCTCAACGGCGAGTGGGAGTTTGCTTTTGACGACGCCGACGAGGGACTCGAGCTCGGCTGGCACGACGGCCGCGAGCTGCCGCTGCGCATCACCGTTCCGTTCGGTTATCAGGCTGAGTTGTCGGGTATCAACGACAAGTCTGTGCACGAGTACGTCTGGTACGCGCGCAGTTTTGAAATTCCGCCGGACTGGCGCGGAGACATACTGCTGAACTTCGGCGCGGTCGATTATTCGTCGATCGTCTGGGTCAATGGCTTCGAAGTCGGTCACAACCAGGGCGGCCACGTTCCCTTTCAGTTCGACATCGCGCCGTATCTCAAGTCCGGCGTAAACCGTCTGACGCTGCGCGTCGAAGACAAACAAGATCCGGGGCAGCCGCGCGGCAAACAATCGATCACGGGCGTGCCGCAGGAGATCGACTACTACTGTACCACCGGCATCTGGCAAACAGTTTGGCTCGAGCCGGTGCCTTCGCTGCGCATCGAGGAGTTGCGCATCATCACGGATGCGCAGCGAAACCAGGTCGAGTTTTTCATCTACCTGCACGCGCCCTCCGCGCCCTGGCGTATCGAAGTCGAAGTGAGCGAGCACGACAATCTGGTGACGAAGGGCGAAGCGCGTACCGCCGTGGCCACCGGGCACCTGATTCTGACCATTCCGTACGCAAAGCTTTGGACGCCTGAGTCTCCGAATCTCTACGACCTGCGCGTTCGGCTTTACGAAGAGGACCAGTTGCGCGATGAAGTGCAATCGTATTTCGGCCTGCGCGGGATCGAGCTGCGTGACGGCCA
>JBKPPP010000033.1:0-11630 GCA_046733615.1 Acidobacteriota bacterium | reverse complement strand
CGGCACGACGCGTTGCTGGTCGCCGACGTAATCCAGTCGCTCGGCGCCATTCCGCTCGACGTCGAGGCGGAACTGGTGGACGTAGCCGCAGGCGCCGGCCACAAGTGGCTCTTGAGCCCGGAGGGCGTTGGTTACCTGTATCTCTCCGACCGTGCTCGTGAGCGGATTCAGCCTACGCTGGTCGGCTGGATCAGCGTGCCCGACCCGGACGACTATCTCAATTTCGAACAAGGTTGGAACCGCGGAACGCTCGCGTGGGAGACGGGCACGGGCCCCGCGGCGTTGATTCACGGCTTCGCCGCCAGTCTGGAACTGCTAACCGAGCATGGGCCGGCCAACATTGCGCGCTACTTGGAAGAGCTGACGGACTATCTCTGCGATCGCGTGCGCTCGAAGCCTTACGAAGTCGTCAGCTCGCGTGCTCCAGGCGAGAAATCGCAGATCGTTTGTGTTCGACACAGCGCCGGCCTCACACCCATGGAACTCTACGCGGCACTGAAGCAGCAAAACATCGTCACCGCCCCGAGAAATGATCGCCTTCGGATCGCCCCGCACCTCTACAACACCATCGCCGAGATCGATCGACTAGTCGAAGCGCTGCCCTAACCGCACGGTTATAGTTCGTTTGTACGGTCAGTGTTGCATCGAACCTGTACAAACTGAGGCAGAATTCCGAGGGGTTTGTTGTGTTCGCTCAGAGAAACGAGTTGGCACAGTCGTTGCCAACGAGGAGACAGAACAAGAAGGGTAGATAAGGGTAAATCGGGTCAGGCTCAGAAAACTGCGGTGAGTGGAGGCTTTGGGGGAGGCATCCTCTCACAGATATTTGAAACAGGCGTTAATTCTTTTGGGGGAACGGAGTAGCGCTTGTTACGCAGTAGAAGAGCAATAATAGCGGTGCTGCTGATCGTCGTCTTGACGGGGCTTGGGGGAGCCCCCCAGGAAAGATCAGCAGCCCGTATTTTTTATGGGGTTATTTTTTCGAACCCTGAGATTACTTTTTAGAACCTTCGGACAGGTCGTCCAGATTCAGCCGCATCATACCGCCCGCATCGGAATAGGCCGCCGTCGCCTTTTGTTGGCCGCGCCGATAACTAAACAGTAACGCGCCGATCAAACCACCAATGCCAAAACAGGCAACGGCCGCGTAGCCGGAAGCTTTCAGCACCGCCACAAGCACGCCCAGCGTTGTGTTGATGTAACGCTGCTCGGCTTCCTTCAGGATGTTCGGATTGTCGCCCAGCCACTGCACCACCTGTTCGTACTTGACCTGATCGATCAACTGCTTGGCCGTCTGTTCGTCGGGCGCGTCGAAAACGAACACGGAGTAGTTGCCGACTCGGCGATACGCTGTCGGCGCCGGCTGGCCGACGTTCCAGAGTTCGTGAATGCGCGCGATGATGCGCTGGTCGTTGTCCGTCGCGAGCTGTGGCGTGTGAAACTCGACGATCAGGACTTTGCTGGCGCCGACGGTCGCGAAAGCCGCATCGGCGTTGCCGTCCGCCTGGACTGCGGTGAGGACTGGTTGCTGCGGTGCGATTGCCGTAAGCGTGTTGATGTTGTTCAGAAAGATCGCGTTCTTTTGGGCGTCATCAGGATTCGGCAGATGCTTGAGCAGAACCGGAATGTCGCCTTCGCCGTTTTCGAGCCCGTCGCTCACTGACTGCGCGGCGACACTGAGGTTCGTTGACTTCGGCTTCGTCGCGGTGACGCGCACGAAATACAGACCCTTCGCGAAAGCGATTTGATCGCCGGCCGTGAAGGCTGCGGTGCCGATCGCGTTCCTGATTTCCAGAGCCGGATTCTGCGAGCGGGCTTCGGCTGCGGCCAGGCTGAACGTCTCGTAGGCCTTGTCTTCGGTCGGCAGTCGAACCTTTTCTACGTTGAATCGCTCGCCGTTCTTGCTGACGTACTCGGATTTCTCCGCCGGCAGTGCCAGCAGCAGAACAACTGAAATGACCAGGTGAATAAACACGCTTCAGTTTAATGCCAGCGTCGTAATTCGCGCAAAAGAAGGTCGGCATAGTGACGGGGACTGCTGATGTTGTGCATCACGGTCGAGCCGCCGAGCTCGCTGGCATTGTCGACGATGATGTCGCCGAAGCCGAGGAGCCGCTGCGGAATCGAAGCGGAGACGGTTACGTCCTGCACTTTGCTCAAAGGGATGTTGCGCGTGGTGCGCGCGATCAGGCCGGTGTCGATCTGGAGCTTCGCGTCGGTGACGGTGTAGCGGATCATGTTCCGGCGGATGTGGTAGTAGGCCGGGATGAGCAGCAGCGCCAATGCCAGCGGAATCGAGATCGACGCCGACAGGCCAATGCTCGCGAGCAGAAAAACGAGCGCGATCCCGGCGAGCACCGCCAACGCGTAACCGGCTTTGATGAAGATCATTGTTGGCCGGACTGTGAAAACGGTGTGCTCGAGATCGGGATCGACCGTGGGTTCCAGCGCGCGGGATTGGAGGCGCGCGATACGCGTCGCTTCCGGGTCCGCTACCGGCGCACCGCAGTTGGAACAGAATCTGACGCTGGGGGTGACGTATGCTCCGCAACTGGAACAGGTCATGGATATCGACCTCACTAGATGTAACCTCCCGGATATTACAAAACGAGGCGGGCACCGGCAAAGGTTCCGCCTCGTAGTTGTGTTAGCCACAAATGAACACGAATGACACTCTACACGTCATTCGTGTCCATCTGTGCGGATCCGTGGCGAATTACTGGCTGACCAACTGGAGCCGGCCGTCCGGAAGTCTGGTCATGAAGACGCTCCGCTCGTACATGCTCAACGGCGCGGACGCCTTCTGCCGCGCGGCTGCAAGCTCCTCTGCGGTGAGTTGGCTCGCGTTCGCAGCGGCTTCGGGATCGCGAATGAGACTGTACCGGCGGCCGATGCGACGCACGTATTCGCGCGTCTCACTGTAAGGCGGGACTTGGTTCCCATACTTCATCACCGCACCCTCGCCGGCGTTATAACCCGCCAGCGCAAGCTGCACGTCGCCACCGAACAGGTCCAGCAGAAACCGCATGTATCGCGCGCCACCCTCGATGTTCTGCTTCGGGTCCCAGACGTTCGTCACGCCGAAGCGGCTGGCGGTGCCCGGCATCAACTGCATCAGCCCGCGCGCGCCCTTGTACGACATCGCCCGCGGCTTGAAGCTCGATTCCTGGTGCATGATGGAGTAGAGCAGCAGCGGATCGACTGAGTTTCGCTTGCCTGATTCGACGAGAAAGGCATCGACCTCCGTGTTTCCGGTGGTGAAGCCACCCAGTGACGGGTTGATCGGAATTTGGCTGGTCAGGCGGACGAGGCGCTTGGGGTTGGACTTGGTCCCAGTGTCAACCGGCGTTTGGATTTTCACGCCGTTGGCGAAATCGAAATTATCGACCTGGTAGCCGGACTGAGCTTGGGCCGGGGTTGCGGCACCAGTCATGAAAGCTAAGAAGGCCAGGATTATTAGGGGTTTTCGCATGAGTTCCGGTTTGGGCAAGCCCGGTGAGGTACAGGCATGTTACCACGAGCGTTTAACTCGTGCCAACACGGTTTGGGGAAGGAATTGAAGAAATGGCCGGGGCGATGTATTATGGGCGCGCTTTACCACAAACCGCGCGCTTCAGCGCGCCTCACAAAGGACGAAAAACAGATGAAGAGATTCCTTACACTCACTCTGCCACTGCTCTGCCTCATCACGACCGGAGCGATGGCTCAAACCACAACTACCTCAACTTCAAACCCGGCGAGCACGAAGCAGGGCGCCAAACGCGGTCCCGTCTTTCGCGCCACGAAGGGGCAGATCAACCAGGCCCAGGCAATTCTCAAAGCCCGGGGCTTTTACGGCGGCGAGCAGATCGGCAAGCTTGACGGTGCGACGCGCGACGGACTGCGCAAGTATCAGCAGGCGGAGGGTCTGAAAGTAACCGGCACGCTCAACAGGCTAACGCTGGAAAAGATGAACATCGCTCTCACTGAAAAACAGAAGAGCATGTGAGCCCGTTCGCTGAAAGCGGGTGGTCTGCTTCAGGCCACCCGCTTTCGGCCACGAATTAACACGGTAGCGAGCGCTAAAGTTCAGACGGCCTCAGACTGGACCGCCCGGACAGAGCCGTTCAGCGGTACAGTGGGCGTGTTTAGCCTTGGCTGAGCAGTCGTTCGACGACGCGATAACTCTCATTTAATGCGTTCGCGAGTTGATCGGGCTGGCTTCCGCCGCCTTCAGCCATGTCGGCCTTGCCGCCGCCGCGGCCGCCGACGATCGGCGCGAGCTCTTTTATGACTTGCCCTGCCGGAACCTTCCCGGTCAGGTCGGCCGAAGTGCGCACGATTAGCGAGACCTTGCCTTCGCTGCTGCGCCCGAGTATGACGACGCCCGATTTGATCCGCGCCAGCAGGGTGTCTGAGAGTTGCCGCATCGCCGGAGCGTCGAGCCCATTCGCCTCGCGAGCCAGCACTTTCACGCCTGCAATCTCGCGCGACTCGTCGCCATTGGACGACGCGCCCACGGCGCCACTCGCGATCTTCAAACGCAGCTCATCAGCCTCGCGCCGCGCTTTCTTCAACTCGTCCTGAAGCCGCGCGACCACGGCGGGCAGTTCCGTGCGCGACGTGCGCAAGCCGCTCGCAAGTTCGTCAACCAGAACTTCTGCTTCACGAAAACGCTCGTAAGCATCGGCGCCGGTAATCGCCCGAATGCGACGCACGCCCGAGGCGATCGACTCGTCGCTGACGATCTTGAAGAGACCGATGTCTCCGGTGGCGCGGACATGCGTGCCGCCGCAGAGCTCTCTGGAAAAGATGTCTTCAACGCCTTTGATCGAAAGCACGCGCACCCGCTCGCCGTACTTTTCGCCAAACAGCGCCATCGCGCCCGAGCGCATCGCTTCCTCGATCGCCATCTCGTCGGTGTGCACCGGCTCGTTGCGCAGGATGTGGTAGTTGACCAGGCGTTCGATCTCTTCCTTTTCGGCATGCGTCAGCGGCTGGTAATGCGTGAAGTCGAAACGAAGGTAGGTTGGCGCGACGACCGAACCGGCCTGCTTCACGTGCATGCCTAAAACCTCGCGCAACGCGGCATGCATCAGGTGCGTCGCGGTGTGATTGCGCCGTGTGGCGTCGCGCTTCTCGACGTCAACTTCCGCCGAAACAATATCGCCAACTTTGAAACTGCCCTCCAGCACCTGGACTTTGTGTACGATCAACCCCGGAACCGGCGAATAGGTGTCGTGAACGACTGCTGACTCACCATGTGGGCCAACGAACAGCCCCATATCCCCGACCTGTCCGCCACTCTCTGCATAAAACGGCGTCCGATCCAAAATGATTTCGCCTTTATCCCCGCTATTTAAAGATTCGACTTCCGAACCGTTGATAAGCGCGACGACCTTCGCGTCTGAAACGCGGGTAGTCTCGTAGCCTTTGAAAAGGGATTTATCCAAACGCGCCGCTAACGTTTCGTACACAGGATTAACCACGGATTTTGCTTCATGCTTCGTGGCTACCGTTTGCTGAAGCTGTTGCAGCGCTTCATCGAAAGACTGGTTGAACTCGTCTTCGCCGATTTCAAACCCGCGCTCCTCGAGACTCACGCGAATCAGATCGCGCGGAGTTCCAAACGTGTCGTAGAGCTTCGCGAGCGCCTTGTACTCCGGCATCGCGCCTTTGGTCGACGTAAACAGCTCGTCCAGCTTGTTCAAGCCGGCGGTCAGCGTCGAACGAAAACGCTCTTCCTCCAACCGCACCATCTTCTCGATGAACGCCCGGTGCGCCTCCAGTTCCGGATAGGCGTCGCTCATTTGGTCGACGACGAAGTTCGTGACCTGGTTGAAGAACTCGCCTTCAAATGCGAGCGTGTGATGACCCTGGTAGAGCGCGCGCCGCATGATCTTTCGCAGAACGTAGTTGCGCCCTTCGTTGCCGGGCAGGATCCCGTCGGCGATCGAGAAGGCGGTCGCCCGCGCGTGGTCCGCAATCACGCGCATCGCGAAGCCTTCCTGCGTCTCGGGCTCGTAGTGGCGGTCGGCGAGGCGCGCAGTGTGCTCGATGATCGGGCGGATCAGATCGGTGTCGTAGTTTGACTTGAGCCCCTGTACCGCAACCGCGAGCCGTTCGAGACCGGCGCCCGTATCGACGGACGGCGCCGGCAGCGGTTCGAGTTTGAAGCGGCCGGGTTCAACCTCGCTGCGATCAAACTGCATGAAGACCAGGTTCCAGATCTCCATGATCGTGTCGCCCGGCCCGTTAACATTAGCAGCGCAATTCTCCGGATCGTCGGGGTTGTCGCCGATGTAGTAATGGACCTCGCTGCACGGGCCGCATGGGCCAGTCTCGGCCATCTGCCAGAAGTTGTCCTTGCGACCAAAGCGCAAAATTCTTTCACGAGGCGCGCCGACTTCCTCCCAGAAACGCTCCGCATCTTCATCGGGCGGAACCTCTTGATCGCCTTCGTAGACGGTGAACCACAATCGCCGCGGATCGAGATTCAGAACATTGACAAGCAGATCCCAGGCAAACTTGCACGCGTCTTGTTTGAAGTAATCGCCGAACGAAAAATTGCCGAGCATCTCGAAAAAGGTGTGATGCCGCGCCGTCTTTCCGACTTCATCGAGGTCGTTGTGTTTGCCGCCCGCGCGAACACACTTCTGCGAAGAGGTGGCGCGCACGTAGTCGCGTTTCTCCAGGCCGAGAAACGTGTCTTTGAACTGATTCATGCCCGCATTGGCGAACAGCAGCGTGGGATCGTTCGCGGGCAGCAGCGGAGACGAGTGGACACGCGTGTGCCCGTGCTCCTCAAAGTATTTCAGAAAAATCTCTCGTATTTCGTCACCAGTCATGTCGATTCGAGTTTAGCAATATGGATCGAAGAGTGCACGTACCTTCTCGGAAACGAGTTCGAACGCGAAACCCTGACGCAGCAAATGATCGAACAGCTTCTTTGCTTCGGCGCGCGTCTTCGGCCGGCCGCGCAGCCGAATCCGCTTTTCGATCGCCTGTTCGATGAGCTGCTCTTCGGGCGTTTCAGCGTACACCAGCTCCAACGCTTCCTCAGCCACGTTCTTCTGGACCTTCTTCAGCTTCAGGTCGTGTTCCAGCCGGCGTCTGCCGAGCGGGCGTTGCTTCACTTTCAGCGAAGCGTAACTGAAAGCGAATCGCTCATCGTCGAGGTAACCGTATTCCTGAAGCCGTGAAATCACTGCCTCGACCACAGTCTTATTCGCCGCGTTTTTTCCCTGCAACAGGCGCTCGCGCAGCTCCGCCACCGAACGCGGTTTGATCGTCAGCAGCTTCACCGCGCGGTTGAATGTTTTGCGGCGCAGTTCGTCAGCAGTCATCGGCAACCGATTCTCACATCGCCAATCCTCACTGCGCAAACTAAAATGCTCGGTATGGATGGCGTATTAATAATCGACAAGGCGGCGGATTTTACTTCTCATGACGTGGTTGCGCGCGTGCGCCACATTCTGCACGAGCGCCGCATTGGCCATACCGGAACGCTCGATCCTTTTGCGACCGGCGTGCTCGTTTTGTTGCTGGGCAAGGCGACGCGGCTGGCGCAGTTTCTAAGTGGTGTAGACAAGGAGTACGACGCAGTCATTCGGCTCGGTTATTCCACTGACACGGGCGACCGCACGGGCAAACCGATCGATGGCCCAAAGGGTTCGCGCCTGGGAGACTGGAGTGAGGCGGAGATCGAGAAGGCGCTGGCGAGTTTGCGTGGTTGGATCGAACAGGTGCCGCCGATGTATTCCGCGAAGAAGATCGAAGGGAGAAAACTCTACGAGCTGGCGCGTCGCGGCGAGGAGGTGGACCGTGAGCCGGTTCGTGTTTGCATTCATGAGTTCACCGCCATCAAGGCTGACGGCCGACTGATCAAGGACAACCTCGACGGGACCTTCGACTTTCGCGCGCGCGTGGTTTGCTCTTCAGGGACTTACGTCAGGGCGCTGGCGGAGGATTTCGGTAAGCGTCTGTCCGTTGGCGCACACTTGGCTGAGCTGCGTCGGACCAGGGTAGGAGATTTCTCCGAGACCACGGCTGTGACCCTCGACGATCTGAAGACGCGCTTCGCCGAAGAGGCGCTGGGGGCGCTGCTGCTGCCGATGAATATGGCACTCTCGAGACTCCCTTTCATGCATCTAAACGCCCAGGACGCACGTAATGTCCGTCATGGAAGGGAGGTGAAGGTCGAAGGATCGGAATGGGCGGATGGTGAAAACGTAAAGCTGTGTGACGCGGATGAACAACTGATTGCCATTGGCCGCTACGTGGCTGGCGCACAAGTCTTACATCCCCACGTTGTACTTACGTGAAAATCAGACATTGACCCCGTGTGGTATACTTGCCTCCCAAGGAAGCGCGCGTGCGGTCGCTTCCAGGCGTTTCCCTCCGTGAGTTCCGTTGACAACGATCATTGAGAACTGATGCTTCGAGGACGTAGCTCACGCTTACGCGCGCGTGAGGCGTATCACGAGGCTCTGACGAGAGAATTAACCGCATTCCCCGATGATTGAGCGGTTGCTTACGAAGCGTGGCCTCTCCCCACACGCTGTCCGGATGCGCGAAAGCCGAAGAGGTCTCAAGGCTATGCAAGAGCAGGATGGCAACAAAGGATTCAACATAAGCGAGCGTTTGGAAGATCTGCGTCGTGAACACGAAGCACTACGCTGGGAAGGAACGTTTCGCGATTACTTCGAGCTCGTCGCCCAAAACCCGCGCATCGCGCAACTCTCGCATGCGCGCATCAACGACATGGTTCACGCCGCCGGCGTCGAACGGCTCAACGAAGGCACCCAACACGAAATTCTCTCTTACAACTTCTTCGCCTCCGAGCTCTTTGGTATCGAAGAGCCCATCGCGCGCATAGTCGAGTATTTCAAATCAGCCGCGCAGCGTTTGGAAGTGCGCAAGCGCATTCTCTTGTTGATGGGTCCCGTCGGCGGCGGTAAGTCGACGATCGTCAGCATGCTCAAGCGCGGGCTCGAAGACTGGACCCGCACGCCCGGCGGCGCCGTTTACGCAATCAAAGACTGCCCGATGCACGAGGAGCCGCTGCATCTCATTCCGCACCAGCTCCGCCCGGAAGTCGAAAAGCATTACGGGATCTACATCGAAGGCGATCTCTGCCCGCAGTGCCGCTACGCGCTCGAACGGACATACGGCGGCCGTCACGAAGATATGAAGGTGCATCGTGTGGTGTTTTCGGAAAAGGAGCGCGTCGGCATCGGCACGTTCTCGCCGAGCGATCCGAAGTCGCAGGACATCACCGAGCTGACCGGTTCGATCGATCTTTCGACGATTGGCGAAGTTGGCGTCGAGTCAGATCCGCGCGCCTATCGTTTCGACGGCGAGTTGAACATCGCGAATCGCGGGTTGATGGAGTTCGTCGAGATGCTGAAGGTCGACGAAAAGTTTCTCTACAGCCTTCTGACGCTCTCGCAGGAGCAGAGCATCAAGACGGGTCGTTTCGCGATGATCTACGCCGACGAAGTAATCCTGTCGCACTCCAACGAGAACGAGTACATCGCATTCGCCGGCAATCGCAAATCGGAAGCGCTCCAGGATCGCATCATCCTCGTGCGCGTGCCCTACAACCTGCGCGTCTCGCAGGAAGAGAGAATCTACGACAAGCTGTTGCACCAGTCAGAGGCCCTGCGAAACGTTCACCTCGCCCCAAACACTTTGAAGGTGGCGGCGATGTTTGCCGTGATGACGCGCCTCGAAGAACCGAAGCGCCAGAACGTCGACATCGTGAAGAAAATGAAGCTCTACGATGGTGAAGACGTCGAAGGCTACAAGTCGAAAGACGTGCGCGAGCTGAAAGAGGAGACCGTTCGCGAAGGCATGGACGGGATCTCGCCCCGCTACATCATCAACCGGCTTTCAAGCGCCCTGGTGCGCGACGGCGTAACCTGCATCAACCCGATCGACGCTCTCCGCGCGATCAAAGACGGCTTCGAACAGCACACCGGCATCAGCTCGGAACAGCGCGAACGCTACCTGAATCACATCTCGCAGGCGCGCAAGGAGTACGACGAGCTGGCGAAGATCGAAGTGCAGCGCGCGTTTGTCTACTCGTTTGAAGAGATGGCGCGCACGATGTGCAACAACTATCTCGACAACGTCGAGGCTTTCTGCAACAAGGAACGCATCAAGGATCCAATCACTGAAGAGGAGATGGATCCGGACGAGCAACTGATGCGCTCCATCGAAGAGCAGATCGGAATCTCCGAGAACGCGAAGAACACGTTCCGCCAGGAGATCCTGATTCGCATCTCCTCCTACGCGCGCAAGGGCAAACCGTTCGAATACAATTCCCACGAGCGTCTCAAGGAAGCAATCGAGAAGAAGATCTTTGCGGACTTGAAAGACGTGGTGAAGATAACGACGTCCGCTAAAACCCCCGACCCCGATCAACTGCGCCGCATCAACGAGGTAGTCGATCGGTTAGTCAAAGAACACGGCTACTGTCCCGTCTGCGCGAACGAGTTGTTGACGTACGTCGGTACACTGCTCTCGCGCTAGGCGTGGTCTATCGAGTGAAAACGAAACGCCCGCGCTCCTCTGGGACGCGGGCGTTATGATAAGCGCAGAATGAAGAAACGTTACTGGATCGCCGGAACGGCAACGGCTGCCGCCACCGTGGCGGTTGCTGCCAGGCTTCTGGCCCGGCCGCGCGACGCCGATTGGCACAAGTATCAGAACGCGATCTTTCACTCGGGACACTCGCGCTTCGTCGACGTGGACGGCGTGCGTGTTCATTACCAGGAAGCGGGCGAGAAAAACGCCCCGGTGCTGGTGTTGATCCACGGTTTCGCGTCGTCGACGCTCGTCTGGAGCAAAGTCTTTCTGGCGCTCGCGGACGCCGGCTTTCGCGTGATCGCCGTCGACATGCTCGGCTACGGTTATTCCGGGAAACCGCGCAACGGCGAATACACGATCGCCGGACAGGCGTCGCTGTTGATGCGCTTGCTCGAAGAGTTGGGGATCAAACGCGCAACGCTCGTCGGCAGCTCTTACGGTGGGGCAGTCGCGGCCACGTGCGCGCTCGATTATTCGGAACGGATCGAGAAGCTGGTGCTGGTTGGGCCGGTAAACAACAACCGGCCGCTCAACTTCCGGTTGATGAAGATCTTTGGCTCGCCCGTGTTCGGCGATGTTGTTTCGCCGCTTTTGATCGGTTCGCGTCGCTTGCTGCGACGACGAATGAAGCGAGTTTACGATCGGCATTCTTGGGTGCTGGACGAGCAGCGCGTCGATGCGCGCCACTTTCCGCTGCGCGCGTCGGGCACGCAGCGCGCGATCATTCGCACGGTGCGCGGGTGGGACGCGGAACGCATCTCGCGCGACGCGCATCTCATTCGTAAACCGACGCTGTTGCTCTGGGGCGAGAACGATATCGAGATACCGCTCTCGGACGGCGAGCGGTTGCACGAAGCGATCGCGGGTTCGCGGTTAGTCGTGTTTCTCAATTGTGGTCACCTCCCGCATGAGGAGTATCCGGAGGCGTTCACGAAAGTCGTCGCTGATTTTTGTGGATGAGGTGTTATGTCAATTCAACGCAACGACTGGTCACTGCAACGCAAGGGCATCATCGATCAGGAGCGCCACAAGGATCGCGTCAAGGAAGCGATTCGTAA
>JBKPPP010000032.1:0-6891 GCA_046733615.1 Acidobacteriota bacterium | reverse complement strand
GACCCTGCTGCTTGCGGCCGCGACTGTGCTGCAAGCGCAAACCACGCAAAATACCGACGGCGCGAAGCGCATGACGCGCGTCTCCGTCACCGGCGATTCAATCGTCCAGGCCCAACCCGACACCGCCATCATCAGCGCGGGCGTTGTGACCCAGGCCAAGAGCGCACTCGATGCGCAACAGCAAAACGCCACTAAAACTGAAGCGGTCATGCGCGCGCTTAAAGCCGCGGCCGGAACGGGAGCGGAAGTGAAAACGAGCGGTTACAGCCTGCAACCGCAGCGCGTTTATCGCGAGAACCAACCGCCCACGATTACCGGCTACGAAGCGCGAAACATGATCACGGTGACGACGAGCGACTTGCAGAAAGTGGGCAACATCATCGATGCAGCGTCGCAGGCCGGCGCCAACGATCTACCAGGCATCAGTTTCACTCTGCGACAGGATCGTCCGGCTCGCGATCAGGCGCTGCACCAGGCGACGAGTGAAGCGATGGGCAAAGCGCAAGTGATTGCGAAAGCGCTCGGCGGTCGCGTCGTAGGTATTGCCGAAGTGCAGGAAGAGGGATTTCAACGGCCGGTGCCGGTCTATGAATATGACAGCTTAACGAAAGCAGGCCGGGCCCAGGCGGCGACGCCTATCGAGGTCGGATCGCTCGACATCCGCTCGCGCGTGCAGTTGGTGGCGCTGGTCGAGTTGAATCTGTGAGTTTTCATAAACCCCCTTGCCCCCAAGAATTCATTTTCTGGTTTAAGGAGGGAAGCAATGGCCAGATATAGAGGCGATTTTGATGACGAAAGGGATTACCAGCGGGAAGAACGTTTCAGACGCGAACCATTAGGCTCCTACGACGAACCGTACAACCGCCGGCAGTTCGACACCGAACGCAGGCAGGATTTCAACCGCCCCGATTACAATCGCAGCGATTTCGGCCGAACGGATTACAACCGTGGCCGCTTTGGTGAACGCGCCGAGTATGAGAACGACGAGCCCCGCTACAGCGACTATCGCGAACACTGGCGCGACGAAGGCGATCGCGAACGTTTCCGCGACGAGGGAAGACGCAGCTCGTTGTACGACATACGCGGCGACCTCGGAACGGGCCGCCAGCGCGAATACTACGGCGCCGAACGTTCGCGTCTGCGCTGCCGCGACATTATGACGAAAGATCTCGCAGTCGCCACGCGCGACACGCCGATCACGCAAGTCGCCCTGATGATGAAACAGGAAGACACGGGCGTGATTCCGGTTGTCGAGTACGACGCGATGGGCGGCAACGGCCGCACTACCGATTCCGAGCGCGACGCGGAAAGAAGGTACGACGGGCGCAACTACTCGCGAGGCAAACTCGTCGGCTTGATCACTGACCGCGACGTGGTCATTCGCGCGATCGCCGAGGGCAAAGACTGTTCGATGACTCGCGCCGAGGACATCATGTCGGTCGATATCCACACCGCGAACCCGAACGATCGCGTCGTAGACGTCATCCGCAAGATGGGCAACAAGCAGGTGCGCCGCATTCCGGTGGTCAACGAGAACAGCTATCTCGTCGGCATGATCTCGATGGCCGACGTTGCTACCGAAACTCGCGAAGACCGCGAACTGACCGAAGCATTGGAGGACATTTCCAAGGGCTCTTCTTTCTGGAATCGTCTCTTCGGCTAGACCTTGCTGACTATCCACAGATTGCACAGATTTACAATCGTGTAATCTGTGGATAATCTTTTGCCATGCGAAACAGCCATCCTGACTTCACACTGATCCGGCGGGATCCGCGCGCGGTGCCGTCCGGCAGACTCTGGAACCCGGCCGCTGACGTTTACCAGTGCAACGACGGCTGGGTGGTCAAAGTCGATCTGGCCGGCGTTTGCAGTGACGAGCTGGAGATAGAGTTACGCGACTCGATCCTGCGCATCAGCGGCTGCCGGCGGGACACTCATTACCGCGACGATTTTGTCTATCACCAGTTGGAGATCACTTATAGCCGGTTTGAGAAGTCGATCCAGTTTCCTTCTCGCATTGAAGGCGCGTCGATCAAGCGCGATTACAGCGACGGCTTTCTGATCATCAAATTGCATCGTAGCGAAGATGCCTGAACGTTATGGCTGAATCTGAACCTGCTGGAAATCAACCGTTCGAAGTTGCAGTGCTGGCGCTGCAAAACCTGACCATCTTCCCGGAGACCGTCGTGCCGCTCGGGATCGGAAGGCCGCGCTCGGTGGCGGCCGTCGAGGCGGCGCTCTCGACGCCGGAAAAACTGCTGGCGTGCATCACCGTGCGGCCGGATCGATCGGACGACACGGATGCGAAGAGCGACGACCTGTACCAGGTCGGAACTCTGGTGATGATCAAACGGATGGAGCGCACGGGCGACGCGATGCGGATCGTGGCGCAGGGGACGGAGCGCATCCGTGTGCGCGAGTGGAAGCAGCAGGATCCGTATTTGCGCGCCGAGGTGGAGATTCTGCCCGATCCGAAGATCGAGGACGCCGAGCAGGTTGAGGCGACCAAGCGAAACTTGCAGCAGATGATTCAGGAGGCGCTGGCGTTGTTGCCAAACGTCCCGACGGAAGTACGCATGGCGGTGCTCACTTCGGTCGAGCCGGTGCGGCTTGCTTACTTTCTCGGCTCGATTCTGAGTCTCGGCGTCGAAGAAGAGCAGAAGATGCTCGAGGCGAACACGGCCGACGAGTTGTTACGTCTGTCGCACGCCAATCTCGCCCGCGAGCTCGAGATCATGCAACTGCGCTCGAAGATCGCTTCCGAAGCGCAGACCGAGATGGACAAGGCGCAGCGCGATTACGTCCTGCGCCAGCAGATGCGCGCGATTCAGAAGGAGCTCGGCGAAGACGAAACGGGCGAGGCAGCGGAGACTGAGCTGCTTCGCGAGCGGCTCGAGAAAGCGGATCTGCCGGACGAGGTTCGCGCCGAAGCGGATCGCGAGTTGAAACGGCTGGAACGTTTGCCGGCCGCCGCGCCTGACTACCACGTGATCCGAACGTACTTGGAGTTTCTACTCGAGCTGCCGTGGCGGAAATCGTCTGAAGACAAGCTCGATCTCGCCGAAGCGCGGCAGATTCTGGACGCGGATCATTACGGGCTCGAAGATGTGAAGGAGCGGATCCTGGAGTTTCTGGCGGTGATCAAGCTGCGCCCCGACACGAAGAGTCCGATCATTCTGTTTGTCGGGCCGCCGGGCGTGGGCAAAACTTCGCTCGGACGCTCAATCGCGCGAGCTTTGGGGCGGCAGTTTGAGCGCATGTCGCTGGGCGGCGTGCGCGACGAGGCTGAGCTGCGTGGACACCGGCGGACTTACATCGGCGCCATGCCGGGAAGAATCATCCAGTCGATCCGGCGCGCGGGCGTGAACAATCCGGTGCTGATGCTCGATGAGATCGACAAGCTCGGTAACGATTATCGCGGCGATCCGGCCGCCGCCCTGCTCGAGATTCTCGACCCGCAGCAGAACAACACGTTTCGCGATCACTATCTCGACTTGCCTTTTGACCTGTCGAAGATCTTCTTCATCGCGACTGCCAACCAGCTCGGGCCGATCCCGGCGCCCTTGCGCGACCGCATGGAGATCATCAGGCTGGCGGGTTACAGCGATCGCGAGAAGCTCGAAATCGCGCGGCGTTACCTGGTGCCGCGGCAGACGGCGGAAAACGGACTCACGCCGGCGCAGTTCACGATCGGCGACGACGCGCTCGAGCTGATCGCCGCGCGCTACACGCGTGAAGCCGGCGTCCGGCAGATGGAACGGAACATCGGCAGCGTCGCTCGCAAAGTCGCGCTAAAGATCGCGCAGGCTGAGGCGGAGCACGTCGAAGTTACCGCGCGAGACATTCGCGAGTATCTCGGGCCGCCGCGATTTTATCCGGAAGAGGCGCGAAAGGAGCTGCCGGCGGGAGTCGCGACCGGAATGGCGTGGACGGAGATGGGCGGCGAAGTGCTGTTCATCGAAGCGACGCTGCTGCCCGGGGGGCGCGGGTTGACGATCACCGGCCAGCTCGGCGAGGTGATGCAGGAGTCGGCGCGCGCGGCGCAGTCGTACTTATGGTCACACGCGGCGGAGTTTGGAATCGATTCGGAGATCTTCAAGGAGTACGGAGTTCACTTGCACGTGCCGGCGGGGGCGATTCCGAAGGATGGGCCGAGCGCGGGAGTGACGATCACCTCGGCGCTGGCGTCGTTGTATACCGGACGGCGTGTGCGGCCTGACACGGCGATGACCGGCGAGATCACGCTTTCGGGTCTGGTGTTTCCGATCGGCGGCGTGAAGGAGAAGGTGATGGCGGCGCATCGAGCGGGCATCCGGCGCATACTGTTGCCGAGCCGGAATGAAGCAGACGTGGACGATATTCCCGACGACGTGCGGAACGATCTTCAGCTCGTGTTTGTGTCGTCGATCAGCGAAGTGCTCGAGGCTGCTTTGGAGGTTCTCGTCTCGAATCCGCCCCCACCGGTGCTTATTTCCGAGGCCGCGCGCGGCCGCCAACCCGAACCCGAACCCCTGACGGTCAAGGGTCGGTAGCACAAAAATCCATGGACAAAAAGAACGAGGTCGCCAGATGGAACTGGCGACCTCGTTTGTTATTCGCAGCGCGGCTGGGTTACGGCAGCGCTTCGATGTTGAAGAAGAACTTGAACGAGCCCGGGCTCTGCACGCCGAGCAGGAATTGCAGGTTAACGCTCTGTCCCGGCAGCAGAGGATTGGCCAACGTTATCGTTCCCGTAGTCATACTGCTGTTGAGCGCGCCGCCCAGGTTCTGAGTCGGCGGTTGCTCCAGCGTTGTGCCAAACACCGTCACCGTACAAGGCGTCGTCAAACTCGACGCCGTGCAGGTGCCGGAATCGTTGATGCCACTGACCGTGATGTTCGTCGAGCTCAACGCTCTCAGGTCGGCAGCCGATCCTGACGGCAGACTGCTGAAGTCCACGATCCGGAACCGGAGTTGAGTGACCGGCGCGCCCGTGTTGTTCACAAAGCGCCGTCTGATCGACAACGTTCCGTTCATGGCATTCGGCCCCTGCGGCGTCATATCGCGTATGCGATTCGGAGCGATTGTTGAACTCTTCGTCGAGTCGAGCAGCAACGTCGAAATCAACAGGTTCAGCCGTGCGTTAGCCAGGTTCTGAGGACCTGGAGCTCCCAGACGCTGACCTGCCGGTGTGGCCGTCGCCGCCGTATCGGCAAAGATGAAGTCATCGCCGTTGTTATTCGAATCCGCCTCGAACCCGTTGGTCGGACACGGACCGAACGTCGCGGGATTGCCCTTCTTGCCGCACTCGTCACGGAAGTAGCTGTACTCCAACACACTGCCGCTGAGCGGTGCCAGCGTCGTGCCTTCATGCAACAGGTCGCAAGCCGCACCGGTGTTGCTGTCGAAACCGACTGCATCGAGCCGCGTGACGGTCGAGAGATTCAACAGCGACGTCGTACTAAAGATCGCGACGTTGCGGTCGTCTTCGATGTCCTGACTCATCACCTGATCGCCGGCCGCCGCATTGCTGCCTCCGTAGTTAGCAAGGCTGTAAGCGGAACCGACAAACAGGTAATGTCCGCGTCCCGGGATCGTCGTGCCATTCGGAATGACACCGATCAGAATCGGGTTCGCGTTGCAGTCGCTGCCCATCTTGTACAAGCCGTAACCGTGAGCGGAGTCGTTGATGCCCGAGCCGTCGTTAACGACGTGCGGCGTGTCAGAGTTGTTGTAAACCTCAACGAAGTCATCGCCTGCACCGCCTGGTCCGCTGGTTCGCAGCTCGGTGATCAGGATGGCGCCCGGGTTCGGCGTGATGAGTATCGTGCCGGTAGCCGTGCCATTTGTGATGTTCACGTTTACCGGGTTCGACAGCACCACGAGGAACGTCTCGTTGGCTTCGTTCTTCTTGTTGTCAGACAGGATCGGCACCGAGATCGTCTTGATCTGCTGGCCTTGCCCGAAGGTGACCGTGCCCGACGTGGTGGTGTAATCCTGACCAGCGGTCGCGTGATTCAGCGCGGGCGCCTGTTGCTGGGTGGTGAAGTTCACCGATGCACCGGCAGCAGAAGCGGGCGCGCTCAGCGTGACCGTGAACACCATGCTGGCTGAGCCAGAGGTGGGTTCAGTCAACTGCGAATCCGCGATGCTGAGGTTCGTGACGCCGACCTGAATGCTCACA
Organism: Acidobacteriota bacterium; assembly: GCA_046733615.1. Classification (GTDB taxonomy): domain Bacteria; phylum Acidobacteriota; class Blastocatellia; order Pyrinomonadales; family Pyrinomonadaceae; genus PSRF01. Next base: position 728 of record JBKPPP010000032.1, on the reverse strand, counting down.
CTGTCGGTATCGGAGAGCGGACCTCCCGTACCGGTGTTGCCCTGGTCGTTCGTCGTGATCGTCAAACTGGCAGAGCCGCTAAAGCCGGCTGTCGGCGTGTAGGTCATGCCGTTCAGCGAGGTGTTGATATTAGCGATGGTGCCAGTGAAGGTCATCGTCGCGTCGGCAGTGCCGTCGCCAACCGTAAAGCTCAGGCCACTCGTGCCGTTGAGTGTCAACGTTCCGTTGGTGACCGTGAGCGTTACCTGGACGGCGTTTGTTCCGGCATCAACATCCGAAACGGCAACCAGGCTGCCACTGCCGCTCGAGAATGTCAGCGGCGTGTTCTGCGCCGTGCTCTGCGCACCCGGCACAGTATTCACAGGCGCATCGTTCACCGCCGTGACCTGAATGCCGCGAGTGGCAGACCCTGGGGTGATGCCATCGTTGGCGGTGAAGGTCACCGTGCGAAGCGCAGTCGACGGGTTGTCGCTGGTGTTCTGATAAGTCACCGAACGCAGCGCCGTCTGGTAATTGGCGACTGTGGTCGTGCCGGTCAGTGTCAGCACGCCGGTGCCGCTGTTGTAGTTGCCCGTAATGCCGAGCTGGTTGGTGAACGCCAGCACGTCCTCACCACTCGCGAAGTTACCGGTAATGGCAACTGTCGCTCCGGTCAGGTTTGCGTTGTCGGCGTCGCTCACCGTCAAGGCTGGGTCAATTGCTGTTGGCGCGGCATTCTCGGTGTACGA
>JBKPPP010000031.1:0-3699 GCA_046733615.1 Acidobacteriota bacterium | reverse complement strand
GGAGTTTGCCGCAATCTTTACGTTTTGAGAGACGGTCATGAAATACGAAGATGTCGCGATCACAGATGAGGAGGTTCCGGTTGCCTCGTCTCGCATCCTTCAACACGTAGTGAGAACGTATGCGAGCGAAGTGAACAAGCTGAATTCCGTCTGGCACGAGTTCGCCGAAGAGGATCTCTCCTTCAAGCCGCACGAGCGTGCCAGCACGGTTGGGCAGATTCTCGAGCACGAGCTCTTGTCGGAACGGCGGTTCTTTGCTGAGTTCCTGGGCCTGCCGGAAGTGCCGGCGAATGAAGTCTTGCCGGCGACTCGCAATCCGCAAACGTTTGCCGCGCGCATGGTCGAGCTTTCGCGGGAACGTTTGCAGTTCCTGGCAAAGCAGGATGAAGACTGGTGGCTTGCCGTCGTTCCTTTCTTCGACGTGCAGCGCGAGAGAATCTGGATCTTCTGGCGGCGCGTCCTGCACACCGCGCATCACCGAGCGCAACTCGGAGTGTACCTGCGTCTGCTAAACAAGACCGTTCCGTCAATCTACGGTCCAACGGCTGACGTGCGTTGGGAAGGAGCCGATCCGACCAACACTGTAGCGGCCGCCGGCAGAAAATAGTTCCCTGGCCGGGCCCCACGGTCTGCCAATCCACTGCGGGGTTTCGCGCTTAGTTGGTGAACTTTCCCCAGCCGCCTCACTTCCAATCCGGTTTTTCAATCACATTCCTTAAACAGTGCTCGGCACACACATTGCGCGGGTGAGTGCGGATCTGTCCGGCCAAAGGCTGAGTCGTTATGCCGAAGACAAGACGGACGGACCAGGCGAAGAGTTTTGGAAGAGAGGGAGAAGTGATTACTTGAGCCCTCGGAGGAGGTGATTGAAGTGAGACACAGTGTAGAAAAACGCAGAATTGGTATTGCTGAGTGGATATTCTTTCTGGTTGGCGCGCTGCTGCTGCTGGCATTGGCGGGCGTTGTTGCCAGGGGTCAAACCGATGCTGCGCGAACAAAAACAGCGAAGGCCCACGCGCAAGTCCAGCAGCCGCTCTACCGGGAATATCGCGGTGTACGTCTCGGCATGACGGCGACGGAAGTGAGAGCAAAACTCGGCGATCCGGCAATGAAGAGCGACGAACAGGACTTCTATCTCATGTCGCCAAACGAAACGGCGCAGATTGCCTACAACGCGACGCACAACGTGACCACCATTTCCGTCGATTACAGCGGCGGTGTGGGCGCGCCGGATTACAAAAACGTCGTAGGCGAGGGACTTCTGGAGAGGCCTGATGGATCGCTCTTTAGAATGATGACGTACGACGCGGAACGCTTCTGGGTCTCATACAACAAGACTGCGACTACAGTGCCCATCGTCACCATCACGATCGGAGCGCTCAAGTAAGAAGTAACTCAGAAAGTAGCCTTAACTGCCGTGAGTACTGTTGTGGAAAGTCGAAGCGAAGCTCCGATCGAAACCCGTTTGACCGGGCAAATGTTGCTGGCCAATCCGTTGCTGAATAAAGGCAGCGCCTTTACTGAAGATGAGCGACGCGAGTTTGGTCTGCTCGGACTGCTCCCACTGCATTGTTCGACGATTGACGAGCAACTCGCCCGCACTTACGAGAACTACAGGCGAAAAGAGAGTGACCTCGAGCGTTATGTGTTTCTCACCGCGTTGCAGGATCGCAACGAGACGCTCTTTTATCGTCTCCTGCACGAACATATCAGTGAGATGATGGCGATCATCTACACGCCGACAGTCGGTGAAGGCTGCCGTCAATACAGCCACGTGTTTCGCAGGCCTCGCGGTCTGTACATCTCCTACCCTCACCGTCAGCAGATTTCTGCGTTGCTCGATAATGCTGCTGCGGAAGTCGAGGTCATCGTGGTTACGGACGGCGAGCGGATTCTCGGCTTGGGAGATCTCGGTGTCGGCGGGATGGGCATTCCGATCGGCAAACTTTCACTGTACTCTGTTTGCGCGGGTATTCATCCGGCAACGACGCTCCCAATCATGCTCGACGTCGGAACGGACAATCCGGAGTTGTTAGACGATCCTTTGTACTTAGGGTGGCGACATCCTCGCGTGCGAGGGCAGGAGTACGACGCCTTCATCGAAGCCTTTGTCGAGGCGATAAAAGAGAAGTTTCCCGGAGTGCTGTTACAGTGGGAAGACTTTTCAAAGCAGAATGCAGCAAGACTGCTCGAGCGTTATCGCAACCGTCTCTGTACTTTCAATGACGATATTCAGGGAACGGGCGCGGTAACGCTCGCCGGTCTCCTCGCGGCCATGAAGCTGCTTGGCTCAACACTGCCTGAGCAACGAATCGTAGTTCTGGGAGCCGGCTCATCCGCGATCGGGATTTGCGATCAGATTGTAGCGGCAATGGTTCAGGCCGGACATGCCGAGCAGGATGCAAGGGAAAAGCTATGGCTGGTCGATAGCAAGGGCTTGGTTCACGACGGCCGCAACGATCTCGAAGCCTCCAAACGAAAATATGCCCGGCGGACTGCGTCGATCGAGACCATGGGTTTGACATTCCTCGACGTTGTGAAAAACGTTCGCCCTACAGTCTTGATCGGCACATCCGGCCAGCGTGGCGCTTTCTCTGAGGACGTTGTTCGCGAGATGGCGAAGCATGTAGAGCGACCCGTCATCTTCCCGCTGTCGAATCCGACTTCAAAGTGCGAGGCAGCACCAGCCGATCTAATTGAATGGACAGACGGCCGCGCTTTGATTGCCACGGGCAGTCCGTTTGCCCCGGTCAGTTATAACGGACGGCTGATTACGATTGGCCAGTGCAACAACGCTTTTATATTTCCCGGTGTGGGCCTGGGAGTTATGGCTTCGCGTGCTCGTCGAGTGACCGATACGATGTTTTCTGCCGCGGCTCATGTATTGAGCGAGTTCTCACCGGCATTGAGCAATCCCGATGCAGCGTTGTTTCCATCTTTAGACATCGTGCAAGAGGTTTCCTATCGAGTGGCCCTGGCGGTGGGAGCTGAAGCAGTGCGAGCCGGATTGACTCCGCTGAGCGCCGAATCTTTGGAAGACGCCGTTGCAGACAAGATGTGGACCCCGCGTTACGTTCCCCTGACATCCGTAGTCCGCTGAATCGCTACAAAGCTCGCGTATCGTGGTGCGCGGCTTTAAATTGCGCTAGACTTTGCGCCAGCGTTTCAGCCGGTACTTCAGAAAATCTCATAAGGAAGACAGACATGGCAGCAGCCGTAACGCGGATTGAACCCACCGCCGACCTGAGTCTTTATGAAAAGCTGAATAGCGTTTGGCACAAACGCGCGCTCAATCTGTTCATGCTCGTCGTGCTGGCGCACTGGGCCGAACACCTCGCGCAGGCTTATCAGATTTATGTGCTCGGCTGGTCGCGACCGAAGGCGGGAGGCGTTCTTGGTCTGTTCTTTCCCTGGCTGGTGAGCTCAGAAGTGCTGCACTACGGCTACGCGCTCGTGATGCTGATCGGCATCTGGACACTGCGCAAGGGATTCACGGGAACGTCGAGGAAGTGGTGGACCATCGCGCTGGTGATCCAGTTCTGGCATCACATCGAGCACGCGGTGCTGCAATGGCAGGCGCTTACGCATCACTACTGGTTTGGCTCGCCGGTGCCCGTCAGTTTTCTGCAACTGCTTTTTCCGAAGTTCCGCGTAGAGGTACACCTGTTCTACAACGCGGTCGTGTTCATCCCGATGATG
>JBKPPP010000030.1:0-8410 GCA_046733615.1 Acidobacteriota bacterium | reverse complement strand
CCATTCCGACGGCGTGGGCGGCATTGTTGTTCTGAACGATGAAAAAGACGCGGAGTGGATCGGGTTCGTGCAGAACAGTGCGGGCGCGATTCTCTCGCCGTTCGACTCGTGGCTGGTGATGCGCGGCACGAAGACGCTGGCACTACGAATGGAGCAACACGACAAGTCGGGCCGCGCGGTCGCGGGATTTCTTGAAGAGCACCCGAAGGTGCGGAAAGTTTATTATCCGGGTTCGGCCTCGCATCCGCAGCACACGCTGGCGCGCCGGCAGCAGCACGGTTTCGGCGGCATGGTGGCGTTTGATGTGGGGTCGCTGGCGGCAGCGCAAACCGTGCTCGAGTCAGTGAAGCTGTGCACGCTGGCGGAGAGTCTGGGAGGCGTGGAAACGCTGATTTCGCATCCCGCGACGATGACTCACGCCTCTGTTGACGCGGCAAAACGCGAGCGTCTAGGAATTACTGATGGTCTCGTACGAATCTCGGTCGGTATCGAAGACACTGACGATATCATCGCGGACTTAGATCAAGCATTGGACAAAGTTTAATGTTACAATCGGGCGCGTTCTCAACCTTTATTAGCTCCCTAATATAACGCTCTCCTTATGATCGTAGATTTATACGCCAAATCAGACGTTGGCCGAGTGCGGCGTGGTAATGAAGACAATTTTTTAGTCCTGGATCTGACGACAGAGCAGACCTGGACCGGCTCCGACGGCGCTGTGCCTCCGGAGAAGCTCAAACGTTTCGATCTCGGCGAAAGAGGACTGGTGCTGGTCGTGTCGGACGGCATGGGCGGCGCGCTTGCCGGCGATGTCGCGAGCCGCATGGCCGTCGATTCCGTGCGCGAAGTCCTGCTCGGCACTGAAGGCGAAGCGTGCGATCCAAATGCCGACCTGGTCGAGTGTCTGAGGAACGCGACCATCTACGCGAATCTCGCTATTCATGCCAAGAGCCAGGAAGACTCGCGTTGCGCCGGCATGGGCGCGACGTTCACCGGCGCCGCGATTCGCGGTGACAGTTTGGACCTCGTGCAAGTCGGCGACAGCCGCGGCTACGTGATTCGCAAGGATCATATTCGACTCGCGACGAAGGACCAGTCGCTCGTGCAGCAGCTCGTGGACGTGGGCCAGATCAGCGAGTCGGAGGCCGAGACGCACATGTTTCGCAACGTGATCCTCCAGGCGCTCGGCGCGCAGAGCGAAGTCGCTCCCGTCACGGGCCGGATACGTTTGCGGCAAGGCGACATGATTCTGCTTTGCAGCGACGGGTTATCAGGAAAGTTGCGCGCTGAGGATATTCAACAGATCGTCGTCAGCAGCCAGGGCGATCTTACCAAAGCTTGCGACCACCTGATCAATGAAGCCAACAATCGCGGCGGTGAAGACAACATCACGGTCGTGCTCGCGCGTTTTCAAGGCGACGATCTCGAGGAACCAGCCACCGATCGCATCACGATCGAGTTACCACCGCTCGAAGAAGACAAAACTCTCGACGACAACTACGAAGCCGACACCGAGCCTCACTAGAACGACTGCCTGACGCTGGAGAATCTTCAGGTCCAAGGTGTCGCAAGGCGGCTGGTTTGTTCCCGCTAAACTACTCAGGCAGATTCTTTGGCCGCCAGTCGGGCTCGCCGCCGATCCGTTTCACGTAGATCGACGCGCCCTCGACGCTGTCCACGCAAACGCGCTCGCCCGCTTCAAGCGGCGGCTCGCCGGCGGCAGGATACGCGGTCCACGTTGAGCCAAACACTTTCACCGCGCCCTCCTGAAGCGCGCCCGTGCTCGACGACACGACGGTGCCGATCTTTCCCGGCAGTGCATCGACGCCGCTGCGCAGTGAAGGCGCTGTTTTCTCGCGGGCAAAGTAGTTGACGAAGATCGTGCGCGACGCGGCCGTGAGCGCAAGTGAGATAACGGCGAAGAGCCCGAACTGGATCGCGATACTGTCGATGCCGACAAACGCGGCTAACGCCGCGACCAGCGCGCCGACACCGAACCAGAGCAGCACGAATCCGGTCGTGAAGATCTCCGCGACAATGAAGACCGCGGCAAGAATGCTCCAGAAAACCCAGTACCATTCGCTCATCTTAGTTTCTGAACCATCGCTCGACAGAACTCAAGACGACGTCTCGTATCGCTGATTCAGCCGCTGCCGGTCAGGTTTTAGTGACCCGGCGCCGTGCATATTCCGTGGCTAACCCTTCAAGACGTTCTTCATGACGAACCAGATGTTCGCCGGACGCTCGGCCAGCCGCCGCATGAAGTAAGGATACCAATGTTTTCCATACGGAACATAGACTCGCATGTTGAACCCGTCGCGGGCGAGCTGCGTCTGGAGATCGCGGCGAATGCCGTAAAGCATCTGAAACTCAAACTTGTCCTTGCCGATGCCTTCACGCGAGGCGAAATCAACCGTAGCCTCGATCATCTTCGGATCGTGCGTGGCGATGCCGTGATACGTGCCGCTCGAAAGCAGCAGTTGCATGACTTTGACGTAGTTCGCGTCGACGTCTTTCTTGTCGGGATACGCGACTTCCGGCGGCTCGTTGTAGGCGCCTTTGCAGATGCGAATGCGCGCCGGAAGCTTGATCAACTCCTGCGCATCGGCGTACGTGCGGTGCAGGTACGACTGCAACACGATCCCGACGTCGTTCAGGCCGAATTCAGCGCGCAGCCGTTTGAAGATATCGATGGTTACCTGCGTGACGGCGGAGTCTTCCATGTCGACGCGCACGAAGTTGCCGCGGCTGTGAGCGTCTTCCACGACGCGCCGCGCGTTGCGATACGCCAGCTCCGGATCGATACCGAGGCCAAACTGGGTCAGCTTGATCGAAACGTTTGAGCGAAGCTGCGTCTCGCTGATGCGCGCGAGTATGTTGAGGTACTCGACCACTTCATGCTCGGCTTCACTCTCCGACCCGACCGCTTCGTTCAAATGATCGAACGAAGCCGTACAATTTTCTGAATTGATCTGGCGAATGTAAGGAATTACTTCGTCGATCGTTTCGCCGGCAACGAAACGGGTAGTCAATTTCTTGAAGAATCCGAAACGGGTGGCGAAATCCTTGAGCCCTTCCTGACGTGACAGCCAAATCAGCGCGCTTCTCGAGATCATCCTTTGAGTCTGCTTAACGAATCGGCGGCGTCTTTGCGCCCCGTTACGGTCCTTCCTTGTGGTATCCTTGGCGGCGTTTTTTTCCCACCACAATCAGGAGGGACAGTTTGCCCAAAACCGGATTAAGGAACCTTCGCTGATGCGTCTGAAGCTCGTGCTGGCTGCGTCAGTGCTGGCCGCTCTTGTGGGCGCAGGTTCCTGCATAGCGCTCGTGCTGGGTGTCTTCTCAGTAAAAGCTCTGTCGAGTCCTGGTCTACTCGCGGCCTCAACACTGTTGCTGCCGATTGCGACCATCATCTTTGCCGCGATCTTCGTTTATCGTCACACCGCACGCCGGCGAAGGCTACAGGCGTTTCTCACCACGCTGATTGCCATTTTGCTCACGCTGACGCTTCTCATTCTGTTCTCAATTCTGAGCAACCGCGTGAGACAGCCCGATCTCGCTTTGCACCGGACGCAACGCGTCAATCACAAATCGAATATGCTCGTCGAGGCTGACGCCTAGCTCTTCCACGCCCTGACGAATGTCGTCGCGATTCACGGATCGCGCAAACGCTTTGTCCTTCAGTTTCTTTTTCACTGACGAGACTTCGAGATCGTCGAGACTGCGTGTCGGCCTGACGAGAGCGCACGCGACTAAAAATCCGCAGAGCTCGTCGGTGGCGAAGAGTGAGCGGGCCATGTCCGTATCGCGCGGGACGCCCGTGTAAGTGGCGTGGCCCATGATCGCGCGAATGATGCGTTCGGAATAACCGCGGCCGCAGAGAATATTTGCGCCGGTGAAAGGATGCTGGTCCGCCGAAGGAAACATCTCGTAGTCGAAATCGTGGAGCAGACCGACGATGCCCCACTCGTCTTCATCAGCCGGGCCTTCGTTGTACCGTTTGGCGCACGCGCGCATGGCCGCTTCGACGGCGAGCGCGTGTTTGCGCAGGCTGTCGCCCTTCGTGTACTCACACAACAACTCCCAGGCTTCGGCGCGATCCGGCATGGCTGGTCAAACTAGCATGGCGCGAGCCGCGCAGCAAGAAGGGCCACGGATTTGACTGGAAGTTAGCCTTTGGCAGTGGCGATGTAACCGGGGCGGGCGCGGACTACGACCTGCTTACGCGCGGTCGTGACTTTGATCCGGCGATACTTTTCGTCCTTCTGCTTGTTGAGCGGGTAGTAACCAAGCATGTATTGCGTGCGCAGTTCGGCGGCGATCTTTGCGAACGCATCCGGCAGCGATCCGATCGTGTCGGCGCGCAACAGCCGGCCGCCGGATTTCTCAGCCAGCGTATCGAGGTATTTGTCGGCAGTGGAGTACGCCAGGTCCAACATGCGCTTGATGGAATCGTCTGCGTCGCGCGGGTTGCGGCGGGTTGTTGTAGAACCCGGAATCGAATCCGGACGCGACGTTCCGGGAATGTTGGGCACACTCTTATCCGGAGCACGTTCGGACGGACCAGGCAGACTTCCGGGGTCAGATTGAGGACCTCGCCGGCGCTGCTCCTCTTCCCGGCGCTGGCGCATAATCTCGCCGGCCGTCGGCAAACCAAACGGCCCGGTCCGTTTCGAGCCGGAAGTGGGAACCTGCTCGCCGCCAGGAAACGTCGGCGCGGTCGTGCCACTCGGCGGCTGTCGCACCACTCCGATCGTCGGCAACACGGGATCGATCTCCGCCGACTGCTCGCGTGCGAGTCTCTCCGTTGTCGCGCGCGTGTCGTAACGAATGGGATAGACCACGACGCCTTCTTCATCGAGGTAACGCACGTTGCCCTCGAACGTGGCGCTGTCGCTGTGCCAGTCCATGCCGTCGGTGAAGAGCACGATCGCCTTGCGGCCCTGAATGCGGCGAATCGTGTTCAGCGCCAGATCCATCGCGTCGTAGACCCTGGTTCCCTGCCCTGACGTCGCGCTGTTGATGGCGGCGCGCAACGTCTCGCGATTGTTGGTGAACTCGTTCAGGTCGCGCACCTTGTCGTCAAACGAAATGACTTTGACGCGATCGCCCGGCTGCAACTGCTGCACGAACGTGTAAGCCGCCTGCTGAATCTGCCGCAAGTTGTCCTGCGTGCTCGAGCTTGTATCGAGCATCAACACGACATGAAACGGCGCCGCGATCTTGCCGAAAAACGCAATCTCCTGCGCCACTCCGTCTTCCGTGAGCGCAAACTCTTCCTTGCGCAGATCGGTGATGTAGAGGCCGGTGGGGTCGGTCGCAATCACCGGAACCGTGACGAGCTCGGTGTCGATTTTGATGGTGTCGATGTCGTCTGAAGCCGGCTTCTGCTGCTGCGCTGTCTGGGGCAGGGACAAAGACGGAAGGAAAAGCAGGACCAATACGAGCGAAAGAGCGCCCTTCAGCATTTGAATTCTCCTGACGGCAGATCGGCGAGTCGGAACCTACGATGAGCGTGACAAGCATAACGTTTGCCCACTAGAATGCAACCTCTGGCTTTGTTCCCCAATGAGATCCTTACTGCTCGCAGTTTTAGCGGCCTATCTGATTGCCGCCATCCATTCCATCCTGGCGTTCGTAAATAAACGTCGGTCGGTTCAGCGTGTCGCCGAGTGGTCGATTGCGACGGGTTTCATACTGCACACGGGAGCCCTGGTCGCCGATTGGATCATCGACGGCCACTATCCGCTCTTTTTTCTGCGCGAGACGCTCTCGTTTCTGGCCTGGGCGCTGGTGGCAGTCTACGCGCTCGTGTTCTACCGCTATCACGCGCAGGCCGTCGGCGCGTTTACGATGCCGCTCATCTCAGTGCTCATCTTCATCGCGCTGCTTATCAACCAGGGCTCGAGCGACAGTCCGGCTTCATTCTCGACCACGCGTCTTTTTCCGATTCATACGACGCTGCTGATCTTCGCTTACGCGGCGTTCTTCATCGTCTTCATGGCCAGCGTGATGTACCTGCTCCAGGAACGCGAGCTAAAACTGAAAACTTTCGGCGCGATCTTTCATCGCCTGCCGCCGCTGACGACCGTTACCGAGCTCGCCAGCACTTCGGCGGCGGTTGGTTGGGTTCTTTTTACGCTCGGCATAGTTACCGGAATGATCTGGTCGTGGTCACGTTACCAGCGCATCTGGCATAACGATCCGAAAGAGATCTTTGCAATGATCACCTGGTTGATCTACCTGGCCCTGATTGTCTATCGCTCGAGTGCGAGCTGGCGCGGCAGCAGAGCGGCATGGCTGGGCGTCGTCGGTTTCGCGCTCGTGCTTTGCACGCTGTTCGTCGCACGATTTCTCGGCGGCTATCACGTATTTGGTCTGAGTTGGTGGATCTGAAAGTGGCGGCTTCGAATTCCATGTCGATCATTCTCATCGGAGTCAATCACAAGACTGCTCCGGTCGAGATCCGCGAGCGCCTGGCGTTCAACGACGAGGCGTGCGCGGATGGATTGCGCCGGCTTGTGGACGGCACCGTTGTGCGCGAAGGGCTGATCGTATCGACCTGCAACCGCGTGGAGATTCTGAGTGCGACCGCCGCGGACCAACTGGAGCCTGGCGCCGGACGGCTGGCACAGTTTCTCGACACGATGGGCAGTTTGCCTGCCGGCTTTTTGCATAATCATCTCTACCGGCACGTTGACGAGGAGGCCGTGCGTCACTTGTTCCGCGTCGCGTCGTCGCTCGACTCGATGGTCGTGGGCGAGCCGCAGGTGTTGGGCCAGGTGCGTCATGCTTATTCGCTGGCTGTCGAAGCCGGCACTGCCGGTCGCATTCTCAACCGGCTGGTGCACCACACGTTTCGCGTCGCGAAGCGCGTTCGCAATGAGACCGGCATCGCGGCAAATGCGGTTTCGATCAGCTACATGGCGGTCGAGCTCGGCAAGAAGATCTTCGATTCGTTGAAAGGCAGCACGGTGCTGCTCGTCGGCGCGGGCGAGATGGCCGAACTCTCCGCGCGCCACCTCGTGAATGCGGGCGCTTCGCGCGTGCTGATTGCGAACCGCACGCAGGAGACAGCGCGACAGCTCGCCGACGAATTCGGCGCTGCTACGATACCGTTCGATCAACTGGAACAGGCGCTGGCGGAGGCCGACGTAGTGATCTGTTCCACCGGCGCGCCTTCGTACGTCTTAACCGAAGCGCAAGCGCGCAAGGCGTTGGAACGCAGACGGAACCCCACCTGTCTTATCGACATCAGCGTGCCGCGCAACATCGATCCGGGAGTCGGTCACATACCGAACGTTTTCCTGTTCGACATCGACGATCTCGAGTCGGTGATCTCGTCGAACATCCGCGAGCGCGAGCGCGAAGCCGAACGAGCGGAGCTGATCGTGCAGTCGGAAGTGATGCAGTTTCAGCAGACGTTGCGGCTGATGGATGTCGGGCCGTCGATCGGCGCGCTGCGCGAGAAGCTGCAAGAGGTGGCGCGATCGGAGATGGCGCGACAGCGAAAACGGCTCGGAGCGTTGACGAAGGAGCAGGAAGCGGCGATCGAGTCGTTGCTGATGTCGACCGTCAACAAGATCTCACATCCCATCCTGAACCAGATGCGCCGGTTCTACGAGACGACGGAATCGGACGCGCTTCCCGCGGCGGAAGACAATTTAGAAATCGAGGAGTAACGGTTGGTAATGATTCCTCGTCTCGTCATCGGCTCGCGCGGCTCACGACTCGCTCTCTGGCAAGCGGAACAGGCGCGCGCTCGTCTGCTGGCGTTGAATCCGGGTTTTGAAATCTCCATCGAGATCGTAAAGACAACGGGCGACGTGAAATCAGATCCCCTGTCGGTGATCGGCGGCAAAGGTGTGTTCACGAAAGAGCTGGAAGATGCGCTGCTCGAGCGGAGGATAGATATCGCGGTTCACTCGTTGAAAGACCTGCCGACGATTGTGGCGGATCGCCTGGCGATCGGCGCGATCTGCGAGCGCGAGGATCCGCGCGACGCGCTCGTCGCGCGCGAGGGCCAACGGGTCGCATCGTTGCGCGAACTGCCGGAGGGCGCAAGTGTCGGAACGTCGAGTCAGCGGCGATTCTCGCAGCTGAAGGCACTGCGAGGTGACGTCGTAATCAAAGAGCTGCGAGGCAACGTAGACACGCGCGTGCGCAAGCTCGACGAGGGCCAATACGATGCGCTGATCCTCGCGTCAGCGGGCTTGATTCGTTTGGGGCTGGAGAAGCGGATCAGCGCGCGGATCACGCCGAGTGAGATGTTGCCGGCAGTCGGGCAGGGCGCGATCGCAATTGAGATCCGTGCTGACGACGAGACTGCTGTGAGTTCCGTCGCCAGATTGAATCATCCCGAGACTGAGCTTGCGTGTCGCGCTGAGCGAGCGTTTTTGCGCAGTCTCGG
>JBKPPP010000029.1:0-6951 GCA_046733615.1 Acidobacteriota bacterium | reverse complement strand
CTCCTGTCCCTTCCGGGTGAAGACCTGCACGTCCACGACGGTGCCGTCGATTCCCGGCGGGCTGACCAGCGAAGCGTCTTTCACGTCGCCGGCCTTCTCGCCGAAGATCGCGCGGAGCAGTTTCTCTTCCGCGGTCAGTTGCGTTTCGCCCTTCGGCGTCACTTTACCGACCAGAATCGAGCCCGGTTTCACCTGCGCGCCGATGCGAATGATGCCGCTCTCGTCGAGATCGCGGAGCATGTTCTCGCCGACGTTCGGAATGTCGCGGGTGATCTCTTCCGGTCCGAGTTTCGTGTCGCGCGCCTCGATTTCGAGCTCTTCAATGTGAATCGAGGTGTAGTAGTCCTCTTTCACCAGCCGCTCGGAGACAAGGATCGCGTCTTCGAAGTTGTAACCGCGCCACGGCATGAACGCGACCAGCACGTTGCGGCCCAACGCCAGTTCACCGCGATCCGTGCAGGGACCGTCGGCAATGACCTGGCCCTTCTCCACGCGCTCGCCGACGTGAACGATCGGACGTTGATTGATACAGGTGTTCTGGTTCGAACGCTTGAACTTGATCAACGTGTAGATGTCCGCCGTCACTTCGCGCGAGATCGTGCCGTCGACGTTATGATCGGCTTTCACGATGATGCGTTCGGAGTCGACGTAGTCCACGACGCCGTCGCGCTTTGCAGCCACAACCGCGCCCGAATCGCGAGCAGTAACCTTTTCCATACCCGTGCCGATGTAGGGCGCTTCCGCGCGCAGCAGCGGCACTGATTGGCGTTGCATGTTCGAACCCATCAACGCGCGGTTCGCGTCGTCGTTCTCGAGGAACGGAATCAGCGACGCGGCCACGGACACGAGCTGTTTCGGCGAAACGTCGACATACTCGATGTCCTTGCGCAGCGCGAGAATGAACTCGCCCGCCTTTCGTGCGGCGTTGCGCTCATTAGTGATGTTGCCCTGATCGTCAAGCTCGATGTTGGCCTGACCGACGACGTGTTTGTCTTCTTCCCACGCCGTCAGGTAGAAAGGCCACGGCTCAAACTCAGCCTTGCGTCCGTCGCCGCCAACCTTCTTGTTACCCTTTTCGACTTCTTCCGCCGGCACGTGATCGCCGGGTTTGAACTTCGTGTCGCCGCCGTTGATGACGCGAACGTACTCGACGACGCGGCCATCGCTCACCTTCCGGTACGGCGCTTCGATAAAGCCAAACTCGTTGATGCGCGCGAAGCACGAGAGGCTCGAGATCAGTCCGATGTTCGGACCTTCAGGCGTCTCGATCGGGCAGATGCGTCCGTAGTGTGTCGGGTGCACGTCGCGCACTTCGAACCCGGCGCGCTCACGCGAGAGACCGCCCGGTCCGAGGGCCGAGAGACGGCGCTTGTGCGTGATCTCCGACAGCGGATTCGTCTGATCCATGAACTGAGACAACTGGCTCGAGCCGAAGAACTCGCGCACCGCCGCCGTCACCGGCTTGGCGTTGATCAAGTCGCGCGGCATCGTCGTCTGCATTTCCTGGTGGATCGACATCTTCTCCTTGATCGCCCGTTCCATGCGCTCGAGACCGATGCGGAACTGGTTCTCCAGCAGCTCGCCGACCGCTCGCACGCGCCGGTTGCCGAGGTGATCGATATCGTCCGCCTGGAATTCAGACGGGTTCTTGCGCATCTTCAGCACGTAAGCGACGACTTCGTAAAAGTCGTGCGCCGAAAGAAGCGGGTCGTCGATGCGCTCGCGCTCCGGCTTGCCCATCTTGATGTTGAATTTCAGCCGGCCGACACGCGAGAAGTCGAACTTCCGCGGATCGAAGAACATCGCTTCGAGCAGACGGAAGGCGGTCTGCACGGTCGGCGGATCGCCGGGGCGCATCTTGCGGTAGATTTCGAGCAACGCATCAACCGGTTTGGTGATGACGTCTTTCTTCAGCGTCAACGACAGCACCGGGCCAACGTCGTCGCGCTCGGGAAAGAACACGGCGAAGTTGGTGATGCCGGCTTCGACGATCTCCTGCAATTTCGCCGGCGTGATCTCGTTGTTTGCTTCGAGAATGATCTCGCCGCTTTCGGTGTTGACGATGTCGCTAACGGTGAAAGCGCCTTCGAGCTGCGACGACTCGATCTCGACTTCGCCGATGTTTGCCTTGCGAATCGCTTCGAGCGCGGACGAGGTGACTTTCTTGCCGCTGCGGACGATCGGATCGGGTCCGCGTCCCTTGATGTCGAAGTCGACCTTCATTCCGACGAGGCTGGTCTGGCCGTTTTCCGGCACCTGGATCAGCAAGCGGCCCTCTTCGAGCCGGATCTCGTCTGTGATGTAGAGCGCGCGCAGCATGTCTTCGTCAGTGAACGAAGCGTTCTTCACCGCCTCTTCGAGCTGCGAATCGGTGCGCGAGTCTTTCAGTCTGTTCTCCTGGTTGAACCAGAGACCGAGTGCGCGCAGGAAGATCGACGCCAGAAACTTGCGCTTGCCCACGCGGACGTAGAGCAGGTTCTTCTGGTCGTATTCAAACTCGACCCACGAGCCGCGATACGGAATGATCTTCGCGACGTAGATCGCGCCGCGTTTGAAGAAGACGCCGGGCGAGCGGTGCAACTGCGAGACGATGACGCGCTCGGTGCCGTTGATGATGAACGTGCCGTTGTCGGTCATCAGCGGGATCTCGCCGAAGAAGACCTCTTCTTCCTTGATGTCGCGGATGGAGAGCACTTCCGTGTCAGGATCTTTATCGTAGACAGTGAGCCGGATCTTGACCTTGAGCGGAACGCTGTAGCTCATGCCGCGCTCCTGGCATTCCTGCTGATCGTGTTTGTGTTTCAGACCGACGGGCTCACCGCAGTTTTCGCAGAGCGTCGGGCGCACGAAATTGAACGTGCCGCAGCGGTGGCAAAGCGTGTCGCCGGCGGCCAGTGGATTCACCTTGATAGTCGCACCGCAGTTTTTGCAGTTCGAGCGCAGGTAATTGAGACCTTCGAGACGGCCGCACTTACACTGCCAGTTGCCGATCTGATACTCGACGAAATCGAGCGTCGCGGTGCCGCGAAAATCGGAGATCGGGAAGACAGACTGAAAGACAGCCTGGAGGCCGGTGGCCTCGCGTTCTTCCGGCAAGAGGTCCATCTGCAAGAACCGGTTATACGACTCCCGCTGAATCTCGATTAGATTCGGAATCCTGACGGCGGTCGCGATCTTGGAGAAGTCGACTCGCTCGGGTGCCTGACTGGTACGTTTGCCTAATCCTGTGTTTACTGTTTGAAGCAGATTTGCAGACATGTGAGATTCCTTATGATTTCCAATCGCCTAAGTTCCAGAGACGCCAAAACGGCGGTCAGAGCGTACAATGCCCTGACCGCTTGTTAAGCTAAAGCGGCTGAACTTCCGTCAAATTTTTTGGGAGTAACGCCAGCGCCTCAATACTCCCTTAACTTAGCCACTAACAGTGCCCCTGTCAAGCCACAAAAAAACTGTGTCTTGTGGCTTACTTAACCTCAACGGTCGCGCCCGCGTCGGTCAATTTTTGCTTAATGGTCTCAGCTTCTTCCTTCGAAACGCCTTCCTTCACAGCCTTGGGGGCGGCTTCGACGAGATCCTTCGCTTCCTTCAAGCCCAGCGCCGTCACTTCGCGAACCACCTTGATCACGTTGATCTTGTTGCCGCCAACGGCCTGAAGCACAACGTCAAACTCGGTCTTCTCTTCCGCTGCCGCCGCTGCTTCGCCGCCACCGGCCGCCGCCGCGGGCGCCGCTGCCACTGCCGCTGCCGCCGCTGAAACTCCGAAGGTCTCTTCCAGATCCTTCACCAACTGTGACGCCTCGAGGAGCGTCATGTTCTTCAGAAACTCAATTACGTCTTCACGTGTTGCTGCCATGATACCTTTTATCCTTCCTCAAAAATCCTACGCAGTCTTTTGTTCACTGATCTGCTTTACGACGATCGCCAGGTTACGCGGCACGGCAGAAATGACCGTTACTAGACGTTGGGCCTGACAGTTGATCAAAAACATTACCTTGGAAATCAGCTCTTCCTTCGAAGGCAGACTGGCGATGGCTTCGACATCCTTCAGCTCCACCACCTTGCCTTCGACGATACCGACCTTGAAAGTAAAAATGTCCGGGTTCGCTTTCGAAAACTTCGAGATCGCTTTCGAAAGACCGACCGGGTCGCCATTGCTCAGGGCAATCGCCGTCACACCCTTGAAGTGCTCGGCGGCCGCTTCCAATTCCGTGCCGGCGGCGGCGATGCGGGCGAGAGTGTTCTTCACCACTTCGTACGAGACACCGGCCTCACGCAGTTGATCGCGGAGCTCCTGGTCTTTCGCCACCGTCATCTTCTGAAAGCCGACGAGCATCGCGGCCTTCGCGTTCTTAAACTGTTCAGCGAGAGCGTCGAGGTCTTTCTGTTTCTGTTCTCTTGATTTCATCGGTTTAGCTCCCTGCTGTTTATTTGGCAAACGCCGCTTCGTCGAGCAGCACGCCCGGACTCATCGTCGACGCCAGGTTCACTTTCTTGACGTACTTGCCCTTCGCGGTCGCCGGCTTTGCCTTCACGACCGCGTCGAGCAGCGCCCTGGCGTTGTCGCGCAGCTTGTCGCTGTCAAACGAGACTTTGCCGACCCCGACGTGAATCACGCCCGTCTTGTCTACGCGATACTCGACCTTACCGGCTTTGGTTTCTTTGACTGCGGTCGCCACGTCGGGCGTCACGGTGCCCGTCTTCGGGTTGGGCATCAGGCCGCGGGGGCCGAGCACCTTACCGAGCTGTCCGACGAGCCGCATCATGTCCGGCGTTGCGATCACGGCGTCGAAATCAGTCCAGCCGCCCTTGATGCGGGTGACGATATCCTCGCCGCCGACGATGTCCGCGCCTGCCTCTTCGGCCTCGCGAAGCTTGTCGCCCTGGGCGATCACGACCACTGTTTTGGACTTGCCGAGGCCGTGCGGCAGCACGATCGTGCCGCGCACCAACTGATCCGCCTTGCGCGGATCGACGCCGAGCCAGACCGTCAATTCAACTGTTTCGTCAAACTTCGCAAAGGCGATCTCTTTGACCTTGTCAACGCCCGATGCGAGATCGTACTTGCGTCCTTCCTCGAGCTTCTCCGCCGCGGCGCGATATTTCTTCCCGTGCTTCTTCATTACTTGTCTCCGAGGTGCAAACGGACTCTACGTCCTCCCTCTTATTCCACCGTCAAACCCATTTGACGAGCGGTACCTTCGATAGTGCGAATAGCCGACTCGAGGCTGGTGGTGTTCAAGTCTTGTAGTTTGGTTTTAGCGATCTCTTCGATCTTCGCCTTTGAAATAGATCCGACCTTCTCACGGTTCGGCTTGCCCGATCCCTTCGGAATGCCGGCCGCTTTCTTCAGCAAGTCGGCCGCGGGCGGCGTCTTCGTCTCAAACGTGAACGAGCGATCCGCAAAAACAGTGATCACCACCGGCACTTTCAGGTCCGGATCCATCTGCGCGGTCTTCGCGTTGAAAGCCTTGCAGAACTCCATGATGTTGACGCCGTGTTGACCCAACGCCGGGCCAATCGGCGGCGCCGGATTGGCTTTGCCCGCGGGCACCTGCAACTTGATATAACCCGTAATCTTCTTCGCCATAATTACTCTTCTTCTGCAAACGTAACTTTCTCGACGTCGAGGAAGTTCAGCTCGACGGGTGTCGACCGGCCGAAGATCGTAACCGTTACCTTCAGCGTCGACTTGTCCTCGTTAACCTCTTCAACTTTGCCGGTGAAACTCTGGAACGGTCCCGACTTGATGCGCACCGTTTCGCCCGCGGCGTAGGAGAACTTCGGCTTCGGCTTCTCCGCTGCTTCCGCCTGCTGGTTGACGATCTGATCGACTTCCTGCGGCGTCAACGGCGTCGGATTGTGACCGCCGACGAAACCGGTCACCTTCGGCGTCGACTTGATCATGTGAAAAACGTTGTCGGGAATATGCCCGCGCTCGTCACAGTCAATCTGCACCAGCACGTAACCGGGGTAAAACATGCGCGACGACTCGATGCGCTTGTTGCCGCGCATTTCGACCACGGTTTCAGTGGGCACCAGCACCTCCGTTATCTCATTCTGGAGATCGGTGTCCCGGATACGCGCCTTCAAACTGTCGCGTACCTTTTTCTCGTGTCCCGAGTACGTATGAAGAATGAACCACTGCAACATTAGAGACTCTTTTCCTCAGCCGAGGCCCAAAAACCTTGCTATCTTCTCCAGCAGCCAATCGATACCCATAATCAATCGCGCCAGCCCCTGGTCGACGAGAAACAGATAGACGGCGAAAAAGATCACCGCGATGAGCGTGATGATGGTCGTGTTCTGGACGTGCGTGAGCGTCGGCCAGGAAACACGTTTCATTTCCGCGCGCACGTCGTGCAAAAACTGGCCGATGCGCCCGGGCCCGCTCTGTCCACGTTCGCGGCGCGCCGTCTTTCCTTCCGTCCGGTCGCCAAAGCGCGCGGTCCGGGGCGGAATCAGTGGAGCATCTGGATTGTCTGTATCAGCCATAAATCTTGTACTGCACTCTTTATCCTGTTGGCCGCTGAATTCCTCGCCTCGATCAAATGGCAGGGGTACCAGGATTCGAACCCGGACTTTCGGTTTTGGAGACCGACGTGCTAACCGTTGACACTATACCCCTTCGTCCGAAAGACGCAGGGCTCACTTCGTTTCCTTGTGATCAGTGTGCTTGCGGCAACGACGGCAGAATTTGCTGAACTCCAACCGGTCAGGCGTTGTCTTCTTGTTCTTGGTCGTAACGTAGTTTCGACTTTTACAGACGTTACACTGAAGCACAATATTGTCGCGTGGCATCGTGGTAAATCCTATTCAACCACTTCCGAGACGGTGCCGGCGCCGACCGTGCGGCCGCCTTCACGAATCGCGAAGCGCAATCCCTTCTCCATCGCGATGGGCGCGATCAACTCGATCTCCATCGCCACGTTGTCCCCCGGCATCACCATCTCC
>JBKPPP010000028.1:0-34231 GCA_046733615.1 Acidobacteriota bacterium | reverse complement strand
GGGTTAATTCGCGAGGCCGCGGATTCGATAAGTTTGGTTCCCCAGGTGGCAAGCATCAAACCGACTGCACCGCCCACCAACGCGAGAATGATGCTCTCAGTCAGAAGTTGGCGAATGAGACGGATGCGGCTGGCGCCAATCGCAGCGCGAATGGTTATTTCCCTGCCGCGAACAGTGGCGCGAGCGAGCAAGAGATTAGCGACGTTTGCGCAGGCAACCAGGAGAACGAAGACCACTGCTCCGAACACGAGCCACAAGGTGCGTTTGAAGCCACCCACGGTGTCTTCTGTTATTGAAACAACTGTTGCGCTCTGATTTTTGTTAGTGGTCGGGTGTTCCTGTTCGAGTCGACGGGCAATCGTAACGATGTCGGCGCGCGCCTGATCGATCGTCACTCCCGGTTTGAGACGCGCGACCGCACGCACGTGGCGCGCGTCACGCTCCTCTTCGGTGTAAGCTTCCGCTATCGGCCGGTAAAACTGTCCTTGCGGAAATACCAGGCTCGGAGGAAGAGGATGAAAATCCGGTCCCATGACACCAACGATCGTGTAAGGCCGGCTGTTGAGCAGCACCGTCTTTCCTACCACTGACGGATCACTGTTGTAACGCCGTTGCCACAGTCCATAGCCCAGGACAATGACGAAATCTTTTCCCTCCTCTTGCTCTTCAGGAACAAAGACGCGGCCCAGCAACGGAGCGCCACCCATCACTTTGAAAAACCCGTCACCAACCTGGATTGCCGGAACCCTTTCTGCTTCCGTATCGCCGGACATAATCGGATTCCAGCCGGTGAACGTGGAGACATCTTCGAAGCTCGTCGCCTGGTGACGAAAATCTGCAACGTCCGTCGCTGAGAGCTGGTTGCGCTGCTTGAGTCGATCTTGATTTCCTGAATCGCCCCAGATCAGAACGAGGCTTTCCGGATCTTTGAAAGGCAGC
This sequence comes from Acidobacteriota bacterium, assembly GCA_046733615.1. Lineage (GTDB taxonomy): Bacteria > Acidobacteriota > Blastocatellia > Pyrinomonadales > Pyrinomonadaceae > PSRF01. Next base: position 33,292 of record JBKPPP010000028.1, on the reverse strand, counting down.
GATTTCAGGAGCACTGCATTGATAACACTGAACACAGCCGTGTTCGCGCCGATACCCAGCGCGAGCGAGCTCACTGCGATCATTGTGAAGACGGGGTTTCTGATTAACGTGCGAATGCCGTAGCGAATGTCTCTGAAGAATGCATCCATCGGTTCACTCGTATCTTAACGCCACCAGGGGATCGACTTTGGTTGCGCGTCGTGCCGGCAAATATGAAGCGAGAACTGCAACGACGCCCAACACTATCGGAACCGTCAAAAACGTGATCGCGTCGGTGGCTGCCACACCGTAGAGAAACCCCTGGATCAAGCGGGTCACCACGAGCGCAAGCGACAATCCCACGACGAGACCAATCGCCACCACAAACAAACCTTGTCGAATCACGAGGCGCAATACATTCAGCTCCTTTGCGCCGAGGGCTATACGTATTCCGATCTCATGCGTGCGTTGCGCCACCGCGTAGGACACGACGCCATAAATGCCGATCGCAGCCAAAAACAACGCCAGGATTCCAAAGCCACCGAGAGTCAGGGCCGCGACCCGTGAGGGAAACAGCGAGAAGTTGAGCTGATCGCGCAACGTCTTGATATCGGAGACTGGAAGCTTCGGATCAACCATGCGTATCTGTTCGCGTACGGCCGCAGTGACCGACAGCGGTTCGCCCGTAGTACGAATTACCAGTGTCATTTTCGGGTCATAAGACTGTAAGACTGGCTGATAAACATAGGGCTGGGGCGATTCACCGAGTGAGCGATACTTACCATCGCGAGCGACACCTACAACCTCCAGGAATGGTCCTTTTGGCCCATTCACACTGATCCGTTTGCCGAGCGCATCTGCACCGTTCCAAAGCATGGACGCGAGTGTCGCGTTGATTACAACCACACCCGGTGCGCCCTGGCGATCGGCTTCAGTGAAATCACGGCCGCGGAGCAATGGCGTTTGCATCGTCGTAAAGTAATTTGGACCTACGACGTTGAATCCTGTGCTGGTTCCCTCTTCCGTTTGGCCGTTGTTTCGATCTTCGGTGAACACCTGGAATTGCGCGAAAGAAAAACCGAGTTGCGGAAATCGGACCATGCTCACGCTCTCAACACCAGGGTGGGCGGCCACTCGGCTCAACACGTTGTTATAGAAGTTTTCGCCGTCTGTTTCTTTGTAACGCAGCAGGCCGAGATTTAAAGGCACGGTCAGCACCCGGTCGACATTGATGCCGGGATCGATCTTGGTTGCGGTTTGGAGCGCGCGTAGGAACAGTCCGGCGCCGATCAGCAGCACTACGGACAGGGTTACCTGCGCGGTGACAAATACGGTGCGTAAACGAGAACTATTCCGGCCCCTCAGGAACACTCTCTCACTCTTGAGCGCAGTGACGAGGTCCAATCGAGAGGCCTCGAGCGCGGGTGCGAGTCCGAACACGACACCGGTGACGATCGATACTGCAAACGTGAAGGCCAGAACGCGCCAGTCTAAGCGTAGATTGAGTGAAGCAAGAGGCGTCGCCTGTAAATAAGAGATCAGAAGTTGATTCGACCATAAGCCGAGCAGCAAGCCGACGGCGCCACCAGCAATACCCAGGACTACGCTCTCGGTTAACCATTGCCGGATTAATCGCGGCCGGCTTGCGCCCAGCGCCTGGCGGATAGCAGTTTCGCGTTGCCGGATTGCCGCCCGTGCAACTAACAGACTGGCGATATTCAGACACGCGATCAGAAGCACGATTCCAACGACGCTCATCGCCATGCCGGCGAGTGGTAGAGCTTCCTGCTGATCTCTGGGATCCATCCCACCACTCATGCGTAGTAGTTGCACACTGCGCAACGTCTCGGCGCTAACCTTCCCGGCGTACGTTTCGGCAACCCTTCGCGCGACCGTCGTCAAATCGTTGTCGGCTTGTTCAAGAGCCACACCTGGTTTCAAGCGCGCGAAGACTGCCAGCGAATGGCTATTCCGATTCTCCAGCCGGTCCCTGATCGGATCGACCGCGCGCGTGGCGTCGGGCGGATTGAGCGTTGCGTACATTGCCAACGGGACCCACAGTTCTCGATTGAGCCCAACCTCCGTACCGATAAAGTCGGTTGGGGTTACCCCGATAACAGTGAATGGCATTCCGTTAAGAGAAATCTCCTTGCCGATGATGTTGGAGTCAGAATTGAAACGCGTTCGCCAAAGGTGCTCGCTGAGGACCATGACCGGCGTGGGAGTTCGTCCTTCCTCTGCGACGAAAGTACGCCCCTTGACCGCGGCAATACGAAGCACTTCGAAATAGTTCTCAGTTACGTATTCGCCCTTGACCAGCTCCGGTTCTCCGCCTCGGTCGATACTGAAGTCGCTGGTGCCCGTGATGGCCGCCATTCCGTCGAAGCCCTGCGAAAGAGATCGATAGTCGGCGTAATCCGGATAAGAGATCGGGGCTCTCAACCAAACTAATCGGTCTTGTTCGCTAACGACTGGAACAGGTCGAATGAGAATGACATTGACGAGACTGAAAATCGCGGTGTTAAGGCCGATACCGAGCGCAAGGGAGAAAATAGCCACCAGCGTGAAGCCCGGCGACTTAGAAAGCGTTCTTCCCGCGTATCGCAGATCTTGAATTACGCTCTTCATATTTGGATGGCTCTGGCAAAGGAATCGACGAACTCAAGGGGTTTACAGTTCTTCGCGCCGGCCAAGAGTCAAGGGCTGTGCCAACATATATAAAGACACCACGCAGTCGTCAGATCTAGCGTTTTTCTTAGAGTTCGGCTGATGGAGTGTGAGTGATGTCAATATCGTTCAAGGCAGGTAGGCTTTTGTAGATAACTGCGGGCGGTTCGCTTGCGGGACTCTAAAATCCCACTTTCGAACAACCCACGGAAAGACTGTTCGTTGGCCAAAAGTGGCTTGGCCCAAAGCGTCAACGCACTTGTCTGCCTATGCTTTCCTCGTAGACTTTGATTTCGAAGCTGTTCATCGCCATAAGATCACCGTGTATAAACGCAACCAAATTACCGCCGAATGCCGGCAAAGAATTCCCGACACCAGGGATTTCGGTAGTGGTCTGGGAGGCGCTCACTTTGATCATCTGCGTAGCGCCTGTCAGCATTGGCGCCGTCGACTGTGCACTGACTTCGCGACTTTGCGTAGCACTTAGAATGGTTAACGTTGCGGCAAAAAATAGCGCGATGATTACTCGGGATTTCATGATTTACTCCTAAAGTTCGTTGAGTTGAGTTCCAGTTGCGAGCAGCGATTTCAGACAGACAGCGAGCGAGCCGTCAGCTCCCTCAATGAAATGGATCGCGCCCAATTCCATCCAACGAAAGATGACCCTTATTGAAACCTTGGCAACGGTCGCGGCTTGTTCGGGGGTCACCATGAAGGCATCGCCCGTTGAGCACTCGGCACAAACCGGAGGCAATGACCCACTGCTACTTCTGATCACATAAAACTCGTGGAGCTCGATCGTCTTTTCTGACTTTCGGGACTTTCTCAAGGTGCCTCCCCCGAACTGCTTCCTTGCGGGATTACTCATTGGTATATTTCCAGCCGGTCAAAATGATCAGCGAGCTGGGAGTTCACCACTGAGTGCCTTCCGCCTCGACCTCAACAGGCGCCGGACGATAAACCCCGGCACCGTCAGCCGTCCTTTGAATTTTCTTGAATGTGGCCTGAGAAAGTTCTTGGTAAAACCTTACAGAATTGTTTGAGAGGCTATGTCCGCGGACGAGAAGTACTTATACGAGTTCGAGCCCTTCGTACTTGATGCTCGTAACGGCATCTTGCTCAACGCCGGCCTCACCGTTCGCCTGACCCCGAGGGCCTTTCAGACCCTGCTGGTCCTCGTGAAGCACGCAGCGGAGGTGGTTGAAAAAGACCAATTGATGGCAGAGGTGTGGCCTGACATCTTTGTTGAAGAAGGCAATCTAACGCGAAACATCTACGAGATCAGAAAAGCCCTTGGCGACGACACTGCCGAGCCACGCTACATCGAGACAATTCCGAAACGCGGCTACCGATTTATTGCTCCAACAAAGGTGTCGCTGATCAAGACGGCGCCTCCAGCACCCGCCGCTTTTGAAGCCGCTGCGGCAGTTATCGAGAAGCATACTTTCGCTCGGATTACCGAAAGTGCGACCGAGACGGACTTGCCCGCGGACGTCACGCCGGCAAGAGCTATCGTCGACGTTACGCCACCGATGCTTTCAACCGCTGCGGCACGAAAGCGACGCCCTTATCTGGTTGCGGTGTTCGTAGCCGCTCTGTTGATCGCGATTGCGATCGCAGTGTTTGTGTTTTCAAGGCGCGCGCACCTATCTCCGCAGGCGCCTGTGTCGCGCGCGAAGAGCACGTTGGTCAGATTGACCAACAACACCGCTCAGGACACCTCCGCTTCATGGTCTCCGGATGGACGCCGGATTGCCCTTGCCAGCAATCGAGACGGCAAGCCGGAGATCTATGTAATGAACGCTGACGGTTCCAATGTTTCGCGGCTCACGAATAATTCGACTGACGACGACGTTCCAAAGTGGTCGTCCGACGGACGCAGAATCCTTTTTCATACCAATCGGGACGGCAATTGGGAGATTTACGTGATGGATGCGGACGGGTCGAACCAGACGCGGCTCACAACTGATATCGCAGACGATCGAGGAGCGTCGTGGTCTGCGGACGGAAAGCGCATCGCATTCGCGAGTAATCGTGGCAACGCGAATCCCTACAACTTCGATATTTTTGTGATGGATGCTGATGGCTCGAACGTCAAGAAAATCGTCGACGATCCCGAGTATGACGCGGATCCGAGTTGGTCACCGAACGGGCAGAAGATAGTCTTCGTGACAGGGAGAAAGGGAAACTTCGACATCTACGAAATGAACCCAGACGGCACAAATCAGATCAATTTGACGGCTGACAGCAACCGACCCGATATCTGGCCGGCCTGGTCTCCCGATGGCAATAACATCGCTTTTGTCAGAAACACAGAAGGTACGGAACAGCTATTCGTGATGGACGCCAGCGGCGGAAATCTCATGCGCGTCACGAATAACAGCACGAATAATTCAAAGCCCGCCTGGTCACCGGACGGTTCACGGTTGCTCTTTCCCAGCGACCGCGACGGCAACCTGGAGATTTATACGATGAGCGTGGAGGGTGAATTGTTACGGCTCACCGATGATGCCGCGGACGATCTGACACCCGATTGGTCTCCCGACGGCAATCGCATCGCATTCACGAGTAACAGGGCCGGTAGACAACACATATACACGATGGGCGCCGATGGAACGGCCTTGTTGCAAATAACAAATTCAGCGGCTGATGACTCAGAGCCTGCATGGTCTCCCGATGGTAAACACATAACCTTCATGCGTTTGCTGGATGGCGACGGGGATATCTTTGTAATGAATGCCGATGGCAGCAATCAAACGAGACTGACTACCGGCCCAGCCATTGACGTCAACCCCAAATGGTTGCCGGATGGCCGGATCATGTTTTCGAGTAACCGCGATGGCCCGAAAGACTTATATGTGATGGACGGCGACGGGTCGAACGTCAGAAGACTGACAACGATAGGCGCGACCCAGGGCGTGTGGTCCAGGGATGGAAAGAGAGTTGCTTTCATCAGACCAAGTCTGGAGAAGATAGGAGGCGCCACCCTGATTCAGATATTCGTCATGGGCGCTGATGGCGGCAACATGAAAATGGTCACTACAACCGCAAACTCGAAGTGGGAACCATGCTGGTCACCTGACGGTACGACGGTATCGTTTACCGTCGAGAAGTTCGCCGGCACGGCAAACGTGTTTCAGGTCGGTTGGGACGGCAACAATTTCAAACGCTTGACTGCCGGGCCGACGTTTGACGGACATCCGACCTACGCGCCCGACGGTTCAAAACTCGCCTTTGTCAGTAATCGCGACGGCAACCCTGAGATTTACGTGCTGCGCCTTCGCTGATGAGAACTACAGCTAAAGGTCCGGTGCAGAAGTTGTCGGTGGCAAGTGATAGAATGCGGCGACAGAGGTGAAACAATATGAGAGCTCTGAAGGTTGGAGTGCTGCTTGTGCTGATGTTCGCGGTGGGACACGCGCAGGAAAGATCGGACGCCGATGCAACTTACGCTCTCAAGGGGCCGGTTCGCACCTTCAGAGTGGAAGTCGCGAGGTTTACTTCGAAAGAAGGCGACTACGTTGAAGGACCGCGAGTGGCGCAGATGGAAGCCTCGTTCAATCAGGATGGCAATCGAACTGATCTGCACATCTATGACGAGAAGGGTGTGCTCAGTCGCCGCATCGTGATGAAATTCGACGGTCGAAAAATGACGGAGGCCATCAACTACGATGGCGCCGGAAGAATGTGGCTGCGCACCGTCGACGTTTACGACGACAAGGGCCGGCTCAAAGAAGAACTCACGTACAACGGCGACGGCTCGCTACGCTCCAAGAAAACCTTCAAGCGCGATGAGCTCGGCCAGGCGATTGAGACCGCCGAGTTCAACGCGCAGGGAGTTTTGCTGGATCAGTTCAAAAACACTTTCGACGGTCCGCTTCTGTTAACAACCGAGCGAAAGGTCTACCGTGAAAACGGATCGCTGGCTTCAGTGGCCTTTTACGAGGTCGAAAACAGACGCAGCGAAACCACTACTTATCAGCCGGATGGGTCAATTGCCAATAAGACCGTCCGCACTGCTCAACAAGTCGAACAATACGGACCCGACGGCTCACTCCAAAAAACCGGAACGATTTCGGTCGAGCACCGGCTGCTAGATGAAGTCGTGCTCAACAAAGACGGCTCGAGGAAAAAAGAGTCGAATGCTCCGGATCAGATCGATGCGCACGGCAACTGGACCAAACTGACGAGATGGCAGACAGACTCACAAGGCACACGGCCACTGTCGGTCGCCTATCGCACGCTCACTTATTATTGACGCTGCTCGCTGTATTCAGGAGGAACTCACCATGTCTGTTCTCCAGGATCTTCGCTACGGTCTCCGTATGATCGTCAAAACGCCGGGCTTCACGGTCCTGGCGATGCTCGCGTTGGCGCTCGGTATTTGTGCCAATACGACGATCTTCAGTCTCATCGATGGCGCGGTCTTGCGGCCGTTGACCGGCGTTGCAGATCCGGAACGACTCGTCGCGGTTTATACAAGCGACTACAGCAGCGGTTTATACGGAGGCTCGTCTTATCCTGACTACATCGACTTCCGCGATCAGTCGGACGTGTTTGAAAACCTCGCCGTGGCCGATCAGACAGTGCTGAGCGCAACGGGCGAAGCCGAAGCTGAAAGACTGCGCGGCGCCGTAGTCACTGCAAATTACTTCGACGTGCTCGGTGTCAAAGCACAGCTCGGACGCACACTGCAACCTTCCGACGATCAGACCGTGGTGATTAGCGATGGGCTTTGGCAACGGCGCTTCAATGCGGATCCCGCCATCGTGGGCCAACCACTCAAACTCAATGGCAAGCCTTACACCATCGTCGGCGTAACGGATCGGAGCTTTCGTGGTCTCAAGCTCGGATTGCCGCCTGAGTTCTGGCTGCCGTTGACTGCCACTTCCGATATCGCAACGAGCGGTCGCGGCGATCGGGGAATCGAAGTGATTGGACGGCTCAAACGTGGCGTCACGCTCGAACAGGCGCAAACACAGTTGACGACTATCGCCGCGCGACTTGCACAAGCTTATCCCGACACAAACATGGGAACACTGGCGCGGCCAAACGAGCCTCGACCGGTCACTGTGTTGCGACAGTCGCGTGTTGAGCCGGAGGCGCAAGTGGGCGTCTGGCGCGTCTTGCTGTTGCTATTGGCCGTGGTTGGATTGGTTTTACTGATCGCGTGCGCGAACGTGGCGAACCTGCTGTTGGCGCGTGCATCTGCGCGACGCCGGGAGATTGCCGTCCGTTTGGCGGTAGGAGCGAGTCGCGCACGACTCGTGCGGCAGTTGTTGACCGAGAGTGTGTTGCTTGCGCTTCTCGGGGGAGCCGCTGGCCTGCTTGCGACTTTATGGACCGTCCGCATGTTGCCGCGGTTCTTTTCAGAGAATGAAACTAAGGGTCTCGATCTCAGTCTCGATTGGCGTGTGCTCGCGTTTACTTTGGGCGTCACTCTGCTCACCGGGCTGTTATTTGGACTGGCCCCCGCGCTGCAAGCAAGCCGGCAGAATCTCGTCCCGTCATTGAAAGATGAGAGCGCCCTCGGCCTCCGTCTGCGCGGTCTCGGTTTGCGCGGCGTACTCGTGATTTCGCAACTGGCACTCTCGCTGGTGCTGTTGATTGGCGCGGCGTTGTTCGTGCGCAGCTTGCAACGCGCGCTTAGTTTCGATCCGGGGTTTGCGGCCCGGGACCTGCTGATCGCTTCGATGGAAACCCGCGGAGCGATTCTGAATAAGGAGCACGGCCAGGCTTTCTATCAGGAGACGGTCGAACGCATTCAGAGTCTTCCGGGTGTTCAGTCCGTGACGTTAACGCGCGTCACTCCCATCAGCGGCGGCGGACAAAGGCGCGGCGTTCAGTTGGAAGGTTATCAACCTCAGGCGAACGAAGACACAGAGCTCAATACCAACGTGATCGGGTTGAATTACTTCAACACGATGGGCATTCCGCTTGTCGCGGGACGTGATTTCAACGCGCAGGACAGCGAAGGCAGCCAGCTCGTGGTGATCGTGAACGAAGAACTGGCGCGCCGCTACTACGGCGGAAACGCAGTCGGGAAGCGTCTGCGCATCGGCTCCGATTCTCCATTCAGGGAAATCGTTGGGGTTGCGCGCACCACCCGTTATCGAAACCTGCGCGAGCAAGCACTGCCGTTCATCTACATTCCGTTACGCCAGGAGTATCAATCGGGCATGACGCTGATGGTGCGAACCGCTGGCGATCCGGCGTCGCTGGTTGGAGCAGTGCGCAAGGAAATGCGCGCTCTAAACAAAGACGTGCCGGTGTTTCTAGTGCAAACAATGACTGAGCGCATCGGGGCTCAGCTTGCAGCGGATCGGATGATCGCCGTGTTGCTGAGCATCTTCGGCGGGGGCGCGTTGTTGCTTGCGGCAATCGGTATTTACGGTGTGATGGGTTACTCCGTCGCGCAACGCACGCACGAGATCGGGATTCGCATCGCTCTCGGCGCCAACCAGCGAGACATACTCAAGTTGATCGTCGGACAAGGAATGGTTCTGGTCGCGATCGGCGCGGGACTCGGTGTGGCCCTCGCGCTGGCAGCCACGCGTGTGTTGCAGAGCCTGCTGTTTGGCATTAGCGCGACCGATCCGTTGACTTTCACGATCGTCGCGGTGGCGCTGATCGTAGTGGCGCTGCTGGCGTGTTACTTACCCGCGCGTCGCGCAACGAAAGTGAATCCGCTCGAAGCGCTCAGGTATGAGTGAGAGGATTTAGACTGGACGCGTAAGCGCTATGAATTGCGACGCATGAAACTCACAGTTTAGCTTTCATTTTTGCTATTGCTTCCTGAATCTTTGCGGCATTGGGCGCTTTGGGATTCTCATGTAGGTACGTTTCCAGCTCGATAATTGCTTTTTGATACTCTTTCCGCGTGCTGTAGATCGAGGCCAGGTATAGATGCGCCGTTCGCGCCTGATTAGGACCGCCGATTGAATAAGCCTCCTTCAATGACTTTTCCGCCTCATCCAGCTTTCCCATGTTCATCAAGGCCATTCCTAAATATAGATGAGAGCGAAACTCCCTCCGGTCTAAAGCCAGGGCTTCGTTCAGTTCTTTGAGAGCCTCTTTAGGACGATCCAGGTTCACGTAGGCCATCCCCAACCCGAGGTGAGATTGTGCGCTCCTGGGATTTACCTCCAGGGCTTTCTTTAAGGGTTCGATCGCTTGCTGATCTTTCTCGGTGTCGACGTATAGAAGGCCCAACTGTTGCAGCGCGAGAAAATAGCCGGGGAAAAGTTGAATCGCCCTCTTTAGATTTTCAATAGCTGCCTCTCGTTCTCCTTTCGATATGCTGGTAACTGCACTGCGATATTCCTTCTCGGCATCGGGAGGCACTGCTTGTGCAAACACGGTGCCCACCACGGGTGGTCGTTCCGAGCCAGCCGTCCTCTTCAAAGAGAAATCGAGTCTCTCCTTTGAGTAGTTAGTCACATTTATACCAGTATTGATTAACTCGATTTTCTGGAGGAGCTGTTGTAACCCAGGCTCGGCAGCCTTAACGGATATGTAGTAAGTACCTGCAAGCACTCCGGCGAATCGATAGCGGCCGTCATTCTTGGTTATATCCTGATCGACCTGCGCGCCGGCGTGGTTTTGCAGGGTGACAGTGACATTGACCATCGCTTTGGAGTCGGGTCCATATACAGTCCCTTCCACTTCATAGACAGTTTGTGCGCTGGCGCCGCGAGTACCCGACAAGCAACAGAAGGTGACGGCAATTATAAGAACAGCCCGGTAATTCATCGGTCTCTCTCTTTCTGACAATCAACTCTCCCAGCGAGCTGACGCGCCTGCCTTCTTACTAATTTTTGGAAGCGCCTCCATTTTTCTGGATCATCGTGCCTTATGATTCAGTGTTTTTCTAGTAAATCTGCTGATAATCGCACTGTCTTGGCGCGGGCATAAGAGTTGCGAACCGGAACCTCCCGTACGCTTTAAATCTTTCAATGCCCAGAGGTTAACTCCGACAAACCGGTGGTAATCCCTCAACTGCGGCTTGCCGAACCATACAACCAGCACCCGGCATGACGTGGGTTGAAGTCTCATAATCGAGTGGTACCAAGAAAAGGAGAGACCATGAAACGATCAAAGTCACTACCATCTTTCTTGTTCGGCCTTGCGGCGGTTCTTCTTCTGTTGATGACGCTGAGTTCCGTTGCGGTCGGTCAACACATTCGGGGTGCCTTGCAAGGCACAGTCTCCGATCCGAATGGAGCTCTGGTTCAGGGGGCATCAGTTACGCTCCGCAACGTCAGCACCGGAGCTGAGACTACCGCAACCACTGACGAACGTGGAAGCTTTAACTTTCAAAATCTCGAGGCAGGTACTTACAGTGTCGCAGTTGAAAAGACGGGTTTTCGCCGGTCGCTTACTACTGACGTAGCTGTAAAGGTTGGAAGCGTCACGCCAGTCCCGATCAGCCTCGAGGTCGGCGATACGAAGGAAATCGTCGAGGTGATCGGGACCACCGACGCAACCGTTGACACCAGTCGCCCGACAGTTGATGGCGTCATCACGCCGAAACAGATCGAGAACCTCCCACTCAATGGTCGAAACTTCCTGGATCTCGCACAGCAGGAACCGGGCGTTCAGGTCCGCGATGGCGGAGACTTCGACCCGACGAAGAATCAGATGGTGGGAGTTTCAATGGGAGGACGCAGTGGCCGTTCGACGCGCATTCAAGTCGATGGCGTAGACATCACTGACGAAACCGTAGGAACGACGACAACGAATCTTTCGAATGAAACGATTCAGGAGTTTCAAGTCAGTCGTTCAACTCTCGACGTGAGCACCGACCTTACCTCCAGTGGCGCAATCAACATCGTCACTCGCAGTGGCAGCAATGAGTTTCATGGCGCCGGTTTTGGATTTTTCCGCGACGAGAGTTACGCGGCAGATCTGCGCCTGGACAAAACAAAACCGACGACTGAGAAACCTGCTTTCGATCGCCAAATCCTCGGTGGACGCGCAGGTGGCTATCTCGTCAAGAACAAGTTCTTTTGGCATACCGAGTTTGAAAACAACAACCAGGACGGACAACAGTTCACCAGCGTCAAGAACTTCCCTCAATTCACTCAAGCCTTTGCCGTACCCCTGGATGAGAGGCTGGCCGGCGCCCGCCTGGATTGGAAGATATCCGATCGGCTAAGCTCTTTTTACCGGTTCAATCATAACCGCAATTTCGGTGTTACCGGATTTGGTGGAACTGACCTCAGTGCCTTTGGCAACCTCAACAACACCAACACTCACGTTGCGGGACTGGACTTTGTGACTTCTCGCTGGACGCATTCGGGACGATTCAGCTATCTGAACTTCAACAACTTCATCGTGGATGCCAATGCGGCAGCCGGAACACCCGAAACGCTCGATCCGTCAGGCGGCCCCGTCCTCGTGCGAGTTCGTAATGGCGTGCAGGACATCGGTCCCGATCTGTTGGCGCCGCAGCAAACGTTTCAAGACAATACCCAGGCCAAGTATGACGGCAGCCTCAGTTCAGGCAGCCACACATTCCGGTTTGGGTTTTCCTACAACCATATCGAGGAGGCGGTGTTTGCAAACTTCTTCGGCTTGGCTCCACGCATTCGAGGCACGCTCAACAATAGCGGCATTGCTTTTGCCAACTTACACGGGGGCGCCGGCGACCCGCTAAACTTCCAGCTTGATCAGATCGTGATTGGAAATGGTCAGGGTGCGTTCAGCGAACGACCCGCCTTAGGATTTCCCAACGGCGGAACCACAAATCATCGCATGGGCGTCTACTTCACCGACGCGTGGAAGGTGAAGAGAAACTTCACTCTGACGCTCGGCGTTCGCTACGACTACGACAGTGCTCTGGCAGACAGCGATCTCGTTCGCACGGCTAAGCTCGCCGAATTCAATCCGGTACTCGGCGGCTTCATCAATAACGATGTGAACAATTTCGCACCGCAACTCGGTTTTGCCTGGGACATCAAGGGTAACGGCAAGACTGTGATTCGCGGTGGCGGCGGGATCTACTACGATAGCAATATCATCAACAACATTCTGTTCGATCGGGTGTTGAATCTTCCTCCGGGTTTCGGCAACGATACCCCTGTGCTCACCAAAGGAGCACCGTTACTACTCGATCCGGAAACGGGTGACTGCCTCTTTGATGCGACCAGCTTCCACGCAACTGTGGGCAACTGCGGACCTGGCGGCATAAACCTTTTCAACGGTACTTTGCGAGGCGCAATCGCTCCGTCGCAAGTGATGCAAGCTGCCCTTCAGCAAGTTACGGCTGCGCTCGCGGCGAATTGGCCACCGCCAGGAGTTCCGCCCCTGTTCGATCAGCTTTTGGACACTGAGGGAAGTGTCATCTTCAACAAGTACAAGCGGCCGTACGGGATCATGATGAACATCGGTATCCAAAGGGAGATCAAGCCAGGTCTGGTCCTGACGGTTGATTTTGTCCGAAATCGTGGCGTCCATTTCAATCAGACCACCGATCTGAACAGAATCGGCGCCGCGAATACGCTGGACGTTAACATCGCGCGCGATGCAATCATTGCCACAAACGAGGCGTTTGGTTGTGGCGCAAGCGCAAGTGCGGCGGCCATCAACTGCGCACTTGCAGCGGACGAGCCCGCCACGATCGCAGACTACGCGGACTTTGGGCTGGGTGCCGGCAGTGCTTTGGATGGCTTTGCGTTCAGAGGCGAGAACCCAAACTTCCGAGGCATGGGAATAATTCAGCCGATTGGCCTCTCAACTTATAACGCCATAACAGCCGATCTTCGCGGTCGGATGTTAAAGGACTGGCATGGCATCAGGGAACTGACTGGTACTGTCAGCTATGCCCTTTCGCGGTTCAAATCAACAGGAGGAGATCAGGATTTCCTTTCCGGCTCCGCCTTCAACGACGCACCGACGAAATTCTTCGGTCCCGCCGGTTTGGATCGTACTCACCAGCTTAGTTTTGGCCTGCTGACAACTTTGCCGTGGGGTATCAATGTCAATACTACGACTCGTATTGCATCGCCCCTGGCTCAATCCGTGTTCCTCTCGTGCCAGGATTGTGGCGCGGCTGAGATCTTCATGAGCGATCTGGATGGCGATGGAATCATTGAGGATCCGCTACCAGGAACGAATCGTGGGTCTTTTGCGCGCGACGTTGCCAACGGCGGTGAGCTGAATGGCCTGATCAATTCCTACAACACTCAAGTTACGGGCGGTGCGTTGACTCCGGCTGGTAGGGCCCTGGTCACCGCCGGATTGTTTACGGAAGCGCAACTCAGGGCTTTGGGCGCGACATTTAATAATGGTGTGCCGGTGGATCTGGCGCCGCCAGATCAAGTTGGACTCGACTGGTTCAGCACTACCGATGTTCGCGTTTCCAAGGTGTTCACGATTAAGGAACGAGTCAAGATCCAACCGATGGTCGAAGTATTCAATCTCTTCAACTTCGCCAACTACGACCCACCGGGAAATCGCCTGAGCGCATTCTTAACGGGTTCTCCCGGTTCGATCAATGGGACTACGCCAGGAACGAGAAGCAATCGTTACGGTTTGGGTTCGGGCTCGTTCGCTCCCGGCATTCCACGTTCGTTCCAGTTTGGTATCAGAGTCGACTTCTGAAACCTTCCCATCTTTCCTTTCTGCTTCGGGCTGAGTCTTCCTGGCTCAGCCCGCTTTTTGTGCGCTAATCGCCTGCTCACTCAGAGCGCAGTGCGATCGTCGGGTTCACCTTCGTCGCGCGTCGCGCCGGTACGTAAGAAGCCACGAGTCCCACTGCGATAAGCATCGCCGCAACGCTCCCGAACGTCAGATAGTCAGTCGCGGTCACGCCGTAGAGAAGAGTGGCCATCAAACGAGTCAGCGCGTACGCCGCTATCAATCCTGCTGCCACGCCAATCAATGTCAACGTCAGTCCCTGGCGCAGCACCAATCGCAACACATCCGTTTTCGCTGCGCCGAGCGCCATTCGAATTCCCAGTTCGCGATTGCGGAGCGTGACCGTGTAATTCATCACGCCATACACTCCAATGGCTGCCAGCAGCAACGCCACCGCAGCGAAAGTGAGTAGCAGCGTCATGTTGAAGCGCCGGCCCGAGAGTGATTTTCTGACAACTTGCTCCATCGTCTGTACGTCAGTGAGTGCTTGCTCCTTATCGATTGAATAGATCGCCCTGGAAACAGGCTGGATCAAACTTTCCGGGTTCGAGGCAGTCCGCACCACGAAACTCATGAAAGGTAGCGGCGCTTGTTTGAAAGGCAGATACATCATTGCGGACGAGTCGACGTCGAGCCCACTTGTCTTAACGTCACCAACTATGCCGACAATCTCACGCGCTCCTTGCTCGCTGTGAAATGAAGGCGTTAGCCGCTTGCCGACCGGGTTTTCACCCGGCCAGAATCGGCGCGCCATTGCCTCGCTAATGATTACTACCGGAACGCTGTTATCACGATCATAGTCGGTGAAGAAACGTCCCTGTCTCAAGGGAATGCCAACAGCCCGAAAGTAGTCAGGGCTGACGTAACGCGTCTGGGCCATCGGCTGCTCCGCGATTGTTCCCGTGGGCCGGCCTTCGACACTGAAAGGTTGTGTCGATCCGCCTCCCGACAGCGGAATTTTCGTAGTCGTTCCAACGGAAGCGACGCCAGGTACGGCGCGGATCTGTTCGATCGCTCGGTCAACAAACGCAAGCCGCTGGTGAGGTTCAGGATATCTAATCCAATTTAAGACGACGCTCATCGTCAACGCATTGCGGGTATCGAACCCGGGATCGACGTTTTGCAGTTTCCAGAAACTGCGAATCATCAGCCCGGCTCCGATCAGGAGGACCAGTGACAAAGCCACCTCGGAAATCACCAGCGCCTTGCGTGTGTGCTGCTTGAGGGAGGCGCCGCCCGTTCGGCCCGAGCCTTGTTTCAGAGTTTCACTGATGCTGGTCCTGGTAAACTGCAAAGCCGGCACTATCCCGATAATGATGCCGGCAGCGAACGACACCAAAAGGGTAAAGCCCAGTGCACGTGTGTCGATACCGATGTCGCCTGCATTAGGAAGCTCGCCCAGACTGACCAGCATCTTACTTCCCCACAGGGCGAGCAGAAGGCCAAGCAGACCTCCCGTAACAGCGAGCAAAACACTTTCTGTGAGTAGTTGGCGAATGAGCCGAGCCCGTCCGGCGCCAAGGGCGATACGAACCGCGATCTCTTTCTGCCGGTTGGCGCCTCTGGCGAGCATCAGGTTCGCGACGTTCGCGCACGCAATCAACAATACGAAGCCCACGGCACAGAAAAGCACAAGCAGCGCCTGCCGGTAATCGCCGACAAGATCCTCACGCAGCGGAATCACCACGGCGCCCCAGCCTGAGTTCTCCTGAGGGTATTGTTGTTCGAGCCTGCTCGAGATCGTATTCATCTCCGCCTTCGCCTGCTCGAGTGAGACGTTCTGCTTTAGACGTGCAATCACGAGGTAGTCATGAATTGATCGAACTTGACGTTCCTTGTCATCCCACGCCAGAGGCACCCATAGCTCGGCCTCGCGCGGAAACTCAAATCCGGGGGGCATGATGCCTACCACGGTGAAACTTCGGCTGTT
Organism: Acidobacteriota bacterium; assembly: GCA_046733615.1. Classification (GTDB taxonomy): domain Bacteria; phylum Acidobacteriota; class Blastocatellia; order Pyrinomonadales; family Pyrinomonadaceae; genus PSRF01. Next base: position 17,076 of record JBKPPP010000028.1, on the reverse strand, counting down.
GAGAGTCAGAGTTTGACCGATTATGTTCGGGTTAGCTCCGAACGCTCGTTGCCACAGCTTGTGCCCGATCACCACAACCTGGTCGCGGCCCGGCCGTTCCTCTTCCGGTGTAAAGGTGCGCCCCTGCATTGCATTAGAGCTCAATACCGAAAAGAAATCTGAAGACACAATGCCGCCAATCAATGGCAGGGGATCATTGCTGGTACTCAGACTGAAGCCCGTGTCCGTGTAAACCGCCATCTGTTCGAAAGCACTGCTCTGTGCCTTCCAATCAAGATAGTTCGCGGGTGACACTGAAAACTTGTCGAGGCCTGGGAAGCTTTGCTGAGGCGGCGTGTGCCATACGTGCACGAGCCGCTCCGATTCGGGGTAGGGTAACGGCCGCAGCAATAGACCATTGACGACACTGAATATGGCAGTGTTGGCGCCGATTCCGAGTGCGAGTGACAGCACGGTTACAGCAGTGAAAATGGGACTGTGAACCAGCGTCCGCACACCTAAACGGACATCTCGCCATACGGTTTCTAGGAATTGGCCCATTCTTATCTCCCTCACTCTTTCTTCAACTTGATCAACCCCGCCAAGCTCGAGGAGAGCGTTACGCCGGGCCTCTCGAGGCGAGAGGCCTTGCCTGAGTTTCGCTTCCGTCAACATGTCGAGGTAGGCCTGGATCTCTTCGCTACACTCCTGGTCCACTCGGTCCTTGTGGAACAGGTTGCGCCAGAGACTGGTCAGGCGAGGAATCAACGGCACGACTGCTGCTCCTCATGTGGCTTTCAGCGCGGTGGTTATCGCCACGGAAATGCGTTGCCAGTCCTCTGTTTCTGCATCCAACTGGCGCCGGCCGGCTGCGGTCAGGCGATAAAACTTTGCCCGGCGATTGTTCTCTGACTCGCCCCAGGACGACTGGAGCCAGCCCGCCTCTTCCATGCGGTGTAACGCTGGAAACAGTGATCCGGGTTTGACGTTGAAAGTTCCCTTCGTGATCTGTGCGATGCGATTTGAAACTCCGAGTCCATGAAGTGGGCCCAAAGCGAGCGATTTCAGCACCAGAAGGTCGAGCGTACCTTGCAACAGGTCAACTTGCCTCTTTGCCATGCGTCTCTCCTATAGACATTCTGTACAGGCTGTACAGCTTACCCCTTTCGTATAGAATGTCAATACGAGCAAATATCAGTGGGCAAACAGCACTGGCAATCGCCGAGGCGATCGCGGGGTTGAACCCGACCTCACAGGAAACAGGCTGAAATGGTCAGCATGCTGAAGAACTTCCAGTAACCCTTAGCCTGGCCGCGGTTGCCTCCAAATCAAACTGACCTCCTCAGTCACTATGACCTGCCATCATGGCGCCAAAGTGCGCGATTCTCGCCGATCCGCTGAAAATCTCCCAGATTTCGGTGTGCCCATAATGCGGCACACGCGGTGCACTGTGACCTCCACGACGTAGGAACCAGAATTATGTCGCTTTGCACTTGGATCTGGGGGAATGATGAAAACGAAAAGGCTATCCACCATTGCTTCACTGCTCACGGCTTGCGCCCTCTTCTCTTGCCTTTGGAACGCCGGAATTGGTCCGCAGCGGGTCGGAGCCGAATCAATCAAAACCCAGGCTCCGAAACTAAAGCGGAGCAAGGGTGAAAAGATCTCGCCGACTTTGGGTCAGGGACATGGCAATGACGAACTGGTCCAGATCATTCTTCAACTCAATTCCGCCCCAACGGGCCGACTGAAGGCGTTACTGAGACGCGCCGGCATCCGTGTCAAAGATGAATTTGCAGAATTCAATTCGTCTGTCATCGAATTGCCGTCGAGCGTGATCGACGAGCTGGCCGAATTTCCTGAAGTCGAATTCATTTCTCGCGACAGAGAAGTCAATTTGCTGGGACACGTTGAGACGACGACCGGTGCAGCGCTCATGCGCACGCAATCCGGCAACAGCGGTTTCAAAGGCAAAGATGTCAACATTGCGGTGCTCGACTCCGGCATCGATAAGGACCATCACCAAATTGGCAGCCGAATTGAGACACAACTCGATTTCACGGGTGAAGGCCGCGTTGACGATCCGTATGGCCATGGCACGCACGTCGCTTCGCTCGCTGCTGGAATAGACCACGTTGCACACGGCGCGTACATCGGAGTGGCGCCGGAAGCCAAGGTAATCAATCTACGCGTTCTCAACTCGGCTGGAATCGGTGCGGTGTCTAACGTGATGAGAGCGCTCAATTGGATACTTGCACCGGTGGATCCCACTAAACCGCTCGGCGATAAGAATTATCAAAAATACAAAATAAGAGTCGTTAACCTGAGCCTGGGCTCGCCGGCGGTGGATTCGTATAGAGATGATCCACTGTGTCTCGCCGCTCGCCGGTTGGTCAATGCGGGAATCGTTGTTGTCGCAGCGGCCGGAAACGACGGCACGGACGTTAATGGAAGAACAATCTATGGTCGTATCCATGCACCCGGAAATGATCCTTCAGTAATCACGGTCGGTGCGACCAATTCGTTTGGCACCGATACCCGCGCTGACGATCGTGTTACGACCTATAGCTCGCGCGGACCAACACGCAGTTATCGAACCGTCGATGGTGTTCGCTATTACGATCACATCTTCAAACCAGATCTCGTCGCCCCCGGAAACAAACTGATTGCAGCCGAGAGCAGATCTAATAGACTCGTTTCGGAGTATCCACAGCTCGAATGCACTCCCACGAGTGGCAGCAATCATAAGATGATGCGAATGAGCGGCACTTCTATGGCAACGCCGCTCGTGTCAGGCACAGCGTCTCTGCTCCTCCAGGCAAATCCAAAACTTACTCCAAACCTGGTCAAGATGATTCTAATGTACACGGCGCAACCTCTCGCGGGTCACAACATGCTCGAGCAGGGGGCCGGACAGTTGAACGTCGAAGGCGCCGTTCGTCTGGCGAAGCTGGTACGCACTGACCTATCGAACGCAACATTGTTGGGAACACCACTACTCGTCACAGCCACGGCTCCCAGCCCATATACCTCGATTAGTGGCTACACGTTTACCTGGGCTCAGGGAATCATCCTCAATCACGGCTACGCCACTGGTAGCAATCTCATCACTCGTTACCATCGAATTTACGATCTTGGAGTCGCACTCGGAGATGGCGTTGCGATTGGCGACGGCGTGGCAATCGGCGATGGCGTTGCGATCGGTGATGGGGTAGCGATTGGCGATGGCGTCGCAATCGGAGACAACGTCCTGACGAGCACCGGCGTGGCGATCGGCGATGGTTACACTTTCTTGTTAGGTAGTAGTCTCGCGACTGGTGTCGCGATCGGCGACGGCGTGGCAATCGGCGATGGTCTTCTCTTTTCGGATGGAGTTGCCATCGGCGATGGCGTGGCAATCGGCGACGGTGGTGCAATTTGGGCGTTGTCAGTGCTTTCGAATGGCGACGGCAGCGCTGAAATGGCTGCTGTACAGGAAGATGGCTCCGTGCAGTGATCTGTACATAACTTATGGAGGAATCTTTATGGCAGCACCAGCTTCTAAACTCGAATACAACTTCTCTCTCCAAAGAGAACAGAGAAGTGTTCCTCCTCCTGCGATCCCGGGAGCGACGACTGTGCCTGTTGTCACGCTCGCTTCACCTGGAAGTGAGCAGCGGATCCTGACGGCACTCTCGCGTGACTCACTCACGAACGTAATCATGGCCGGGTTCATTCGCGATAACGGTTTGGTCAATCCCCTAAACCGCGGACACTTTTATACCTGCCGTGACGAAAAGAACGACGTGGAAGGTGTCGCGCTCATAGGCCACACCATCGTGTTCGAAGCTTTTAGTGAGCGCGCAATTCGCGCGTTTGCTGGGTTCGCACGTCGTGAGAGTTCACCTCACTTACTAATGGGTGAGCACAATGCGGTCGAACGCTTTTGGAGCTATTACTCGTCTAACGGTGAGTCGCCGCGGCTTGTCTGCCCCATAACTTTCTTGCAGAGGCGGGAGCCTTTTCCGGAACAAACTAGAGTTGCAGGTCTTCGTCCAGCGACACCGGAAGATCTCGAGCAGGTGGTCCAGGCACAAGCAGCGATGGCCTTCGAAATCAGCGGCGTTGATCCATTAAAGAAAGACGGGGCCGGCTTCCGCGCACGCTATCTCCGGCGCATCGACAGGCAACGAGTTTGGGTCGTGATCGAAAATGGACGGCTGATCTTCAAAACTGACATCATCTCAGATACACCTCAAGCTGCGTACATCGAAGGCGTCTATGTGAGTCCCGAAAAACGAGGCAAAGGAGTTGGGCATCGTTGTGTGAGTGCGCTTGGCCGCATTCTTCTCCAAAGCAGGAACGCTATTTATCTGTTTGTCGAGAATCAAAACACACGCACAGAGGCGTTCTATTTAAAACTCGGCTTCAACGCTGCCGGACAATACGATCTCCTCTATTTCTAGCGCGACTGCACCGCGCGACCATCATGCCAGAGAACGCGGCAAGACAAGGACTCATTAGCCGGTATATGTGGCTGGTCGTTACCGGCGGCGGTGCGGTTTTTCTCTATTCGGCCCACAAGCTCGCGTATCACCAACTCGACTTTCGTTACCTGTCACTACTTTTGCTGACGATAGCTGTCAACTCACGTATTGCTATCAAAGTCCCACGCGTCAATACAACCATTACCGTAGCAGATACTTTCGTCTTCCTTACGTTTCTCCTTTATGGGCCAGAGGCAGCGGTCATAGTTGCCGCTGCCGATGGATTCAGTTCCGGCCTGTATCTCAGCAGACGATGGGTCACGATTCTCTTCAATGCCGGGGCAAGCGCGGCCGCGGTTTTCACCACAGGCGCTATTGCGCGATTGTTTTTCGGCGCTGACCTCAGCATTACGTCGCAACCCTATTCAGTCAGCCTGGTTATTCTCTGTGTGGTGGCAGTGGCGCAGTATCTAACGCATACCTGGCTGGTAGCGATCTGCATGGGCCTCAAAACTGATCGGCCCCTGTGGCAAACCTGGAGCAAGCACTATCTTTGGTCGTCGCTGACTTACTTTATCGGCGTGTTTTTAGCCGGTGGCATCGTGAAATTGGAGAATACGGTCAGCTTTTATGCAGTTCTGGCCCCGCTACCGATTATCTCGATCATTTACTTCACCTACGACAAATACCTCGAGGACATCAGAGCGACAGCAGCTCAGGCGGAACAAGCCGAACGCGACCGCGCTGAGGCTGAACACGCCCGTGCTGAAGCTGAGCGTCTTCGAGCGGAACAAGCTGAGCGTCACGTTGAAGAACTCAATCGCTATGTTGAAAAGCTCGAAGGCACCAGCAAGGAGCTTCAGCAAAGTCGCGAGCATTTTCGGCACGCCGCGTTTCACGACGCGCTGACAGGATTGCCTAATCGTTCATTGTTCACCGAGCATTTGCGACTGGCTCTCGGACGTGCTCATCAGAACGAAGAGCATCGATTCTGTGTATTGTTCCTGGATATCGACCGCTTCAAAAACATCAACGACAGTTTGGGCCATCCTTGCGGCGATGAGCTGCTGATTCTGGTTGCCCGGCGTCTCGAAACGTGCATTCGTCAAACGGACGTCGTAGCGCGTTTCGGAGGTGATGAGTTTGCACTACTGCTCGACCCGCTCGAGAATCCTTCAGACGCCATACACATTGCGGAAAAGGTGCTGCAAGTCATATCCGCGCCTTTCAAGCTTTCGAGCCACGAAGCAATCACTACCGGCAGCATCGGCATCGCACTAAGCTCACCGAACTATAAAGAAGCCGAAGACATTATTCGCGATGCGGATACCGCAATGTATCGCGCGAAGGACGCCGGCAAAGCTCGATTCGAGATTTTCAATGCCGCGATGCACACGCGCGCGTTGACATTACTGCGCCTGGAAACCGATTTGCGTGGTGCAATAGAGAACGACGAGCTCCATGTTTACTATCAGCCAATTGTCTCGGTGAATGACGGACAACTCTACGGGTTCGAGGCGCTGGTGAGATGGCATCACCCCGAGCGCGGCATCGTATCGCCTACTGATTTCATCGCGCTGGCTGAAGAGACCGGGTTGATTCTGCCTTTGGGATTGAGTGTCCTGCGTGAAGCCTGCCGGCAGTTACGCGTGTGGCAGCGACGTTCCTTGTCCGCGAGAGATCTCATAATGAGTGTGAATCTCTCGGCAAAACAGATCATGCAGGCTGACCTCGTCGAACGTATTGCAGAAGTGCTGCACGAATCCGGACTCAAGCCGTGGCATTTGAAATTGGAGGTCACGGAAAGCGTGGTTATGGATAATCCGGAAGTGGCTGCAATCACGCTGGCTAAACTGCGTGCGCTGGGAGTGCGTTTGAGCATTGACGACTTCGGCACCGGTTATTCTTCGTTGAGTTATCTCAACCGGTTCCCCTTGGACATCTTGAAGATAGATCGCTCCTTCATCTCGACGATGAATGAGAGCGATGAAAACCTGCAAATCGTGAAAACGATCGTGACGTTGGCCGGAAATCTCGGGCTGGAAGTGATCGCTGAAGGTGTCGAAACCGAGGAACAACTCAATCAGCTACGACTGCTGAAGTGCCAATATGCTCAGGGCTTTCTGTTTTCTAAGGCGATGGATGCGGAGCAGGCCGACTTGTTTATTTTGAACGATGCCAACTCTCCGACCGCACTGGAGCTGCCCGAGACCGTCAGCTTCACGATGTGACGCCTGAATACGTAGTCCATCTGTTGGCCAGTTTGCGGCCGGCAATCAGCAGGAACGTGGGAAGTTTGTCGAGATCTGCGCCCATCCAGTACTCATCCTCGATCTTCCGCTCATACTCTTCCACCTTTACGACGCGGCAGCCCGCATCGACGACTGCCTGAATGTGATCGGCAACGGTCCAGTGGTATTCAAACGTCGGCAGCCCCTCATCCGAGGTATACGTGTAAGGACCACGGTTGCAGTAGCGATGATGCGGCTCTGGCCCATCGGCATCCAGCCACATCCGCCGCACCGGATGATACTCATTCACCACAAACAGCCTGTCTGGCTTCAGGATGCGAACAGCCTCCGCATAGTACTTCTGAATGTCGGAGATCCACACAGACATGTGGCCACCCGTGTAGACGAGATCGAAAGAGTTGTCAGTCAGGGGCGAGAGATCTGTCACGTCCGCTCGCACAAAGGTCAATTGCAGCCCGAGTATGCGAGCCCTGTCTGCGGCAACTCCGAGCCGGCGCTCTGAGATGTCGACGGAGGTGACATGACCACCGAGACCGGCCAGCGCGAATGCAACTTCGTTGTCGCCGCTGCCCAAAACGCACACGTCTTTTCCATCGACGTCTTTAAGGAAAGACATCTCGGCCGGACTGAGCACCAACGCAGGATCTTCGTGGGCCTTCCTCCAGAAGCCACGCTGGTCCTCCTTCTCTTTCCACCACTCGGTAGAAGCGTCCCAGAACGCTCGATTGGCTTCATGCGGCTTCATCATCTTCGCGCTTGACGATATCGACCTTCGACACGCGTCATCACCGAGGACGACCGAAGAACAAAAGATACCCGTCGGCGTCTTTGATCTCGAAACCCCGCAGACCGTCATGCGTGTCTTTCACGGGCGCGAAGAAGCCGACATTGCGCGAAGCAAACTCGGCCGCCAGTGCGTCAGGATCGGGAACGATAACGAATGCGTCCCAGCGGGCGATGCCTTGTTTGACGTCTCGCGTGTAGTTCGGCACCGGCGCCACGCCAATAGCTTTCATCAGGATCTGCGCGCCGCCTCTACGAACGATGCCAAAGAAGATATCGTCAGGAGAAGGGCCCTCGAAGGTGATCTCGAATCCAAGCTGGTCTCGGTAGAACGCGAGCGAGGTCGGTACGTGGTTCACGATAAAGAAAGGCGAGATGCCGGAAATCTCTGCTTCGGTCATGCGGACTCCTATTTGTTTTTGGCGAGCCACAAGCGGCCGCTCGCCAGGTCCATCGTGATGACGTACTGGCTCATGAACGGTTGACCGAGATTGCCGTCCATGATCATGTCAGGCACCAGGACCGGGCTATCAATGGGAAATCCGGGAGCGACTTCGTACTTGAGCCGCTGCTCTTTAACTTGCGGGTCAAGCCCGAAGAGTTTGGCGTGGTCCTTCGAGATCAGCGAAACGCCGCCGGCGCCGGAATCCAGGATCAGCCACGTCATTCCCTCCGACGTCGGGACACCCAGGAAGCCACTCAGACACCTCGCGGAACATTCGCGCGAGACCCGGAATGGCAGCTCTTTCATCCCCTTCGTTCGCCGCGCGAGACTTTCGGGAGTCTCGATCGTAACTGTTGCTGCCGTCTGATCGAGCGTGATCGCCTTGCCGTCAAACGCGTCGAGCGAGAGCAGCCCGTCCGGGCTCTTGTCCCCGGGGAACTGATCGCCAAAATCGATCTTGCCAACATTGACCGGAGTGAGTGCCACATCGCCGACTGTGATCTGTACGTTGTCGCAATGCGGGCCCTCACTTCTCTTCCCAAACATGTTGAAGCCCGTGGTCCGTCCCCAGAACTTGCAATCGATCCCGTTGGCGAACTCGTGCGTCAGCAGCGTGACGCCACCGCCGGTGTCCAGCAGGAAGTCGCCAGGCTTGCCCTTCACCGTGACGTGTACCTTCCACAGGGCTTTGCGGAAGCGTTGGAGTTTGATGATTTGCGGCTTTTCGACGGTTTTGGCGGTGGCCGAAACGAACGACAAAGCCAGGAACAAAGTAATCCCGAGTGCAACGGCTAGTTTTCGAATCATTGTTGGATATTACAGCGTCGTCTGCGTCAGGCAAAAAGCAGGTCAAAAAAGCAGGGTGTGATGTTCTTTGAATATCGGCCACTTGAAAACGTACGGGGTCGCCGACGTTTGGTACCGCGAGTACGAGGCTCAACATTTAGAAGCGATACGAAGGAGATCATCATGAAACGTTTTCTCACGCTCAACAGTTTGATTCTGGCTTTCGCCCTGCTGCTGGGCACGCTTCCGGTCAGCGCAACCGAGCGTCCGTATGCCGCCAACGGAAACGGCGTCGCCACCTTTATCATAGATGGTAATGGCAACGTCACCGGCGCGACGGTCACGGTATCGGGTAACGCGACTCACCTGGGAGTGTTCACCGGCTTCGGCACGATTCAATTCCTGCCTGACGCGAACGACCCGAACATCTCGCATCCAGCCGGTGACGTTACCTATGTAGCCGCCAACGGCGATCGTCTGCCGGCAGTCATCGCGGATGGCCAGATGGACCTTCGCACCGGCATCGCAACCGGATACATGGTTTTCCAGAACGGCACTGGTCGTTTTGCGGCCGCAAGCGGAAAGGCCGCAATCGTCGTCGAGCAGAACTTCGTTACGGGCGCCTACACGTTCACCATGGTTGGAGACATCAATTTCTGACTCAGCCTGACACACACTGGGTTTTCAAGTAGGGCTGGTGGCAACGCCAGCCCTTTACCCATTCTCTGCACTGCTCACGAGCCCGTTCCAGGACCACTTCGGGATGTGTAAACCGTCCGGCACATCGTCCGCCGACTTGTGATAACGATTCATGGTGGTCGTGGTTGACCACGCGAAGTAATCGTGCAGCACGCGTCTGAGTCGCTCGTCGCCGGCGAGTCCGGCATCTTGCAACGCCTGATCGAAGCAGGTGATTGCTCGCTGGTCCATGTCCTCGTGCGCTCCGTTGCCGCTGTGAATCCGAACCACAGACGTCTCATCGCCGTATTGGCCGGAGTAGTTTGCCGGCCCACCGAGCGCCTCTGCCCAGTACGCGGCGAGCCGCTCGGTGTGCTGCGGATGATATCCGTGGCTGAACGCATGACTCACAACTTCATCCTCCAGCACCCGCCGGTGCCACGCATGGGCCAACCTCAACACCCCATCGAACCCGCCGGCGGCTTCATAGACTGTTTGCATGTTTTCAGTATCCATCGCAGTATTTCCAACCTGACCAAATCGCTGTGCTATAGTGCCTGGACTCCCACAAAAGAAGCGGACCAGCTTGTTCGAAAGCGCGCTTCGTTAGGCAACAAGTCTTTCAAATTGCATGTACCAATTCACTTCCCACGTCTCTCCGTCATCAGCCGAGAAAGCTTGCTGCCAGGTCGGCGCCTCGGGATTTGTCTTGTCCCAGCGAAACTCGACCAATACAGGAATGCCGTTATGCTGATCGTGCCCGCGGAACAATCCGACGGGGCCGGCGAAAGAACCTTCAAGCGGCGGGAAGAGAGTTGCGCCATTTGTATCCATCCAGTAAATCCGCCAGAGTCCGGCACGCTTGTCGAACAGCCGCAGCGAAACACCCTCAAAAAACTCGCCTGCCTCAATTCGACAGTGGTCTATATTCCCAAGTCCCCCGAGAATAAGCTGGTTCGCCGCCGGCGTCTCGAACTCCTGCCACGTCTGGCAACCAACCAGACGCGCTGCGAGTCTCTTGTGATGAATGAGCCAGCGCCCCTGAAGAAAATCAAAATCCTTCGCCCTCTCCGGACGCGCATTGAGCACCTCTGCCGGTACGTCAAACAAACTCATAACTCATCTCCGCCTGTATCATGGACTAAACCATTGACATTACATTCTTAACAGAGTAGAACCTTCCCGTAAATTTTCCTCCCTGGGCAGTGTCGCCGAGACACTAGCCTAATTGTTCTGTTCCTAGCCTAACAAGGAGCATTCTCATGTCTCGTTTAATAGGACCTATACGACTTCGCCTCTTGATTTTGACCTCGCTGATTATTGTCACGACCTACACGGCTATGCCTCAGCAAGCGGCCAGCGCCTGCATCACGTGCGTTCCGCTTACCGGAGGATTGTGTGTTGGTTGTGATCCAAACGTAACCACCGGTTTCAAGTGGTGCTGGCCAGTCCAGGAGACTTGTAGCTGTACGGCATGGGACAGCTGCGGCGGCATTAGCGACTAGACCCAACCACCGATTTCAATTTACCGGGAATGCTAATCACTTGTAGAGAGCTACGTGTGATTCAAAAGACGCTCAAGCAGGTACTCTCGTGCTTAGTGGTTATTTTCCTTGCTCTCTCGTCGACCGTAAGGGCTCAGCAACCTCAGCCAGAACCACAGGCACAGGACGAAAAGCTCGCCGTCTACCAGGTACATCGATTAGCGGAGAAGATCCTCGCTCTTAATAACGTTCGTGCAAAGGCTTTGGAAATCGCGCGACTGGCGGGGACGTTGTGGAAATATGATGAGACATACGCGCGGTCCCTGTTCGAAAAAGCTCTGAGTTTGACGACCGCTGACGGAAACGACCCTGAGGCAAGGGCTCTATCAATATTGCACCGTCGCATAATCGCACTGCTCGCCCGTAGCGATGCTGAGTGGGCCAAACGGCTAATCGATTCGGCGGTGAAGCGCGAGGCTGAAGACCAACGTTTGAAAACTCTGAGCGGCGCGAACATCAGAACCGCTCGCGATCTGCTGGAAGAAGATCCGCCTGTTGCCGTCCAATTCGCTGAGCGTAGCTTAAAAGGCGGAGTTCCCCGCGGGTTCTTCGACTTTATCTATGGCTTGCGAAAGAAAGACGAAGCCGAGGCGAACAGACTTTTTCTTCAAGCGCTGACCTACATCTCGCAACAACCGTCTGTAGACATAAGGGAGTTCCATTCGCTGGGACTGTATCTGTTTACTGCCCCCGACATGCTCGACTCGGATCAATTCAAGATCACCTTAGTGGAAGACATACTCGTACCCAACATTACAGCGGATCGGCCCCGCGTTCCGCCGGCCTTGATACGAGCGTACCTGATCACTGCCGCGGATGTTCTTTGGCGTATGACTCCTGACTCGGAACAACGTAAGTACAGTTATGCGCTTTGCTACATGTTGTTGCCTAAATCAAGAAATGTAGCTCCCGATTTAACCGAAAAGCTGAACGCCGTTATGGCTGCGCTTTCACCGGACGTTCCAACCGGACTGACGAAAGACTCCGCCTTTCGCTACATGAACGCGGCGCCCAGAACGATCGAGGAGCAACTAACCGACGCTGAGAATAAGCCGGATCAGGAAAGCCGCGACATGGCCTATCTTGAAATAGCCTTTCAGGCGTGGCGTAAGGGTGACTTCAAAACGGCTCGTACTGCTCAAGGGCGCATCTCGGATGTAGAAACCAGTCAGCGATTAGCTGCAATCATCGATTTTGGCGATGGAGCATGGAGCATTAAGCAGAAGGCGGCTGACGTCTCGAAAGCAGAGGCGATGGCGAATCGACTGCCGCAGGGTGTCGAGCGCAGCATCTTGCTCCAGGCTGTCGCGAAGATCCAGGGCAAGGGGCCAAATCCAAATCTAGCCGAAGAGACAGTGGATAAAGCGTTAAAAGCCGCTCGCTCCATGTCCGACGGCCGCCGTCCTTTTCTACTGCTAACCGCAGCGGCTCAATTAGCCACTTTGAAGTCCGCGGCGGTTCATATCGTCATGGCTGAGACGGTCAAGGACTTTAATTCATTCGAAGAGTCTGCCCTTTCCTCTTCAGACTGGGCTGAAACAGTTCAGATTGGCCCTCTGAAAGCCAGATTTCCTCTGGATGTTGCCAACGTCGATTTTGGCTTCAACGAGGCCTTTCGAGTTGTTGCCTCCGCTGACCCTGAAGCAGCAATGGCTCGAGCGGAAGAATTGCGAAATGAAAATCTGCGCGCACAGAGCCTGGTTGAAGTTGGAAAAGCATTCTTAGAGAAGATCCCATCGAAGCCGGCACAAAACGACCAGGCGATCCGGGTAGGCGAAGACGGGATACGTAAATCAGCCTCGAAGACTGTTATGCCTTCATATCCCGCGGAAGCTCTCAAGAAACGCGAACAGGGCGTGGTCGTTGTCGAATTGCAATACGATGCGAAAGGCGATGTGGTCCATACCGCCGTTTTAGAGGCGCCATCCAAAAGCATTGGCGACGCGGTGGTCACTGCGGTTAAGGAATGGAGATTTGTGCCCAGCAAGAAACAGGATGGCACTCCTGTGAGTGTTCGCGGGAAACTCACTTTCTATTTCGAGATCGACAAAGAAGGTAAGGGTTCGGTCCAGAACCCTAAACAATACCGTTGAAGACTAAGCCGCTGTTCCTCATCAAAAATGACAGTTCGAATCCTCAACATCGCTATTCTGCTCGCGGCAGTCGTGCTTTGCGCTTTGCTCGTCAGGAAGTTTTTCTTTCAGTCAGCCCCAAATTACGACTACCGCATTGCGCGTGATGCCAGGCTCAGCATTAACGGGATTAATTGGGCTGATTCGGAGAGAACAGTTCTGGTAGCACTCAGCAAGCAGTGCACGTATTGTTCGGAGAGTGCGGAGTTTTACCGCCGTTTGATTACGGGCATCGCGAGTCAGCCCAACACGAGATTGATAGCATTGTTTTCAGAGAAAGAGTCGGAGGGCGAAGAGTATTTAAAGCAACACGAGATTCCGATTCGAGAGTTGCGGTACGTATCACTTTCGTCGTTAGGTATAAAGAATGTGCCCACACTGGCGATTCTCGATCGAAATGGGGTTGTGACGGAAATGTGGGTAGGAAAACTCTCGCCATTAGAAGAAGCAGCTCTGATGTCCAAGCTGAAGCTGAAAAACACCAGGTCTATTGATGAGTGGTCGATCAGTGAAGCCGGTCTCGAGCGGAAACTTTCAAGCAAAGAAAACATGGTGCTGCTCGATGTACGGGAGCGCGCCGCGTATGCAGCAAATCACAGAGACGGAGCGAGAAACATTCCCCTGGATGAGCTGCCGGTTAGAGCGTCTAACGAGTTGCCGACGGATCAGACGATTGTCGTCTACGGCAGCGACCCATCTGAAGCGGATCTAGCTTATTCAATTCTTGACGGACAGGGCTTTGCCCACGTCTTCGTTCTAACCAAGAACGCAACACCCGCCACAAATAAACCTATAAACTAGTTCGTTTTCGCGATCTCGTCAGGGTCGACGAAGGCGCTGGTTGGGCCGGCTTTGCGGACGCGGGCGCGGATTGAGTCGCCCGCGGATAAGCCTAGTTCATCGACTTTCGTCTTGGGAATATTGATGGCGATCTCTTTCCCGGTGGCCCAGGAAAACAGATTCGGGTAATCAGGCACGGGCGTTACTTCGTTCACTGAAATCGTCGTCGACGCGTAGTCAGTCAACTCGCCGTGGTCGCTGATAGCTTCTACTCTACCGTGAATGAGCGCCCAGTTCTCAACTGCCTGAACCGACATCTTCAAAACCTCCCGGTTTCGCGCTACCTACTCCGTTTCCCGCCAGATACTCGACCAACGCGTCCGCAATCGGTTGTCCGGTGTACTGCTGATAGTAACTATAGGCCGGTGACGGGTTCACTTCAAAGCAATAGTAGGCATCCTGCTCCGTCCGTTTCAAGTCGATGCCGCAGAATGGAAGCTGAAGCTCACGCGATAACTGAAGACACTTCTCCGCCATATCCCACGGCAATTCCACCGCGCGCATCTCGACGTCGAATCCATCTCTTTGTGCGTAACGGTAGTCAACCGCAGGTGTGCCAATCTCGGTAGCAAACACTTTCTCGCCTACCACATGAACCCGGATATTGGTGCCGGAAATGAAGGCCTGAAACTGAGTTGGCAACGCTCGAATCTTCTCGATGTTCCGATCGTCGGCGGGCGACCAATCACGAACTATGGAGCGAATGGAGCTGATCGATTTGTAAATCACCCTTCCGTGAGCACGGATAAATTCATGCGCCTCGTCGGGCTCGTTCGTTACCAGCGTGGGCGGCGTGCGAAAGAATTGTGAGATGAACTGCGCCTGGTATGGCTTCGAAACGTTGGATGAGGCCGCGAGCGAGCGATTAACTACCCGGCATTCGGCCAGCTCCAGCCAATCCGACAAAGCCTGGTGAAGAAACGCTGATTTCGCCACCCGATTCATATCAGGCGCGACGCGTGCTCGCGGCTGGTTCTCAGGCAAAGAGTCGATCTCGATCAAGCGAGTGTAGACGCCCGTGAAGCTCTCTAGCGGCCACTCCTTTTCTTGCACCCAAAGATAACCCGTAAGCGCGCCGTTGTGATGGTCGACGGCAATGTCGTAGAACTGCGCCTGGCGTTGATGAAAGACGAGATGATCCAGCCCACGGCGAGCGGCGGCCTCGATTGCGAGCGCCAGCGGCGGTTCCGAAGCAATGCCACAAAACAAGATCAAGATCGTGCCTCCAGCAGGTTTACGATTGCCTCGATCACCGAACCATGCGTTACTGCCGGACATGGATCGATGCCGTTGAACTTCCACCCGCCATTCGTCGACGCCGATGCAAAATTGACGACTAGTATTTCGTAGCCGCTCAACGCGGCTAACTTCAGACAACCACGTTTGAGTTGCTCTGGCACGTCGCCCAGCACCTGCTCACCGGCAACAAAAACTGAAGCGCGTCCTTCGCCAACCGGCTCACTCAACCATGCCGGAACATTACCGAACGCCGCCGGTCCCACCGGAAGAGGAACTAAGTCCGGCGCGGCGTAGCGGCGCAGACTGCTCGTCAACCGAATGCGTGCTGTCGGGAGTTGCGCCTTACCTGCCAGTTGCTGCCAGGCCAGAGAGCTGTGAGTTGGCCCAGAAAGGTTCTGCGACGAAAGCCGGTTGACGATCGGACAAGGCAATGCTTTAAGCCAGCTCAGCAGCAAAGCGAACATTTCCATCACTGCATACTCGCGATCCGCCGCCGCGGAGAGCGCGAACTGCGAAAGGTCAACATACTGCAAGCGATTAAAAACAATTCCGATTTCGTCGCGGCGAATCTCAGTGCCATCATGCAGCGTGAGGATCGTGTCGGCCTTCGCGCCGTTGAGCGTGTGAGTCCAGCGTGACGCCGACACGATCTCTTCCAGCAACACCAGTCGCGTTTCGTCAGGTGGATGACGTTGCCGGAGACGCGCCGCCACTTGCGCGGCGGTCGCGTCGCCAGCATGAGCAAGGATCAGGAATCGCACGGCGTTAACGATCCTTTGGCTTCGTATCGTAGGAGCGCTTCGCCTCCGCGGATCCTTGTTGCATCTGATCCTGTAGTTGCGTGTTGTAGTCCTCCTCGGCCGAGAGTGCACCTTCACTCAGATCCGGGCGCAGTTCCGACCCGATGAACGGCGATGCGCCGGCTTGTCCCGTGCCGCCGGTACCGCCGCTCACAACAGCCTCGAGCGCGGCCACGCGCGACTCCAACTGAGCGAGCCTCGATTCCTGAGGAGAGAACCCGCCGAATCCGCCCGGGAAGCCGCCTTCCGTAAACTTGCCGTCGGTGAGTTTGCCGTCCGTAAACTTATCGCCGGGCTTTTCAGCGAAGCCTTTGTCGAAGGCCGCGGCCTTGTCGATGTCCGGCTTTTCGAGGCGCTTGTCGCCGATGAGATTCTTGTCGCGAATCTCCTTCAGCGGGCTCTTGTCGAATCGCTTGTCGCGAATTTCCTTCAACGGATTCTTCTCGACGAGTTTGCAACGAACCGCGACATTCGCCGTCATGACTGCTGCGGGGGCGCTGATGGCGGTGACGGAAACGCATGTGTCCACGCCGCTGTACGACAACGAATTCGGCGTCGAGGTCTTGATGAAGGCAGAGTTGCTCGTGGAGCCGGGATACGGATCGCCGTTGTCTCCCCGATTGTGATCGAGTTCCATGTCGCGGTGCCCGTCAGCCTGCATGAGAGCCACTTTGTAGTGCGACTCGTTTGTGTTGGTGCTGACGGAGTCGTCGATGTGCCAGATCAGCAATCCGCCGGCCGGCAGCGACGCGTCGAAGCGATTCCGTTGGCGGTTCTCGACCAGGAAGTATTCGTTACCTGGTCCACCATCTTTCCAAAGCCGCAGCACCGTGTTGGAATCTTTGACGTCCGGAATGTTCACGGCGCCGTTCGTGGTGCGATTGTCGACGGAGACCCAACCCTGATTCGCTTTGCACCAGGCGGACGGGTGCACCGGAGTATTTCCGCCACCACCCCAACTGCCACCAGCCATCAAACACCAGTTGCCGATTCCTTCGGAGCTCTGGTCCGTGTCGTAGAGATCCGGAAATCCGAACAGAAGATGGCCGAGCTCGTGAGCGCAAACTCCGATCTTCGAATCTTCGGGAACTGTCAGGTAACCAAAGATCTTTGTCGAATCGACTGTTCTGGC